>JAJYZY010000054.1 GCA_021799715.1 Planctomycetota bacterium | reverse complement strand
GCATGTCACTACTATGCCACAAAAACCGCCCTGGCGCAAATTACGCATGCGCGAATTATTGCCCCCGCATGCGACACGACTTTTGAGAACCGCTCTAATGCCGTGCGATGGGATTTCTCGCAACGGCCAATGGTTTCACTGAACAACCTGTGGATGTTTTATGCCGCTTACCCAATCCAAGCGGCTGCGCATCCGCGGTATTGGCAGCGAGGCGATGAAGCTGTTGCCGCGGTGGAACAATAATATTATTTCGTCGAATCGGCGATTTGGTTGCGCTTCGTGCGTTTTCGAGCGGGAGTCGGGGCGGAAGTTGTATCGGTGGGTGACGCGGCGGTGGGGGCGGCAGCCGAGCGCCGGGGCGCGGGAGTGATTTTCCATACCGCCGGATAAAGACTGGTTATATGTTCCCGGGCCACCGTGCGTGTGGCATGGCGCGAATTCAACGGACAGAGCTGCACATGGCTGGCATTGGCGACCTGATTCCCCTGGGCATCGACAAAATAGATGCGTTTAAAGGTTGTGGCGAAATTGCCCTGCTCATCAAGACGAACAAGGCAGTCATCTCCATCGGCGGGGGAGTCGATACTGGAAAGTACAATAATGTCTCCCGGAAGATACTGCGGCGACATGGAATCACCTTCCACCCGTAACGCAAACATTCCGGCCGCGGAATCGGCGGTCGCTCCCGGTTGATCCGGTTGGGCATCAGGCAGCGGCGCTGGAATGTAAGCGTCCGCAATGCCGACAGGATAATCCAGATCGGTATATTCTGTCGGTGAACCCGCGGCTACACGATTGATCAGTGGAATGTGAACCAGCGGCGGATGACGATCGCGAGCGTTCGCGGACGCGGTGAACTCCGGTGTGCCGGCTTGTTGATCGCTCCGGCCGCCGAGGCCCCGGCGCAGCAATTGGTCAAGATCAACCGCTCCGTGATCATGGCGGGGCAGGGCGGTGGAGGGGTTGTCCGGCAAGAGTTGCCGGATGCTTTCCGGCGTGCGGAGATAATCCGCATGACGGATCAACTCGCCGGAAGCAATGGCCAGGGCTTTTTCAATGTGCGCTAATTTATCGCTGGAAGGCGGGCCGACAAGCCGTGCGGTTTCAATATTGGATAGATACGGCTTGCTGATGCCGGTGGCGGCGGCGAGGTCATCAAGGGTCATTTGCATTTTTTGACGCTGCAGCCGAATCCGTCGGCCCAAGTCGGCCAGCGTTGCAGTCAGCTTTTCCATGTTGACATCGGCGTTATCAGATAAATCAGGCTTTTTCATGATGGTTCTCCTTTTAGTATGTTTGTTGGATAACCAACATACAATATTGCTGATCGAATTGCAAGTACCGCGAAGAGATTCCATGCCCGCCTGACAGATCGAGCTTCCTGATTTTCCCGGCCCGGCGCGTTAAACTCTGCCAATGAAGAAAAAATCACCAGTTCTGAATCGATATGCCAAATCCAAGGCGCTATTCGCGAAAGCTCGCAATCTGATGCCGGGCGGAGTTTCTTCACCCGTGCGATCTTTTAAGAGTGTCGGGCGCGATCCGCTGTTTGTTGCCTCCGGCGAAGGCTCCACGATTTGGGATGTGGATGGCAATTCATATATTGATTACGTCATGAGTTACGGGCCGCTTATCCTCGGGCATGGCCACCCGGCGGTTCAGGCGGCGGTGGCCAAACAGATCAGCCATGGCGCCAGCTTCGGCTGTTGCACCGCTGCGGAAGTGGAGTTGGCAGGTATGATCTGCCAGGCCATGCCTGCCGTGGAAATGATTCGCTTTGTCAACAGCGGAACAGAAGCGGTGATGAGCGCTTTGCGCCTGGCACGCGGGTTTACAGGCCGTGAACTGATTGTCAAAATGGCCGGCGGTTACCATGGACATGTTGATGCGCTGCTGGTTCAGGCCGGCAGCGGTGCCACCACGCATGGCCATCCCAGCAGTCCGGGCATTCCGGAAACCGTTACCGCCAATACCATGGTCGTGGCGTTTAATGATCTACCGGCGGCGCAGGCGGCCTTCGCCAGGTTCGGCCCGCAAATTGCCGCCGTTATTACTGAACCGGTAATGGGCAACATCGGCGTGGTATTACCGCAACCCGGTTATCTGGAAGCATTGCGGGCACTGTGCGACGCGGCGGGGGCGCTGCTGATTTTTGATGAAGTCATGACGGGCTTCCGGGTACATCCGTCAGGAGCACAGGGACTTTTGGGCATCAAGCCGGATTTGACGTGTCTGGGAAAAATCATCGGCGGCGGCCTGCCGGTGGGAGCTTACGGCGGGCGGAGGGATATTATGAATCTGGTTTCACCGTCAGGGCCGGTGTATCAGGCGGGAACGCTTTCGGGCAATCCGCTGGCGATGCAGGCGGGAATCACCACGTTGCGATTATTACAGGATTCACATGCCCATGAACATCTGGAAGTGCTGGGAAAACAATTGGAAGATGGCTTGCGGCAAAGCGCCCAAGCCGCCGGATATTCCATTTCCGTGCAGCGCTGCGGCAGTATGATCACACCCTTTTTCTCTCCCGGCGGTGCCCGCGTCCACACCTACACCGATGCGCTGCAATGCGATCAGCCCGCATTTGCAAAGTTTTTTCAGTCGCTGCTCGATGAGGGGGTATTGATTCCTCCTTCGCAATTTGAAGCTTGGTTTATAAGCTTGGCGCATAGTTCAGCGGATATTGACAAAACCATCGCTCTGGCGGAAAAAGCTTGGCGTGCCGTTGGCGGCTCATAAGACAAATTGGTTCAAGCCAGGCGGGCCTTGACACAACCCATGCCGCCGAGTTACGGTCATCGTGCGGGTAATTTGGACCGGTGCCCGGCGCGTTGCTCTATCGGAGGCGATATAAAATGGACTCGGAAATCACCAGTCTCTTTGAAAATGTGACTGGAAATGGGCAGGAAGGCAAATTCCAAACAATTGCTGAATTCACCATCCTTGATGAATCTACCGGCGAATTGGGCATTACCATCGGCGACGTGAGCCACCGGCGTTTTCTAAAGCCGCTGAAGGACCTATACGGCCCGGGCGTGAACGCGCCAACACTGGACGCGACATCAGAAGATTACCGCCCGCTGTTAATGGAAATCGAACGCAGCATCACCGTGTGTGACACGCATCGCGTGCGCCTGACAGACTCTGCCGTGGCTTCCACGCTTAATCGCATGGGCATTAATCCGGAAGTCGATCCCGGCAAGGATGAATTGGGCCGGGTTTTGCAATGGAATATGCGGGTGCTGTTGAGCCTCAACAATTATTCACGCCAGGATTTAATTCAAGCCATCCGTAAAATTAATAAATCCGTCGCCCGGCACACCCGCGCCGACGGCCCGCGGGGTTATCTGGATTTCATTTCTAAATATTTCCCGAGTTAAGGCCCTGCGTGAAAAAAAAATCAACGGATGAACGCGACTTCGCGATGGATCCCCGCGGTCGGATGGCCAAACGCCCAATATAGCAAC
Source organism: Planctomycetota bacterium (assembly GCA_021799715.1). The sequence goes on along the minus strand of JAJYZY010000054.1, from coordinate 12,276 downwards.
GATAGCCCATGGTAAATCATGCATAGACCCAAAGCATAAGCAACTTTTCCTGATCATGATCGGCGGAGTTGGCCCATTAAATCCGAAGCCGGATGGTTATGCACGTGCAAACGCATCGTTATTGTGTACTGGCTCCGAGGGATATTTATTCAAAAGCAATCGGCTGCCCCATCCTATTATGATTTTCCATTTTTCTTGCATTCGTCATTGTTCAAGGTTATAACCATTTGAATTCGCCTAATGCCGTGACAGGGTTGTGTGCCATGAAACCAACCGCGACAGCTTTTCCCGATGTGCGTCCCCTGGTGGATTCGCTTATCGCCCGCGCTCTGGATCGTCGCGCATCGGATATATATGTTGAGCCGGTTGCGGATGGCTTTCAGATTCGCTTTCGCATGGACGGCCTGCTTGAAACCATTGAACAAGTGCCTGCGGAAACCGGGGAATCCATTGTTAATCGGCTGATGGTCATGGGACATCTGCTGACCTATCGCCGGGATATTCCGCAGGAAGGCCGCATCAGCATGGATTCTCCGCGCCGACTGGATGTGCGATTGTCGGTGATCCCCACGCTTCATGGCCTGCGGGCCGCCGTGCGCATGCCTGCGGAACTCTTTGCGCCGCATCAACTTTCAGATTTGTTTTTACCGCGCGATACGCTGGATTTCCTCATGGAATTCTGCCGTGCGGATAGCGGCATGCTGGCGGTTATAGGGCCGGCGGGAGCGGGTAAAACCACGACCATTTATGCCCTGCTGGATCACCTGGCTCGCACGCAGCCGGGCATCAGCATTGTGTCGCTGGAAGATCCCATTGAACGCGGCATTTCCGGGGTAACACAAATTGAAGTCAGTCCCTTCGGTGAACTGGATTATCAACGCGCTTTGCGCAGTATGTTGCGGCAGGATCCCCAGGTATTTTCCATCCGGGAAATTCGTGATAATGCCACAGCGTCCCTGGCGGTGCAGGCCGCGCTGACGGGTCACCGCCTGGTTTGCACCATGCACGCCGGATCACCCGCCGGAGCCGTCAGCCGCCTGCTGGAAATGGGAATTCAACGCTATCAGATCACCAGCAGCGTGTTTGGGATATTGAATCAGCGATTGGTGCGGAAAAGATCCGGTGCCGGATATTCCGGCCGTCTGCCCATTGCGCAGTTCGTTCGCATGGATCAAGCTGTGCGCAGCGCGATTCTGGAGCAAAGCGATACGGTTAGCCTCGAAGCGGCCATGCAAAAATCCTCCGCTCATCGCACGTTGCAAGATGCAGCGCGGGAATTGATGGCGCGCGGCATGACGGATCAGGCGGAGGTAAGCCGCGTTCTGGGCCTTTAAGGCTGGTGCGAAAGGAACACCGCCGGATTGGCGCAGCCGCGCAATGGCGCGGCGGATTGGCTGAAGTGATAATGGAACACCCGAGGTTATTCGCGACAAGGCTCTTTGGCTGGAAAACCGCAGATCTTACCGGGTGTGTGCCGTAAAGCGCTATGAGGCGGTTTTTAATTCCGAGGGCGAAGGGTTTCAGGAAATTGTGCGGAATCGAGGATTGGATCATGGATGTGAGTTTTGGCTATCGGGCGCAATTGGCCTCCGGACGGGAGCTTTCCGGGACACTGAATGCGGCGGATCAGGCGGCGGCAATGTCCGCGCTGGAGGCGCTGGAACTAAAAGTGCTGGAACTCTGGCCTGCCGGAGCTCCCACGCGCACGCGGCCGCTGGGCGCGGAAGATTTCAAGAGCTTCAATCAGCAATTGGCCCTGCTGATTAAATCCGGCTTGCCGCTGGAAACCGGATTGCAATTGCTGGCCATTGACAATCCGCGTGGGCGGCGGGTAAACGTATTATCGCACATCAGTGCGGATTTGCAGGCGGGGCTGACATTGCCGCAGGCGGTGGAGAAGCACCGCAGCGATTTTCCACCCGATTATGCGCGATTGCTGGACGCCGGAATTCGCACCAATAATCTCGCGGAAGTGCTGATGAATTTGGGTAATCATCTGGACTTGCGGCAAAAGCTTAATGAAAGTCTGTTTCGCGCTTTGGCTTATCCGGTCTGTGTTATTGCGGCTCTGCTGGCGGTGCTGGCGTTTATGGGGTTGAAAGTTTTTCCCTATTTTCAAAGTTTTGTCAGACAATGGATGAATTCCAGTCGCGAGCACCTTTTTTACGGCCTGGAAGCACCCCCAACGCCGCTGCTGACAAAAATCATTTTGGCTGGCGGTGCCCACGCCCCGGTGTGTGTTGCCGGCGTGGCGGCTGCCGCGGTTCTGGCGATTGCCTTCTGGCTGATATTCCGCAAGCGTCCTGCCATGCTGTACGTAGAAGACTGGATGGCGCTGTATATTCCGCTGCTCGGGCCGATGCTCAGGGCGGGCTTTATTGCCCGCTGGTGTGATGCTTTGCGCATCGGTGTGGTCAGCGGGCTGGATTTGCCGCAGGCCATCGAGTTGGCCAACTCCGTGACCGGTTCACCGGCATTGGCCGCGGATGGTGGGCACATGCAGGCGGCACTATCGCGCGGCCTGCCGCTGAATTCAACATCGCCCGGGCGTATGCTGCCGGCGACTGTAGCGGCAACGATTCAAAGCGGCATAGCCGCCAACAACCTGCCGGAAACATTAACCGTGCTGTCTGAAGGATACACCCGCGAGGCCCAGACTCGCATGGCCATCGCGCCGGCAGTGGTTACGCCGGTGGTGTTGCTATTCATCGGCGTGATGGTTTTTCTGGTTATTTATGCGGTCGCATCGCCATTTATTCAATTGCTTAGAAGCCTTACCGGGCCGGGATAGCACTGGATAAATTGATTGGCTTTGTGATTAAGTCAGGAATATATGCTTAAAGATTTCAGGTTATGGCTGGCCCGGAGGCACATCGACAGGCGGCAGCGTTCGCGCGGGGTGCTGGAATTTCTCGGAACATGGCTGCCGGTGTGGTGTGCGCTGGCTTTAGCGGTGGCGGTGCTGCTTTTCCTGCGCACATGGTTATTCGAGTATGCGATTCTGCTGATGATTCCCGTGTGGGTGCTGGGGCGGTATTTTATTGCCCGTCGGCGCGCCGATATGGTGCTCCAGAAGATTTACAGCATCATTCGCCTCAATCACCCCCTGGCCGACGCTCTGCGCCTGGCCGGGAATTCTGATCAAGGCGCGGTCGGAGTCCGGTTACAGATGGTATCGGAACTGCTGCAAGCTGGATCATCGCTGACGGATTCGTTGCGTTTGGCGGTGCCCGAATTAAAAGCTGATGACTTAGCTGCGATCATGGAAGCCGAGCGGGCGGGGCGGCTTTTGCCGGTACTGGCGAATCTTACGTCTCGGAACCAAGAGTGGAAAATCCCAACAGAAATGGACGCCGGTTACCTGTTCTATTTCCTGGCGACGACGAGCCTGTTTCTCTTTGCCGCGTTTGGATGTATCCGCTTTATTTTGCCGAAAGAGCAGCGGGCGTTACATCACTTCCGGATAGCTTATAGTCAAGGTGTGTTTGCGACGCTATTGTCGAAAGCCCCGGTACCTTTGATGTCGGCTGCTGTGGTTATTTCGGTTGCGCTCACAGTTATCGCCGCCGGTGCACTGCTTCGTCGCCTGGCGATTCCTTTTTTCCGGCGCGGCAATGTTTCGATCTATATTCGCGACGCGTTGGCGTGGCGCATGCCGCTATTGGGTTCTCTGATTCGCTGCAGGGCCTGGTCGGACGGCACGCGGATACTGGCGCAAGGCCTTTCCGCGGGTCAGCCATTACCCGAAACAGCGCAGTCCGCGGCGGAAGCTGTTGGCAGCCGGGTGGCGCGGCGGCGGTTGCAAAAATGGCGGGAAAACTTGCTCGCGGGAATGTCAGCGGAAAGTGCCGCGCGAAAGTGCGGACTGCCGGGAATGGTTTGTGGCGCACTGGCGCAAAGCATGGGTTCCACTGGCTCGGCGCTGGCGCTGGTGGCGGGATATTACGACCTCAAATATCGCCGCCGGGTGGAACTCATCCATGCCATCAGCATTCCCATCGCGGTACTGTGCATGGGAACATTGGTGCTGTTGTTGAGTTTGGCATTGTATATGCCCTATGTGGCACTGTTACAGGTGGTTGGTGGAGGTGCTGGAACATGAGGCAAAATCGCGGTTTTTTCTTGATGGATCTGACGCTTGGCATCGTGCTGGCGGTGGCGGTGGCGTCCTTGTTGGCCCATTTTATGTGGTTATACAAGCGTGATTGCCTGCGTCTTGCGGCCGTGCGGGATGCGGCCCGCAACGAACAGGCAACGTTGTATCGTGCCACGCGCGGGCAGCGTGCGGGCGTTGGCGGGCAATGGCTCATAAAGCCAGTAAATGTGGGAATCTCAGCCACACGGACTTTGCCCGTTGGCAGTCATTGGATTGCAATCCAGTCTGCAAACGATTCCGCCGCCCCGACATTGTACGCATTGGCATTGTCACCACGGGCGGCACGCGCGGGAGTCGCAAAATGAATACAAAATCGGTGATCAGGCCGTGCCGCACGCGACATGGCTTTACCCTTATGGAAATGATGGCGGTGCTGCCGGTCATGGCCGTGTTTCTCTTAATGGCCGGGCAACTCTTTGTGGCGTGCCTTCATACCCTCGGCGGTACGGACAAACTGGCCGCGGAATTATCCCAGCGGCGCGGCCTGTTGCGTGAATTGCGGCAGGATGTGGCCACCGGGGCAAGTGTGCAAATACAGGGATCGCACGGCTTGATTTGCCGCTATGGAAAAAAACGGGTGATACTCTGGTTGGTGAATGCCGACGGCACGGTGACGTGCCTGCGGCAAAATGGCAACGTATCGCCGCGACCACAGTATTGGCCCGCGCTGCTGACGAAGCTTCATTTTGCACAGGCACCGAATGGTTGTGTCGATGTCTGCTGGCAAAATGGCAGCCGACACGTGACCGAAACGCTGGATTCTCCAATGTCCTTGGCTGATGCCGGAAAGACTGGTGAACCATGAGTGTAACGGGCCGGTCCGCTTTACCTGCCAAGCCGCCGCGGCACTGCCGCTGTGGCTTTGCCATTATCACGATGGTGGCCATGATCGCCCTGGTGGCGGCCTGCCTGGTGGTGCTGGCGGAAGTGTTTTCTTACCAAATAAAACTCACCAATACCACCATCGCCCGGTTGCAGGTGGACCTGCTGCTCAATGCCGGTGCCCATTGTGCCATTGCCGACCTGGATGCAGGCAATGTGCCCGCAAAACCATTAAAAATCGGCCTGCCGGTTGCGTTGGGAAAACGGGGCGGTCAACTCTCCATTTCCGCCCTTCGACATGGTGAAAGTAAAATAATTTTTACTCTGCGCGCGGCATTCGCGAATGTGCGCTCCCAGCGTCTGCTGACATTTCAGCGATCCGCCAACCATTGGCGTCTAACTGCGGTGACCATTCCCGGTTCATCATTCGGCATGAAAAGCTTTCAACAGCACCGCGCACTGTGAGTGGCCAGATCCAATGATGTGCGACTGGTTGATCAAGTCGCCGATGCCGCCGTTGATGATCTGGTGCTCTGTCACATCAAAATTTCAGGATGGTTTCCTCTCAAATTGCACGCCCACAAACGCCGGGGTTCTTCTCCGACCCTAACATTCTGCTCTGGCAGAGCACAAGATGGGTTATTGGGGTACATAAAGATAATTACTCGAACCGGCTTCTGCCCGTAAAAATTGATAATTGAGAATTCAGAGTTAATGCGGCTGGCTGTGTAAAAATTAGTAGGTTTTGACGCAGCGGAACAAGCCGTGGCCGTGCGGCACTGATGCCGCCACTGGCTGGGTTCCAAACGGAAGGCGATTATCACGCCAATCACCAACGCAGTATGCGTGCCGCGCAGAAGACATTTGGATGGCATATCAGCGCCCGCCAGCCGTTGTTACCGCAGTTGAAGCTCCGTAGCAACCCACAGGTTGGCGATCCGCGTTGTCCCGCCTGATGGCAACTGCATCGCGCGACGATTAATTTTTCCCGTTTTTAGTTGACGCCGGAGCATTGTGGTGGTACAAAAATGGTTGATTTTCGACAGGGTGGCGGTTGAGCTATGGCAGGAGTTGACGTGATTTCTACAACACAACAGCCCAATCTTATGGTTTCCAAGGCGCAAAAGACCGCTTCTTCCGGCATCGGGCGATGGACGCGAGCGTCGCGGGCTATTGGATTGGCGGCGGCGTTTGCGGCCAGTGCCGCCTTAACCGGTTGTGGTGCCTCATCATCGCATCAGGCGGATGTGCAGGCTCAGGCGGCGTCAACCAAAGCGTCAATTCTTCTTGCGGAAGCAGGCCGTTATCATGCCAAGGCCCATTTCCCGGTTTCAATTAGTGCGCCCTTAAACTCCGGGCAACTCATGGCCGCGCGGGATGCCGCAAAAAGTAATCCCGGCGCGTATCTTCAGCCGCCATCGGTCACGCGCGACTTGCGGCATGCGTATGCCACGCTCTCCAGCGCGCTGGGCAATTCCAGTTTGAATTTTCAGGTGAAGGGTTTGCTGGAAATGCAGCGGGGGCTGGTGAATCTGACCGCCGCGCAAGTCCATGTCGATCAATTATCCAATGCGCTGATGGCCTTGCAGGATCAGGTGTTATCCGTTGATGCCGCTGCGACTCAGGTGGGGCGTTTTGCCCAGAAAATGGCGTTTTTGAAAAAACAGCATGATTTATACATGCATTTATATGATCAGGACCTGCACCATGCCCAACGGATGGAGAAATCAGCCGCACATTCCGTGGCGGAAGCACAAAAGCGGGTGCATGCCGTTGGCCGCGTTTTGGCCCATTATCAGGGAATCGCCAAGGCCTTGGATATTCGCGGGATGGCCCTGCAGGCTCAAGGGCAAACAACCATTACACCGGCGACTCTGGCTGATTTCAAACGGGGTGCCGGTTATCTGGATCAGGCGGCCGCCGCCAACCAGAAAGCCAATGTGCTCCACACCCGCTATCAACTCGCGGTAATCGCTTTGAATTCGGCTGAACTGCTGCGATCCAGATGGGCCAATCAGGTGGCGGCCCTGCGGCAGGCTCAAAAATCGGCTGCGGAATTGGCGCGCAGCGATAGTGCTCAAATTGCCGCGCTCAAAGCCGGCGTTACCGTGCTCATTGATGGTGCCAATGGCAGTTCTCCAACCTCCGCCGCCGGACGCTCTGCGAGCATCAATTCTTTGATTAAAACCATTGATAAACAGGCGGCCATTGCCCAGAAACATACCACCGCCGCCTCCAGCGATCTCATGGCCGCGCTGAACGAACAGCGACGTTCCAGCGCATACGCGCAGAGCCTGATTAAGTCCGGCTTAAAACCGGGAGATCCACTGGTGGCCGCCAATGAGAACATGGCCCCGCAAGCTGTGCTGGAAGTTTATCGCTCCGCCGCCGCCTTGAAAGCGGGACAAATTGCCGCCATGCGGATGTATGCCGCGCAACTGCAACAAAGCGCCGCGCGGGCCGGCAAACAGATTTTCTCAATCGTAAATGAAAGTTCGCCCCTGCGCGAGCCACCCGCCGGCACGGTGGAAAATTTCCGCAAACAGGCCATGGTGGAATTCAATGTCCATGCCGCCGGCGATCTGAAGCAGGCGCAATCCGGCGGTTCCATGGGGTCGTCGTCCCTTCAATGGGTCGTGCCGGCCATGATGTACAACGTGGATTTATCCGTAGCCGGCATTTCCAGCAATTCCTCGGTTCGCGCCGCTGCAATTAAAGCCGCCGCGGCCAGTGCTCATGCCGCCATGCAGGTCAATTCATCATTGAATCTACCGCTGCCGAAGCAATAACCGGCGATGGAATCGAAGTTGAGTATTGTTCAATTCTGAATTCCAAAATTCCGGAATGCCCGAATTGCTGATCTCAAACCTACGGTGCGATCTGCCGCACAGAGTATGTCATGTGCGACACAAACAATCCCCGCGATGTTTTATGAATTCTCCGTTCAGTACCGGCATCCATCCCGTGTCATGTGAATTGTGTCATCGGATTTCCCGCGGCGGGATGCCAAGTTTTCATTCCGAAAGAACGGTTGTTTCCGTCAGCGATTTCATTTCATAACGGATGCCGCGCCAGGTAATAATTCTGCCGAAGGCGGCCCCCATTAAAAATGCCGCGTTTACACCATGCACCGCCGGCATTGCCCAGGTGAACCAGAACGTCACCTGATTGATGGCTGCGTTGTGATCCGGCAGTAATTTCCGCGCGGCTTGCAGTACCATCCATCCGCGGAACATCGACAGGCCATACAATCCGAATGCAACCGTCAGCGGCACGACGCACCATCTGGATTCCATTGCCGCCAGGATAATCGCAACGATGATTGCCGATGCCATCGCGGAAATATAAAGAGCCGCCCCCGCCAGGGCGGTCAACCACAGCCGCCCCGCGCACACGCGCGTGATCCGATACTGCCGCACCGCAAACTCCCATGCTCTGGGCCAGTCAAAGCCCGCCCTGGATGCCACGATACACTGCGGCACAAAATGTATTTTCGTGTGGGCGTTTTTTTTAACGCACCAGGTTAACGCATAATCATCGCTTAACGCCCCCTGCCAGGCATCATGCACGCCGAAGCCGAAAAAATCCTTTCGGCGGATGGCCATGGATCCGCCCCAAGCCACCGTGCGCCGGTAGGGGCCTAACAGGGTTCCGACCATGGCGTTGAGCACACAAATCACTCCGTTGGCCGGATGGGCGTCGCTTGGAATGTAAAATCGATAGCCGGTCGTTGCGCCGATGTGGTGGGAATTTAGCATGGAAACCAGCGCATGAAGCCAGTTGGGCGCGGGATGGGCGTCGGCATCCATAAATGCCAGGAATGTATCATCCGGTGTTGTATGGTCTACCGCCGCGAGTTGATTATGCACCTTCTGCCCCCGCTTTGTCGCTTTTCCCGCCACCACCAGTTCAATGCGACGGGCAGTATTGCTCTCCCGTGCTGCGGCAACCAGAGCGCACACCGGATCATCCGCTGATTCCACCGCAAATATAACGCGGTAATGGGGATAATCCTGATTTAACAGCGCGGCAATGTTTTCCTGGGTATTGGCGTCCACGCCCTTTATCGGCGCAATGACCGCCACCATGGGGAACTTGGCCGCCAGAGGTTGCTCCACCACGCGCGGCATCCGCAGATTGAAAAATTGTGCCACTCGCGCGGCCCATGCGGCAATCAGCAAGGCCGTGCCCCAGAGTAGCGCCAATAAAACCGTGGCCCAGTGTGCGGAAAGCAAGTGGATCATCGCGGGGCATCATACCTGATTATCGAGCCAATTGGGTTTCCACCGCATGCACGAGCAATGCCGACTCCGGTGTAATCGGAGAGCGGAACCGTGCCACAATCTTGCCGCTGCGGGAAATCAGGAATTTTTCAAAATTCCATTTCACCACCCCGGCAAACCGCGGATCAGTCTTGCGGCCGGTAAGAAAATGATACAAAGCGCACTGGTGCGGCCCTTTGACATCCACCTTGGAAAACATCGGAAACGTAACGCCATAATGCGATGTGCAGAATGTGCTGATTTGTTTATCCGTCCCCGGTTCCTGGTGGCCGAAATCATTGGAGGGGAATCCAAGAATCACAAACCCCCTGGATTTAAATTGCTTGTAAAGAGCTTCGAGTCCCGCATATTGCGGCGTAAAACCGCATTTGCTGGCGGTGTTGACCATCAAAATCACTTTACCCTGATATCGGCCTAAATCAATGGGTTTCCCTGCCAGGGATGGCATCGTGAATGAAAGCACCGGTGCCACTGCGGAATTCGCAGCCGCCTGCGCGCGGGCCTGCAATCCCGCAATACCGGCCAGTGTGAGAATTCCCGCGGTCAACAGAGTTGCCGCCCGCTTTAACGTAAAGTTTTTCATACCGTTGCTCCAATCAGAACGTCCATTTTTTCCAGATGCTTCATCCCATGCCGGCGTGCAGATCACATCGGTTTTGGGAAGCGGTACTCCGCAATATGATGATAATGCTGCCCCGGATGCAGAATAATCGATGGAAAATGGCCATGATGCACCGTATTGGGAAAATGCTGGGTTTCCAGACATAGTCCGCCATGTTTCCCATACACGCCGCCGATGCCGGAAATCCCGCCGTCAAGAAAATTCCCGGTATATAGCTGAATGCCCGGCTGCGTTGTCCAGACTTCCATGATTCGGCCCGAAGAGGGTTCCGTCAGGCGGGCCGCGGGATGCAATGGGTCGTCCCCGGATCGCAGGACATAATTATGATCATAACCGCCCGGCACCTGCGAGATCCGCGAGCCGATGGTGGTGGGATGTGTAAAGTCCAGCGGCGTGCCGTGAACGGTATGGATTTCGCCGGTTGGAATCAACGTGGCATCCACGGGCGTGTAGTGATCCGCGTGAATGGTCAGTTCATGATCCAGAATATCTCCGTGGCCGGCTCCATGGAAATTAAAATATGCGTGATTGGTGAGATTAATCGGAGTGGGATAGTCCGTGCGGGCTTCCATAATCAGGCGGATGGTATGGTTATCCGGCATCAGATATATCGCCTTGAAATCCACCGTGCCGGGGTAACCTTCCTCCATATCCGGGCTGTGATAACTGAATTCCACAGCCGGCACGCCGTTGACCTTGATCTGCTGGGATTTCCACACTCTCCGGGCCAATCCCACTTTTCCGCCATGGAGGCTGTGCGCCCCATTATTGGCATGTAACTGATACTCTTTTTTATTAAGCCGGAACCGGGCATTGGCAATGCGATTGGCCACCCGGCCCACCACGCATCCCAGCGACGGATGTTCGCCAAGATAGGGCCCAAGCTTGTCAAAGCCCAGCGTAATGTCCGTTGTATCACCCTTGCGGTCGGGTGTGTGCAATTCCGTGATCGTCGCCCCGTAAGAGCAGACTTTAAGCGTCAGCCCCGCGGGGCTGTTTAAAGTGAACCGATCCACTGGTTGCGCGTCTTTGGTATGACCGAATATTTCATGTGTGATGTTCATGCGGCATATTCTAACCCGCCAGGTCAAGCTTGGCTATCAGCCGACAATGCGCATGTAAACCGCATACGGCGATGCGCATCAGGAACCGGTGGGTGCCGGTAATGAAGGTGTTGCATAAAAACAACTCCGCCGGAACGACGGAACCGCGCGGTGGCAACCCGCGGCCGTGGAGCGAAGCATTGGCCTGTCCATACAGAACCGATGCCATATCCATGCGTGCCGGTGCGATATTCCCAAATGGCCGCATCCAATACCATTGCCCGCTTCACCAAAACCAGACCGAAACATCAACGAATCAACCCCGATGGCGAATCATCCAATCTGCCGGGTGGCGGTCAGACGTTTTTTTGCGCAGCAAAAAACGGCTGACCCCACCGGCAGCATTGGTGCCCTTGGCTACTTATCTCTAATTGTCTCAAGCCGCCAAAATCAGGGCTTTCTGTACTCTTGTGGATGATGATGTTCTGGCCGTTTATTGGCCGCATATTCGTTTATGTATTGAAACCCCGCTGGAATTAACGGGAAGCTCACTGGCAGCCTTCTGTCGGGGCATCACTCCAAAATGGAGTAAAAAACAGGTTGCCTGATTTCGGCAATCGACAACATTCGACAATAGCTCCCATTGAGGCGGCTGCGGAACAGAATAGGCGTGAAAGGCAAATCGACCGACTTCACCACCGCCCGACCAACGATACACTCATACAGATCAACTCCCCGGCTGCTACCCCAACCTTCGCACTTTGCGCGTGTTTTTGATTGAAAAAAATACAAAAAGTGCCTTGGCGCTGTCAAAAAAGGGTGTTTTTTTCAAAACCGTTCTGGTACAGACCTACCTGGGGAAAATTCCCTGTCTTTTCGGGGTCTGGTTTGCGATATTAATACCCATGTTCATGAGTGCCAGTGATCGCAAGAAGAATGGCAAGTCACACATCTATCATCGTGTGATGGAGAAGCGGTGTGTCGCCGAGGGCCGATGGATACAGCGGCAGGTGATCTATCTGGGCGAACTCACCAGCGCGCAGGAAGAATCCTGGCGCCGGGCGTTGCAGGTCTTTGATCCGCAGCGTGGAGAGATTCAAACCATGACATTGTTTGCCAAGCCCGAAGTGGCACCGCCGGAGCAGCGGTTGCTGCTGGATAAGCTGGGACTGGAACTTCCGCAACAGCCGCCACCGAAGATTTACCCCGGCCAATTAGCCGCCATGTCGCCGTACCAGGAGGTACCAAACCACTGAGTTGAACATGAACTTATGGTATCCCGGCGCGGGGCCTGTCGATTTAGTCGCGAAAAACGTGATACCCAATATTTCCCCGGATGTCGCTTCGGGT
>JAJYZY010000206.1 GCA_021799715.1 Planctomycetota bacterium | reverse complement strand
AATTAATAAAATTCAGGAAGGCCGGCCCAATATTATTGACGCCATTAAAAATCATCAGGTGCATTTACTCATTAACACCCCCACGCACAAGGGGCCAACCACGGATGAAGGCCGCATCCGTGCCGCCGCAGTGTTGCACCGCGTGCCTATCATCACCACGATTACCGGTGCGGAAGCCGCCGCCGATGCGATTGTCAGCCTGAAACAGGGGTCTTGGACGGTCAAGCCCATACAGGATTTTTACGCCGAGATGAAACATCGGTAAAACAGGGGATTTCGCCGAAAGTGGCAGAATACCGAATTTCCCAGCCGGAGGCGGCTTGCAGGTCATGAGAGGGCTTCGTACCGGCGGGTTTGGCGCGATTTTACCAAAATATTTAGCCTCACGGAGGCTGTGCCCGCTTGAAAGCCTTGGGCTGGGCGGGTAATATCTTGGGTTTACCGATGGTCCGGGAGCAGTGGTTCCCCCCATCTGGCTGATGGAAAAATCCGGTTTTGATCTCTGGTGCGTGGTGCATGGAGCGGATTGGGTAAATTCATCAAGCAGGCAAACGAGGTATCGCGTGGCAGTTAAGATTCGTTTAAAGCGCTTTGGTCGTAAAAATCGTGCATTCTGGCGTATTAACGCGGTGGATCACCGCTCTCCGCGGGATGGCAAGGTCATTGAAGAATTGGGCTACTATGATCCCATCGCCAAGGATCCGGCCCGGCGCGTGGTGGTGAACAAAGCGCGCGTGGAACATTGGATTAAAGTCGGCGCTTTGCCCAGCGATACGGTGGCCGGTCTGCTGAAAACCGCCACGGATTCCGGCGCTGCCACGGCGGCACCCGCCGGTATTCCGGCCTGATTCCGCAAACAGAAGCGTTTGCGGTCGCGGGCCGCATGGTGGATTGAAACGATGATGCGCGTCGATATCCTCACGCTCTTTCCCGAAATGTTTCCCGGCGTGCTGGGAAGCAGCATCCTGAAAAGGGCCGCGGAAAAATCGCTGGCCCGGTATCATCTGCATCAGTTGCGGGATTACACCACGGATCCGCATCGAAAAGTGGATGATCGGCCATTTGGCGGCGGGCCGGGCATGGTGCTGATGTGCCAACCGGTTCTGGATGCCATAACCGCCATCGAGGCAATGGACTCTGCCGCGGCCACCCGGATTATGCTGTGTCCGCAAGGCCGGAAAATGGATCAGGCAATGGCCCATGAATTGGCGGAAAAGCCCCGGCTTTTGCTGATTTCCGGCCATTATGAGGGTTTTGATGAGCGCATCCGGAATGTGCTTAATCCGCTGGAAGTCAGCATAGGTGATTATGTACTCTCCGGCGGCGAATTGCCGTCCATGGTGTTGTTGGATGCGGTGATTCGATTGATTCCCGGCGTATTGGGCGATCACGCCAGTGCCGGGGCGGAATCGTTTGCAACGGCGGATGCGGAAATCAGCGGCGGTCTGGAATATCCGCACTATACGCGTCCGCGAAATTATCAGGGCCTTGAAGTGCCGGAAGTATTGACTTCCGGAGATCACGCGGCCATTGCCCGCTGGCGGGCGGAACAGTCAAGGCGGCGAACCGGTCAGCGTAGACCGGATTTACTGCCACCCCTTTAAGGGGCGGAAAATTTTGGTCATACGGTAAACCTGTGCCGCCGGTGTAACGGAACCGGGAATAAATATCCGAATTGGAGTTATCCATGCGTAATGCACTGCTAAGTCATGTTGAATCCAAACATCTGTTGGCCAAGCCGCCGCAATTCGCCATTGGCGATCTTGTCGATGTACATTGCCGCATTGTGGAAGGCGATAAAGAGCGTATTCAGGTGTTTTCCGGCACGGTGATTTCGCGCAAGGGCGCGGGCATCAGCGGCACGTTTACCGTCCGCCGGATTGTCAACAATGAAGGCGTGGAACGTATTTTCCCCGTGCATTCTCCAAAAATTGAAAAACTTGATGTGCGCCGCAAGAGCAAGATTCGCCGCGCCAAGCTCTATTATCTCCGCGATTTAACTGGCAAGGCCACTCGCTTGAAAGAAGGCGCGCCGATTGTTCCATCGGACAAACCGGTGGACGCTCCGATTGCCGCCGCGGAAGTTCCCGCGCCGCAGGCTTGATTGGCAAGCGCAACCGTTCACGGTTCATGGAGAACCACTCATGCGAAAATGGATGTTCGGATTGGGAATTCTCGGTTGCCTGGGCCTGCTGTCCGGCTGTGCTGCGCCTCCACCGGCTACCGCCAGTTTGCTTAGTGGTTATCAGGCCTATCAGCAGGGGCAATTTATGGCCGCGGAAAATACCGCCCGCGCTTTTATTGCCAGTGATACCACCGGACGGAATCTTGCCGAAGCCTATTACCTCGCCGCCATTTCCGAAGAACATCAGGATGAATTGGCTCTCGCAGCGCGCGATTATCAGGCCGCCATCGACCACTCCCAGCGCGCCGATCTCCAGGGAAAAAGCTATAAAGCGCTGGGCGATATTTCCTACGTTCAGGCCCGATTTAATCGAGCCGCGGCGGACTATAAAAATTCCCTGGCCATTGATCCATCCGCCACGCCGGATCAGCGGATGCTCTACCGCCTGGGCGTTTCCCTTGAAGATACCGGACATTGGAACTCGGCGCGGCAATATCTGGATCAACTCGTTGCCGACTATCCCAATGCGCAATTATCCAAAAATGCCTTGCAGCGTTTATCCATGAATCATTTTTCCATGCAGTTTGGTGCCTGGAATAACGCGCCAGCCGCCTGGAAACAGGTTGCCGCGCTGAAGTCCATGGGTGTTGGCGCATTTGTTCTGCCACGCACCATTTCCGGCCGGACGCTTTTTCTGGTGCAGGGCGGCGTATACATGACCTATTCGGCCGCAATGGCCGCCCGCGGCGCTGCCGCGGCACAGTCCCCACAGGTCATTGTCGTGCCATAAGACCGGCTTCCCCGTTGCGCACGCGAACTGATTTGAAATATATCGCCCCCGGCTTTACCGCATCAGCGTCTTGATTGCCGCCGCCTCCGGCACCGAATCGGTATGTTCCATGACCTCCTGAATGATGGCCTCGGCGGTAACCCCATCCACACGGGCGTCAAAATGGGTGATGATGCGGTGGCGCAGGCACGGCAGCGCGGCCGCCGCGATGTCCTGTGGGCCGGCATAGGCCCGTCCATTTATCAATGCCTGCACGCGCGCCGCCAGCATCAGGGCCTGCGCCGCGCGGGGACTGGCACCATAACGGACATATTTTTTTACCAGCGCGGTCGCATGGTTGTTGTCCGGATGCGTGGCGAGAATCATGCGCGCAATATACCGTTTCAATGTGTCCGCCACGCTCACGCAACGGACCAGTGTTTTCATTTCCGCAAGGCGGCCGGCGT
>JAJYZY010000053.1 GCA_021799715.1 Planctomycetota bacterium | reverse complement strand
CCATACCCAAAGATGATCTGCTGGTACACGTGGAATTAACTGAAGAACCGGTGGATTGTGTCCGCAAACAGCGACATGACATGGTGGTACTAGCGCAGGGAATGATTCCGCAGTGGAATCCGACAACGAACTCACCGGTGCGGATTGGCGACGACGGATTCGTCGCAACTCCCGATCCCACTTCACCGTGCGCTACCAATGTACCGGGAATATTTGTGGCCGGTACGGCAGCTGGCCCCAAGGATATTGTGGACAGTATCGCCGAAGCCGGTGCGGCGGCAATGGAAGCGGGCCGCTATTTAAGCACGCGCGCGACATCCGGCCGCGCGGAGAGAACCCTGGCACTGGAATTGCTTGCATAATGAGGTTGATCATGGACACCGCGAAAGAAAATGCCATACAGGAATCCGGGGTTTCTGCAACACCGCGCGTGGGTGTGTACATCTGCCGCTGCGGGGGCAATATCTCGGATGTCGTCGATACGGATCATGTTGCCGAGATTTGCCGGCTTATTCCGGGTGTGGCGGTCTCCAAAGTTCACACGTTTATGTGTTCGGATCCCGGGCAACAGACCATCAGTGACGATATCAAACAGGAAAAGCTGGATCGTGTGGTGGTGGCATCCTGCTCACCATTCCTCCATGAGTTGACCTTCCGCGGCGCTGTCGTGCGAAGCAAAATGAATCCGTACCTTTACGAGCATGTCAATATTCGGGAACAATGTTCCTGGGCGCACAAGCACGATCCGCGCGGTGCCACTGCCAAGGCGATTCAACTCATCAGTGCCGCCGTGGGTAAGGTCAGCCATTCAAGGCCTCTGGACAAAATCCGTCTGCCCAATCATCGTCGGGCTCTGGTGGTGGGGGGCGGTCCCGCAGGAATGAAAGTTGCGGCGGATCTGGCCGCCTGCGGCATTCCCGTCGTGCTTGTCGAGCGTTCGGATCGTCTCGGCGGCAAATTGCCGGCTCTCAACCAATTGTTCCCCAGCGGACAGTCCGCCGCCGAGTTGGCCGCAAAATTGGAGTCGCAGGTAACCGCCAATCCGAAAATAGAGATACTTTTGAAAAGCGAGGTGACCAAAGTCAGCGGTTTTATCGGCAATTTTGAGGTTGCCATTCATGGTGAGTTTGGACCATCCGGCCAGACCGCGGATATTCACACGACGGTTGGTGTTATTGTCATGGCCACGGGATTCAAACCCTACGTTCCCAAGGATGGCGAATTTAATTTTAAGCGGCATCCCGCAGTTATCACCACGATGGATTTCAATGCGCTGTTGGCCGGACAAACCGGGGCCGGCCGAACGCTTCAATTCAATGGACGTTCCATCCGCGCCATTGCCTTTATTCACTGTGTTGGAAGTCGCCAGGTGGACGGCGTTCATACACCGGGGCCGGATGGCCGCCTTAACACCTATTGCTCCCGCGTCTGCTGCACCACGGTGCTGAATCAGGCTTTGCAGGTCCGTCAACGATTTCCGAAAACCCGTGTTTATGATCTGCATCAGGATATTCGCACCTATGGGCGAGGTCATGAAGAATATTACACCAATGCTTCACGGGCGGGCGTGGTGTTCTTCCGTTATCACGGCGATGAACCGCCCAAGGTTGTCAACACTGATGGCGGCGCTTTTCCATTACGGGTTTCAGTTAAGGATTATCTGTCGTGGGGCGAGGAGCTGGAGTTAGAAGTGGATATGGTGGTCCTGGCGGCAGGCATGACACCGGGCTCATGTGAAACGCTCGTGGATCAATTGAAACTTCCGCGCGGCGAAGACGGCTTTCTGCAGGAAATACACCCCAAACTTCGACCGGTGGAAATTTCCGTTAATGGTGTACTGCTTGCCGGTACCGCGCAAGCCCCGATGAATATTCACGAAACGTTAGCCGCCGCCGGTGCCGCGGCGGTTAAAGCGCGGGCCATGTTCACCACGGACAAAGTTGAATTAAACCCGTATGTTGCCGAAGTTGATACCCAGTTATGCGAAGGGTCCGGTGCGTGTCTTACGCAATGTGAATATGACGGAGCTTTGACCATGGTGGAAACACCGGAGGATGGCCGCACGGTACGCAAAGCGCGGGTGAATCCCGGCTTGTGTGTCGGTTGCGGTGCCTGCGTGGCGGTCTGCCCGACACAAGCGATCAATGTCAGCGGCTGGCGCATTGATCAATACGATGCGATGGTGGACGGCCTGGTGCGGAACATGGCTACGGCCGCGGTTTAAGGATGGATGGTGTACCTTGGCTAAAAAAGCGATCACGGCGGAACAGAAAAAGGCGCTGGCTGATTTCAGATCCCGTATCGGCGGTGGTGATGAGGTCAGGTTAAAACGGCACAAGGACTTTCTCAGTGCCCGAAAGGCCATACGAAAATCCCTGCAGAATCAGCCGGATACGGTGCCATCGCTGGCGCAAAGCCTGAATCTGCCGTCATGTGATGTATTGCGGCATATCGCAGGAATGCGCAAATACGGCGAGGTGCGGGAACTCGGCGAAGCGGATGGGTATATCCGCTACGGCCTGACGGAACCGGAGCCTGCAAGCCCGAAAAAGGCTTGATGTGGTCATACATTGCAATACGGCAGGATATTGATGAGGTCTTATCATGGCTGGAAAATTTAATTCCGATTTGCATCTTGATATCACGCGGTTTGGCGGACAAGATGTTGACATGTGCATGAACTGCGGCACCTGCACGACCATCTGCCCCATGTCGGAAGACTCCGGTGGCGGCTTTCCGCGCCGGGTTATCCGGCTGATTCAGACGGGGCAGCAGGCCAGGCTGGAGGAAAGTCTGGATCCGTGGCTTTGCTATTATTGCGGAGACTGCACAACCAATTGTCCGCGGCAGGCTAATCCGGCGGAGACCATGATGGCTTCGCGCCGGTATCTCACATCGCGTTATGACTTTACCGGATTGGCAAAATTGTTTTATCAGTCGGCGCTGAAGGAAATATTGGCCATTGTTCTGGTCGGGCTGTTTGTTACCGGCCTGTTTGTCGCGTTTCACGGTCCCATGATGCGCAACAAGGTGGAACTCAACACCTTTGCGCCGGTTCATGCGGTGGAGCTTGGCGACTGGATCATGGCGGCCACACTGTCATTTTTCCTGCTTGCGGGTGCCGCCCGGATGACGTGGTGGACGCTGGGACGCAAAAAGATGTTAAGCATTTCTCCGAAGATATTTATCCGGCAGATACCGGTATTCTTCGTTCATCTGTTTACTCAAAAGCGGTGGCGCAAGTGTGGATCGCACCATAGCGGAATTCGCTGGATCAAACATCTGCTGCTGGTTTCAGGCTATCTAAGCATGTTAACGCTGGTGTTGATACTGCTGCGCTGGTTTCAAACCGATAAGGTCTACCCGTTTTATTATCCGCAACGGCTCTGGGGATATTATGCCACGATTGCCCTGCTTTATCCGACATTGGATTTTATGATTTCGCGCTGGCGGCGTAAAGAACCGATTCATCTGTTCAGTGAAGCCAGCGATTGGATATTTCTCATCATGCTGTTTCTTACAGCTTTAACGGGGATCATGGTCAATATTTTCCGCGTGGGCGGGTTACCGATGGCCACCTACATCATTTATGTCATCCATTTGTCCATCGCCGTGCCGATGCTGGTGGTTGAAGTGCCTTTCAGCAAATGGTCTCATATTATGTATAGGCCGCTCTCCATATACCTTGCGGGGGTTAAGCGCGCGGCGGGTTCGGCCGGGACGATTGAAGACCGTGCCGTGGAAAAACTTGCGGCCTGACGGGGCGATGCGTTGTGGCTCGGGACCGCAAATGGATGATTGAATAAGGAATGTATCATGGGTGTTATGGAAATGTCCGATTTGGAAAAAAAGATCGCGGATTTGACGGCGCGGGTTGATTCCCTGGAAAAATCCGCCGGCAATGATCGGCTTGCCATTGGTGTCATGCAGGGTGATTTGGATTCCACTATTGCCGCCTTTATCATTGCGCTTGGCGCGGTGGCGTACGATGTTCAAGTCGATATGTTTTTTACATTCTGGGCAATAGCGGCCCTGCGCGATCCTAAAAAGCACGCAAAGAAGGGACTGCTTGATCGGATGTTTGGGCTCATGCTTCCGCGTGGATCACGGGCCTTGCCACTGTCAAAAATGCAGATGGCCGGCGTGGGGCCAAAGATGATTCGCGGCGTTATGAAGCAGCGCGGCGTTAAATCACTGGAGGAGCTCATCAAGGAAGCCGGAGAACTCGGTGTTCGCATTCACATCTGTGAAATGTCCATGAACGTCATGGGTTTTAAGGAGCAGGAAATGATGGATTATCCGAGCCTTGATTATGTTGGCGTCGGCACATTCATCAGTCTGATCAGTGAATCCAAGCAGGTTGTGTTTCTGTAACCGGGAAAGTGCCGTCGGCGAAATATTTCCAAAAGGCGGCAAAAAAAAATGAAGGAGAACAACGATGAATCTTCAAACCCAGTACATGGGATTAAAACTCAACACCCCGCTGATTATCGGGGCCTCGCCATTGGGGGATCAGTTGGATCGCGTGCGCGAGCTTGTGGATTCCGGCGCAGCGGCCGTGGTGATGCATTCGCTGTTTCAGGAGCAACTTGAAGGCGAACATTTTTCCACCGTGTATCTCCGGGAGATGTATGCCGACGCGCATCCCCGGCGGGAGGATTTTATCGATCCCGCTGCATTTCGCGCCCGCCCGGAAGAATATCTGGCGCACATTCAGCGTTTGAAACAAGTCGTGGACGTTCCCGTGATCGCTTCACTTAACGGTTCACGCCCCGGCGGGTGGACACGCTATGCGGAACATATTCAAGAGGCGGGAGCGGATGCACTGGAATTAAATCTCTATGCGTTTCCCAGTGATCCCACCATCAGCGGGCAGGATGTCGAACGGCAGATGCTGGACATCATCCGTACTGTGGCGGCATCCGTGCGTATACCCGTGGCCGTTAAGCTCTCGCCGTTTCTCTCCTCCCTGCCGCATTTTGCCGCTGCCGCCCAGCAATCGGGTGCGGACGCACTGGTGCTGTTTAACCGCGTGTATCAGATACAGCAGTCCTTGAACGACGGTACTGAAGACAACGCCGAATATCAGCGTGATGAATCGCATTTGCAGATACGCCTGTATTGGCTTGCGGTCATGGCACAATATTTAAATATTTCGCTGGCGATCTCCGGCGGTGTCAACACGGGCGCGGATGTTTTCAAGGCCATCAAAGCCGGTGCTCATGCCGCGCAAGTGGTTTCGGCGGTGATGCGGGACGGCCCGGAGGTTTTGCGGTCCATGCTCGATCAATTTGAACAATGCATGCGTGATCAGCAATGTCAATCAATTGAAGAGTTGCGCGGTCGATTACGCTTCGATCAGATGCCCGATCCGGAAACCTGTGAACGTGTTCGATACATGCGGGCTTTGCAGCAATGGCAAGCCTGAGGTCACTTCCGCGCCTCCAACGCCTTGAGGGTATTGATAAATATCTCCGAAGGCGACGCCTCGGCTGATATTGCAACAAGTACGCCGCGCCCGCGGTAATATTCCGTCAGTGGTTCGGTTACGGCGGCGTATTGACGCATTCGCACTTGCGCGACTTCCGGGCGGTCGTCTTCCCGCTGTTTGAGTTTTGCGCCACATTGATCACACATGCCAATTACCGCGGGCGGCTTGCTTATTGTGTGATAGACCGCATGGCAGGCGGGACAGGTCAATCTGCCCGCGGCGCGTGCAATAGTGGCTTCCAGCGATAGTTCGTAATCAATAACCGCATCGATCATGATATTTTGCGCAACCAGAAGTGTGTCAAAATCGATGGCTTGTTGCAGCGTGCGTGGAAAACCGTCGAGAATAAAGCCGCCGCCGCAATGCAGGCACTTGGAACGTTCCGCCACCATGGCCATGACCAGTCCATCAGAAACCAGTTTGCCCGCCCGCATGAACTCCAGAGCCTCGCGCATGGCCGCGGTGGCCTGGCAGGAATCCATACGTTTGGCCATGCGGAACACATCACCGGTGGAAAGATGGCACGCCCCCAGGTGCGCTGCAAGAAGTTCCGCCTGTGTTCCTTTGCCCACTCCAGGTGGGCCCAGCAGCACCAATCGCCATGGGCGACTTTGGGCCGCGGGTTTCACGGAACATTCAAAGGCCGGACCTTTCAGCCACGCCGCACGGTCTGACTGCGCGATGGACGGAATCATAACCTACTCCTGATCCGCCCTCGGTTTTATTATCACCGGGATGAAGCTCCCACAGCTCTCAAAATATTATAGCCCAGCATAAAGCCCTGCGGCAAATATCAAAAAATGATGTTGCGCGGTCCTGTGATCCATTCGGCACCACGACGCGATGTGGAATAGGCGCGTTTATGATTCTCGTGCGGTGACAAATTGAGCCATATTGACGAGAATCTGACGAATGTCTGATTCCGGCAAATCGCGGATCGACGCGATCGCCTGATCCACAAGCTGTTGAGCGCGGTTGCGGGCGTAGCGCATCGACGGACTGGGGATCAGCAGTTGTCGGGCATTATCAATGCGATCCGGGGCATCCGATTCCAGCAGACTTATCAGCAATTGCTTGTGGGTGGGGGCCGCGGTGGCCAGAAAATGTATCATCGGCAATGTCAGTTTGCCTTTTTCAATATCCGTTCCCAATGATTTTCCCACTGTTTTCTGCTGGCCGGCAATATCCAGCAGATCATCGATAATCTGGAACGCCATGCCCACATCCCGGCCATAATTTCCCAGCGCTTCAATGATGGCGTCATCCGCATCCGATGCCCAGGCTCCCAGCCGACACGAGGTTTCAATGAGGCTGGCGGTTTTGCGGTAGATAATATCGAAGTAGGTTTTTTCGGTTAAGGCCCAGTTCCCGCGATTAAAATTCTGCGTCAGTTCGCCTTCACAGACAATGTTGGTCGTGCGACCGATAGCCCGTGATGCGAACTGACTATCCAACGAACTGCAAAGGTGGTAAGCGTGGCTGATCAGCAGATCGCCCAGAAGCACCGCCGCCTCATTGCCGTGTAAATGATTGATCGTTGCGCCGCGCCGCCGTATTTCCGCGTTGTCCAGCACGTCGTCATGCACCAGAGTGGCGACATGGACCATTTCCACCACTGTGGCAATGGTAATATGGGTGCTGCCCAGCGTTTGCGCGCTATTGCGCGCGGCCAGGCCCGAAAGGAATACCAGCACCGGTCGCAGCATTTTTCCGCGAAATCGTTCAACGTGGTCGGAGAGCTTCTGCACATGTTCCAGATCGCTGGTCAATTCGCGCGCAAATAGATCATTGACCAAAGCAAGATACGGCTCAAGTATCTCTGAAGTCTGCGTTCCAGCCATTGTTACCATAAAAAGCTCTCCACGAACGGGGTGGCCGGAAAATAGCGTGCCAAAATCCAGACCAACGGCCATGCGTCCGTTCAAATCTTATTGAAACTATAGAAAATTCTGACAGGAAAGTCCAGTCATGTCCAGATTAAGCCAAATTAGAAGATTTGTCGAGCAGCATGTTAACACCGCGCTCATTTATTTCAACCACCGACCTCCGAGCCTGCCCAACCATATCCGATTACCGGTTGGGCGTGTTAGCGTTTTTCAATATTTTTCGATGTTGGACTGTATGGATCGGAAAGGGCATGGAGTTTCCAGTACCGCGCGTTTCAATGCGTAACAAATCATGTGTAATAAAATGTGCCGGTTGCGCCGTTTCACGTGCTGCGGTGATCCATACGCCGGCAGGCCAACGGGTTACGGCGATTGCGATTCGGCCCGGCTAAATCACTATTTCCCACATTCTCCGGCAACTTTTCTGAAATCCACTACCCGCGTGTTATGAGCCGCCGCCGGGCATCAGCAGGCCCGGCTGGCTGAACCATCCGACGGAAACCCGCGCAGGCTTGCAATGGAGGGCTTCGCACTTGCCGCTTGTGGCGGTTATTTCCACGGTCTATCATAGGTGGAACGAGAGGCGGTCATGAATATGTGTCGTGGGAATCATTGGCGATTTGGCGGCTGCGGTTGCTCGGCGCGTGGCCGGCTTTGGTCGAGCCTGTTATGCGTGGCGGCGGTATTTGTTGTGTTGTGCTTCCCCATGATTGTCTGTGGGCAGAGCATCATTTCCGGAAACCGATCCGGTCGGCCCATTGAACCAGCCGCCCACCGCCACGCCGCGATTATCACCATTAACGGCCCGGTTGACCGCATAACCTGGATAAGTGTGCAAAGGCGCATTGCCGCAGCGCTGAAACTTGAAAGCTCGCTGTTGATTTTCAAAATCAACGCGCGCGGAGGGCAGTTAAATCCGGCTCTGAAAATAGCGGCGTTGATCCGTCAAACCAGCGTGCCTACGGTCGCCTGGGTGAACAGAGCCGCCATCGGTCCGGCCGCGCTGATTGCGGCAGCATGTCGGGATGTAGTGGTATCCGGCGATTCCGCATGGGGTGATGGGCAGAGCTTTGCATTATCCGGCACCGCCGCCGCAAAAGTGGCTGTTGATCCCACGACACCTCTGGCCGCACCGGCACTGAAGTCCTTACAGGCCGATAAGGCGTTGCACCCGATACTGATTCTGGCCGGGATGATGGACCGGAAACTGGTCATTGACGAAGTTCGCAATAAGATCACGGGGAAAACGCGCTATGTCGGCCCGGAAACCCGCACTGATTTAATGCGCATTACCGAGGTGGTGCCCGGACATGCCCCAGTTCATCCGTGGTTGTATGTCAGACGGGCCAAACGTGCCGGCAGCCTGTTGACGCTGGGTGGCCGGGAGGCCGTGCGCATGGGGGTTGCGGCCGCGGTCATTGATGATCCGGATAATCTTCCCGCGGTGTTGAATATCACGGCCGCAAAGATTCCGGTGCTGCGGCTGGATTTTCTTGAAAAAGCATCGCGATTCTGTTCGAGTTTCCAAGTGCGGTTTTTCCTGTTTGTTATTATGCTCATCTGCGGGTACCTGGAATTCAGCCATCCGGGGCTGTTGATTCCCGCCTTGATCGGATTGGCCGCCCTGGCCTTGTTCCTCGGCGGGCCGATGCTGACGGGATTAGCCAACTGGTGGGAGGTTGGCATTATTTTTCTGGGGATCGTGATTATCGCATTTGATTTTATCCATTTTGGCGGCCTGGGGCTGCTGGCCATTCCCGGATTTATTCTGGCCATCATCGGTATGATCGCATCTTTTGTGCCGATGGGGGTATCGGCTCTTAGCGCGGAAGTGGCCTTTCAAACTGGGTTGGGCGTTATAACGCTGGGAATGATTACCGCCGGACTGATTATTGCGTTACTGATTAAATATCTGCACATAACGCCCGGTTTCCGCAGGCTGCAGTTAAAGCCGGTATTGGCTGCGGGGGCCGGTCGAACAAACCATGATGCGTCCGCTGATTTATTATTTATTGGCGCTGTAGGGCGGGCGGTATCGGAATTGCGTCCGTCCGGCAAAGCGCGGTTTGATAATCAACTCGTGACGGTGGTTTCACGCAATGAATTCATCGCTCCGGGGCTGCCCGTGGAAATTGTGGAAATACGGGAGAATCAGATTATTGTGCAAAAAATATCCGATGATCCAGGCCCTTTGGAACCCGCGGTACAGGATTGATTTGTCATGAACGTTGATTTGCTAATTGCCAGTATTCTGCTGTTTGTGGGCGCTTTAATCAGCCTGCTGGCGGAATTAATTGTTCCGGCCCACGGGTTTATGGCGGTGGTATCGGCGGCGTTTGTCATTTCGGGCATCATTTTGAGTTTTACCGTCGGTTCCACTTTCGGCACGATTTGCCTGTTTGCCCTGCTTGTGCTGACGCCGTTTGTCGTGGCGGGCTTTGTCAAGTTTTACCCCCACAGTCCGGTTGGCCGCCGGGTATTGCTGCGCGGCCCCAACCCGCGGAATGTACATGCCATATCCACCGATCAGCAACTTGAATTGACCGCTCTGATCGGCCACAGCGGCACGGCCATAACTACTTTGCGGCCGGCGGGCACGGGGATCATCGAGGGCCGCCGCATTGCCTGTATGAGTGAAGGGCCGGTGATAGAGAAAGGCGCTCCCATTCGCGCAGTGGCGGTTTCGGGCGGGCAGTTGGTGGTTCAGGCGATAGCAAGTTAAAGCACTGGTTAACTCTCTCCGAATAACCCAAGAGTGTCAGCTCTGTGGAGTGGTGTATCTTTTCAATTGGCACTTTCGATGACATGATGACGAAGATGAAAAACCGGCAGCCGCTGATTCGTATCCGTTTGGCCTACCCGCGGACGTTGTCCGCGTCGGAAGCGCATGGTCATTTATATGCTCCCCGACTAATTATTGGCACGGCAACTCTGGTGCTGGCGGTGCTGGTTTTTGCCGGGCGGTTTCTGGCCCACAGCCATATAGGCGGCGCACCTCCACCGGCAGGCATGCGATGGATTATTCCATTCGCGGTGCTTCTGATCGGCATTGCCGTGATTCCCGGTATTTTTCCGCACTGGTGGGAAAAGTTTTACGCCCGGTTTTGCCTGGGCATCAGCACGGCGGCGGCCCTGCTGTATCTGTGGAGATTTCACGGCCCCGCCCGATCGGAATTGTCCGCGAGCCTGATAACGTACACCGATTTTATTGTCCTGCTGGGAGCACTGTTTATCATTGCATCGGGCATTGTTGTGCGTTTCGGAAAACCCGCCACCCCCGGCTTGAATGTGGTAGTGTTGCTGCTGGCGGCCATCGCTGCGAACTGTTTTGGCGGCATGGGGGCGTCGGTATTGCTGGCGCGTCCATTTTTCCGCATGAATCGATCGCGTATCAGCGCGTTTCATGTCGTATTTTTTGTTATCATTGTCGCCAATGTCGGCGCATCGCTAAGCAGTTTGGGTGATCCGCCGCTGCTGCTGGGATTTCTTTCCGGCATTCCATTCTGGTGGATAACCCTGCATGCCTGGAAAATCTGGCTGCTGGCTGTGGGACTGTTGCTGGCGATGTTTTACGCGCTGGATCGACTTCACCGCCGGCATTCGCCGAACCGCTCGCCGGAGACGGCATTGGAAAATTCTCCGCTCATTGACATTGACGGTGCCGAGCAACTGCTGCTTTTGGCGCTGGCACTTGGGGCATTGTTCCTGGGTGCTCCCTGGAGGGATTCCGCTCTGGTTCTGGCCGCCGGTATTTCGCTGTTGATATGTCCCGCCGAATTGCGCCATGAGAATCGTTTTCATTTTCAGCCGATCCGTGAAATTGGAATTTTATTTCTGGCGATTTTTTTAACCATGACTCCGGTATTGAATCTCCTTACCAATCAGGCTCGCGCGGGCCATATCAGACAGTGGCTTGGCACACCGGGGAAGTGTTTCTTTACCACGGGCGCACTATCTTCGGTTTTGGATAATGCGCCAACCTATATGGCCATTCTGCGGGCAAGATTGGCGCAGCCGCCCGGGGAGTTGATCGTGGCGGGCTTGTCGCATCGAACACGTATCGCCGCCAAAGCAGCGGCCGCCAATGATACTGCGGTCGGCGGTACAACCGCGACGATGCTGCGGGAAAAACTGGCAAACAGTCGGATTGCATGGGCGGTGTTGGCCATTTCCCTCGGATCGGTATTCTTCGGCGGGTTGACCTGGATCGGCAATGGGCCGAATCTCATGGTTCGTGCTATTGCGCAACAGGAAGGCATTGCGTGTCCCGGCTTTGTCCGTTACGTATTGCGTTATGCGCTGCCATGCCTCCTGCCGGTGCTGATTGTCGTGTGGTTGATATTTTTCCGGTAATGGTTTGGTTGAAGCGTTGTAACCGCGGGAATGGTCTGATGGATTATTGCAAACTCACCGTTCATATCCAGCCGATGGCCGGTACGGTCGATCCACTGCGGCTATTGAATATTTTAACCCAACAGCGCGGTGATATTGCGGTGTTGCATAGCGGCGTTCGAGGCAATGCGGTGCTGGCTGTAGAGCCAATTGCGAACGTTGTCATGACGGCAAACGCCGGCAAATTAAGGGTGCATGGAGGCGGCATTGCGGAAAGCGGCGGCGCAGGAGAAGAGTTTGACTCGGCGGATCAGGCGTGGCGGCGATGGCAGGAAAAATTGTCCGGTATTTCATTTTCCCAGCCGACGCCGGATATGGTGGGATGGTTGGGATGGATCAGTTACGAAGCCGGCGTCATGGCGGAGCTTCCCGGTTTATATGATCTGGAAAACGCTGAAATTCCGCTGGCGCACTGGCAACTCTTTGAGCGATATTTTATCTTTCATGCCGACGCGCAACAGTGGTACATAGTGGTTCTGCGTGTCAATCAAGAGATGGTCGAAGGAATCGTTGCGGAAATGCAAGCGCAGATTCATTCTGCACAGACCGTACTGGTGGCCGCCGATTCCGCCGGCCAATCAACCATTTTACGGCAGGCCGATGCCGCGGCATTTAAGACTGCGGTGCGCCGCTGCGGAGACTATATTGCCGCCGGTGATATTTATCAG
Source organism: Planctomycetota bacterium (assembly GCA_021799715.1). Next base: position 3,395 of record JAJYZY010000053.1, on the reverse strand, counting down.
GCGAATATCTCGGCGGGCTGGACGTTGCGTGTGGCGGAAACGGGACCGGTTATATTCTCGCGGCTGGCGGAACAAAATCCGGCGCAATTCGCGGCATTCATGCGTTACGGGGAGCATGAATTGATTTGCGCATCACCGGAATTATTTCTCAAGCGGCGCGGTCAGATGCTGGAAACGCGACCGATCAAGGGCACCCGCCCGCGCGATATTCATAACACCCTCCGCGATCAGCAGCGGCATGATGAACTGCTTAATAGCGAAAAAGATCAGGCGGAACTCGCCATGATCATCGATTTGCTGCGCAATGATCTCGGGCGGGTCTGCACAAATGTGCGCGTGGCGAAAATAAGGGAAATAGAACCCCTGCCCGCGCTTTGGCACACGCACGGCGTGGTCACCGGTCAATTGCCCCCGCGGGCGTGTCATCATTGGGGGGACATGATCATGTCCATGTGTCCGGGTGGTTCGATTACCGGTGTGCCGAAAATCAGAGCCATGGAGATTATTCATGAATTGGAAGGGGAGAATCGGGGCATATATTGCGGCAACATCGGATGGATCAGTCCGAGCGGGGACGGGATGCTCAATATTGCCATTCGGACAATCCATGTTTCCCATGGCATAGCGCACATCCGTTCCGGTGCCGGCATCACCGCGGACAGTTCTCCCGATGAGGAATACTCGGAAATTCTGGCAAAAGCCGCCGCGTTGCTTGCCGCTTTGACCCCCAGGCAATAGTAAGAATGTTCTGGGATGCCGTCCAGGAGTTGGCCGAGATTGCGGTGGGACGAATTGACTTTTGACCCCCTCCGCGGCGCGGCCGCTTGGTGTACCATTGCGTTACGGGGCGGCATCGTCGCCACCGGTTGATGGCAGTCGAAAATTACGTCGTCTCGCCATGGGCGCATACTTGGAAAATCGCGCGTTCTGAACCGCAGATTCCGCGGGTTTTCAATTCCGGCTTGGGTTGCCGTGATGAACCCTGGCCGAGGTTAAACAAAGCGGGCGGGCGAAAATTTCCCCGTCCCGACTTTCCAACCAACCCCCGGATTGCATCGCATCTGCGCCCATCGGCGTCATCAGCGGTTCCGTCCGTCTTTTTTCGCGCCGGCAAATTCTGTCGGAGCAACGAACACCATGGCGATGGGGCGAAGATGTCTAAGTACGAGCGCAGAACAATTACAACCCGGCCCAGGGTTGGTGCTATAGATCACTGATTTAACGCCGGTGAGTTACCGTCGAATTGGTTGCGCCCCGCTTGCGTTCTCGCATCGAAATCATACCGTTGCGCCCCGGCAATTACCTGGCCCTGTTCCGTGCGGGAATGGTACGGCAATACATCTTCCGGCAGGATGCCTAAAATGTTGGTGCGGGCTTTGGGCAGCGGCCATAAATGACGGCCAATTTCCTTTGGACAGTTTCCGATGGAAAGTTGCCCAAATGTTGCAGTCAGGACCAGGGCATGATGGATATGAGTTTTTTCATTGCTACCCCAGCCGATTGGCCGCAGTTTTACGCGGCGCGGCTGTTTGAATCTCGTGGCGTGACATGGGCGCATGCTCCTGCTTATATTGCCGCGGACATTTAAGTCGCCAATTTGTCGGCCGGATTGGCTGTGGCTTAAAGAGCTTGTAAGGCAAGGTTGCGGTGTGCTTCAAAAGACTTTTGACTGGTGTGGTAAAGCGCGGGCGGATATATGAAACAAAAACGTGTGCCGGAGATAATGGATTCCCCGGATATACCTCCGGAATCTCATCATCGTGCTCTGGCCGGGCTGGAGCATATTAACGCCTGGAGCGATAGTGCCGGGATTGTCTGGAGTCAAATTCAACCGCTGTTGGCATCTGGTCGTGCGCTGCGGGTGTTGGATGTCGCAACCGGCGGTGGCGATGTTCCCATCGCCCTATGGAAAAAAGCGGCGCAGTGCGGTGCCAAAGTGGAACTTGCCGGATGTGATAAAAGCCCGGTCGCCATTGAACATGCCAGTGGCAATGCCAAAAAGCATGGTGCGTCAATTCGTTGGTTTACATGGAATCTCTTCACGGACCCGGTTCCGCAAGGCTATGATGTCATTGTGAGTTCCCTGTTTATGCATCATCTGGATGAAGCTCAAGCGGTGGACTTCCTGAAAACATTGGCCGCCGGGGCTACGGAGCGTTTGATTGTCAATGATCTGCGGCGCTCCGCCGCGGGCTGGCTTCTGGCATTGAGCACGGCGTGTGTTTTGCGTTCTCGCGTGGTGCTTGTGGATGGGCCAAGATCCGTTCGCGCAGCATACAGCATGCGGGAGGCCGCCGGGCTGGCGGAAAGGGCGGGCTTGAAGAATATTACCATTGAACCGCGTTTTCCATTTCGATTTGTCATGACATGGAGCCGGAGATGATGCATCGGGCCGTGCCGGAAAATGTTGACCGCCTGTGGGATGTGCTGATTATCGGGGCCGGCGTCGCCGGAGCCATGGCGGCGCATGGGGCGGCCAAAATGGGCTTGAGCGTTGTCATGATTGATAAGGCCGCATTTCCGCGGGGCAAAGCCTGCGGATGTTGTTTGAACCCGGCGGCGGTAAGGTTGCTGGATGAATGCGGATTGGATATTCGCACGCTGGGAGCTAGGACCGTGGAGTATTTTCATATTGCCTGCGACGGAACCACAGCGAAGATTCCAACGCCCGGCGGCCTGGCAGTTTCGCGGGAAGTTCTGGATATGGCATTGATCGGTCATGCCGAAAAAGCCGGTGCTGTTTTTTTGCCGCGCACCGCCGCATTTTCCACCCTAGCTCTACCCGCATATCGCACCGTTGACGTGCGCCAGGAAGACATGACCGCATCCTTGCGGGCAAAAATTGTGCTGGTGGCTGATGGCTTGGGCGGGCGGATGCTGCGGTCTGATGGTGAATTGGAAATTGCCTCCAGGTCACGCGTGGGAATTGCAGGAACGCTGAAAAATCCGACTGATTATTACCGCCCCGGAATTATTCACATGGCCTGCGGCAAACGCGGCTACGCCGGATTGGTTATCGTAGAAGACGGCAACCTGCATATCGCGGCCGCCCTGGATGTTCACGCCGCGCGTGATGCATCCGGCGGCAGCAGGGCGGTGGCGGGCATTATCCGTGAAGCTGGATGGCCCGTGCCCGCCGGACTTGATTCATGCCGCTGGCACGGGGCACCGGCGTTGACCCGGCGGCGTAAAAAGCTTTTTGACCATCGGCTTTTTGTTCTGGGTGATGCGGCCGGATATGTTGAGCCATTTTCCGGCGAGGGTATGGCCTGGGCATTGGCCGGCGCTCATGATGTGCTGCCTATTATTGACCGCGCGGTGCAATTCTGGCGGGCCGATCTGGGGCCGCAATGGCAGGCACACCATCGGCAACTTATCGGGTCACGGCAACGCGC
>JAJYZY010000205.1 GCA_021799715.1 Planctomycetota bacterium | reverse complement strand
CAGCCAAGCCGATTCGCGCTCTAACGGCGATACCCGCCATGCCTCCCCACCCGCCAGGGATGATGCGTCATCCCATACCGGGAATGATGGGAACTATGGGCATGGCGCTCCGCCGACAGGGGCATGGTAAACATGGCAGCCAACACATGCTGCCCAATAGAAACCAGAATCACGGCTGGCGGCAACATCACCGCATGATGCCGCGCCGGATGTTCATGCCGGGACGCGCTGCGATGGCGATGGGATTACGCCCCGGGCTGTATGCCTTCGTATTTAATGCCAAAACCGGCAAGCTTGAGGGCCTGCGGATGGTGCGAGTGCTTAAAGAGCATCCGGGCCATAAGCATAAACGCAGGATGAAGTGGAAGCCTGATAACCGGCCGGGTCATCCTGAGTCGCCGGAATCTGGAACGGCGGCTAATTCCGCGAAATAAAGGGGAGTTGAGCGCATGGCCGCCCATCCCGGCCCTTGGTGGCGCATGGAACCGATGGCGGGAAGGCAAAGACGGCGATATGCTAAATATTTATGAAATTGTGGAACTGGCTAACGCGATGGGGCGTGGGGCACAATCTCGGTGCGCGGGGCGAAGCTCTGGCCGCAGAACATTTGCGACGCGAACTGGATATGAAAATTTTGGCGCGTAACGTGCATTGCCGCGGTGGTGAACTGGATATTATTGCTTTGGACGCCGATGACTTGGTGTTTGTGGAAGTGCGTACGCGCTCCAGCGAGGAAATCACCACGCCCGAAGCCACGGTGACCAAGCAAAAAAGGCAATTCCTGACTCGTGCGGCGTATCAGTTCATGCAGCGCAAAAGACTCAACCGCTGGAACCCGCGCTTTGACGTGGTGGCCATTGTCTGGCCCGAGGGCGGCAAACCCATTATCCGCCATCACCGCAACGCATTTTCCTTCCACCCCAAGCGCCGGCGGTAGTAATAGCCCGGCCGTTATCTGGAGCTTCAGCAGTGCCGCGATCATGTTTATCTGTAGCCGTTGGGGTTGGCTTGGAACCAGCGCCAGGCGGAATCGACAATCTGATTCAGATCGGTGATTTTGGCTTTCCAGGAAAAATCTTTGGCCATGCGATCCGGTGAGGCGAATAGCGCCGGGGGATCGCCGGGGCGGCGGGCGGTTTCACGGGTGGGTATTGTTTTGCCGGTCACTTTGCGGCAGGCTTCAATAATTTCCCGCACGCTGTATCCGCGCCCGACACCGAGGTTATAAAACAAACCCCGGCCCGGCTGCAGATTCTCCAGCAGCACCAGATGCGCATCTACAAGATCCCACACATGAATATAATCACGAATACATGTGCCGTCGGCGGTGGGGTAATCATTGCCGAATATATCCACCGCCGGGCGTTGCCCCAGCGCCACTTGCAGCACGATGGGAATTATGTGCGTTTCGGGGCGGTGGTCTTCTCCGATGCTGCCATCAAGCGCGGATCCCGCCACATTGAAATAGCGCGGGGCGGCGAAGGCCAGGCCCTCGGCATGCGCGGTATCTTTGAGGATATGTTCCACCATCAATTTGCTCTGGCCGTACGGGCTGATGGGGTTTTGCGGCAAATCTTCGGTAATGGGGACGCGCTGCGGTTCACCGTAGGTGGCGCAGGTGCTGGAAAACACCAGTTTCTTAACCCCGGCCAGGTTCATGGCATCCAACATGCTGATAGTGTTGGAAACATTGTTGCGGTAATATTTTCGCGGATCCTGCACACTTTCGCCCACATACGCGCTGGCCGCAAAGTGCATAACCGCGTCAATTTTATGGGCCTGAAATATCGCTGCCAAGGCCGCCGTATGAGCACAATCCATCACCACCAGCCGGGCTTTGCTATTGACTGCGGCGCGGTGGCCCATGGTCAGATTATCGATTGCGGTGACGCTGTGGCCACGTTCAATTAGAAGTTTCACCGCATGGGAGCCGATATACCCCGCTCCACCGATAACCGCGATATTCATAAGAAGCCTTCCCGTTACAACCAAAATCAAATAGTAGCGTAATGGTAAATGTCGGGGATGTAAAATGCGACCGCCCCCGCGGTGTCTATCCGCGGGGTCATCGCCTGATCCATGGGTTTTTCGCGAAGTAATGCCGTAAGTGTTATTTTAACAAAGGCTTAATATCCGCAGTCAGCTTGGCCGCGAGGTTCGGCGAATACCCTACGACAATGTGCCGCAAGACACCTTGTCGATCAATAACAAATTGCGTCGGGATACCGCTGATGCCGAAATTAGCGGCCATCGGACTCCAGCCGGGATGTTGGGCATCAAACAATTGCGGCCAGGCCATTTTGGGATGCGCTTTGAGGTACGCCTTCAATGCCTTGAAGCTGTTATCGTTGGAGACGCTTACAATATCCAGGCCTTTGGCATGATATTTTTTGTAAAGGCTTTCCACATGCGGGAGACTGGCGCGGCACGGCCCGCACCAGGTCGCCCAGAAATCCACCAGAACCACTTTGCCTTTCCATTGCGCAGAGTTAAACGGCTTGCCATCCACTTGTGTCCCGTTGATGACGATGGGCTTATTTTTCAAACTTGTCAGCTTGTCTTGCATGGCATCTTGCGCGTGTTGCTGCTTTTGTAATGCCAGGGCGTAAGGCCCCTTTAATTCAGTGGTGACGATTTTTTTAATGCGCGTCCCAATGGCGGGGGACACCGGTCCGGATTGCATGAATCCCAACAGCACGGCCGTCAGGTCATCATTGGTGGGATCCGCTTTGACCAATTTCTGAATTTGATCCAGAATTGCGGACTGCTTTGCGGTGCTCGTGCCGCTGCGGTGCCACTGCACTTCCAAGTCCGCGAGTTTTGCGGAAAACGCGACGCCGGCATCCGGGCTTTTTTGGCCTGCGATAATGGCATTTTTGGCGCTTTGGTCACCGAGCAAATCCATGAGCGCCAGTTCATGATATTTTACATCCCGGATCATCCCGGCGGCCTTCGGATAGGACTTCATGAAAGCGTCAAACTGATCAATGATAACCTGCATGTGCGGGAGAATTTTCGGTGCAATCTTTGCCCGCAGCGTCGGGTCGGCAATGACGTCACCTAAGCCATGAGTCCCCAGAATATCTTTCATTTTCATGCTTTGCGCGTTCATGGCATCCTGCAGCTTCTGCATGGCTTTTTCCAGCCCCTTTGAGGCGGCGGGGGCCGCTTGCCCGGTTGGGGCAGCCGCGGCGCGGTGCAGATGCGCCAAGTTGCTTAGTGTTAAAAACAACCCGCCAGCCACGGCAACCGCCGCTATGCGGGTCAACCACATTTTTTTATTTATTGAAATCACCACAAACACTCCATTTCCTTCGCCGTGAGAAACTTTGCGGAACGCCCAAAAGCCTCACAACTCCACCAACATAAACCGCAGAGCCGCCGCACGCAATCATTATGCCTTG
>JAJYZY010000052.1 GCA_021799715.1 Planctomycetota bacterium | reverse complement strand
AGCGAGGATTTCAGAGACTCAATGGATCGGAACGAATTGCGGATGTACTGGCCGGGATCGAATTCGAAAATGGAGTAAAAAAACAGGCCGCCTGATTTTGTCAATCCACAACATTTGACAGTAGCTCTTTCTAATTTCGGCCCGCCTGGTCTTTCCGGTAGCTCGGCACGCGGTATTTCAGCCACACGTTCGCAGCATTGCCGCCCGCCCAGATCACTTGGCCGCGCTTGAAGTCGCATTTGCTGTTCACGCTGTCCCATGTCCAGCGGTAGGGCACCCGGGGAATCACGGCAGGCTGCCCATTGTAACTCCTCCGTTCGGCTATGAACGCGGGCACATGTGAGATCTTGCTGCACGATCGCCATCTCGGGCTCTTGGCGCGGGAAACAAACACGGACCGCCCGTGGTACAGCCCCGCCACGGCCAGGCCGCAACTGCCACCCCAACGGAATCGGTCATTAGCCACGTTGAACACCAACCAGTCCCCGGCATGCACCGCCACCCGCACCCGCAGGAAGGCCGCGCCAAAATTCTCATCCAGAAGGCTGTAGTCACTGCTCGGAACTTTTTTTCCGTCCAGGTATACGTTCATTACGAAATCATCCGCAGCCAATAAAAGTGAAGTTGCAATGACAGGCCGCGCCTTGATACCCCCGTAACGTTGCCCCTTTTTCGCCAATAGCGTGAGTCGGTCGGCCACCAGGGCTCTTTCCAGCCCCGACAGCGACGGCTCTGCTTTTGTGTACCACACGCCCGCGTGTTGCCGGATCGTCAGTTGCACTGCATCGCCCTGATTTCGGGCGATGCGCCACCAGTTGTCGCCGAGGGCGAGCTCCTGCGTGGCCGCCGCCGGATCGGCCAATTCCTTGATAGCAAGCGCCCTGAATGTCGGGTTGCTCCCCCGAGCCAGCAGCGGCAACCCGCCTGGCCAATTCCCGCCATCGAAGCATTTAAACTCTCCCACCGCCAAGCTTGCCTTTGCGTCTCCGGGGTTCTTTTTGAGTTGCGCCAGGTCCGGCAATATCCCGACGTACGCTGATTCGATCCAAGTGGTTCGTTGCACCTGGGTGTCAAGCTCCGCCCGCAGTATCCTGTCGCCAGACCGCTTCGCCGCGGCCAGGCCCATCCGGGCGAGTTCCATCGCTCGGTGATACCGGCCGGCCTGCACGCTGGCATTCACCAGGCTTCCGATGCCACCGGCCAACTCGCGAAACTGACCTTGCGTACGGGCTTGCATTAAAACCTGTCGGACCGCCTGCTCTTCAAGCTTCAAGCGGTCAATGTCATAACGTGTGTTCAACTCCGTAACCGCTGCGTCGGCTTCCCGAATATTTCCCGCCAGTTCAGCCCAGTGTAAGGTCGTGAGCAGCAACGCATAACGGTTGTTCGGATTAGGCTCCTGCTGTGCCGCAGCGAGCAGTTGGCCCGCAAGACTCGCGCGGAGTGCCGCTGTCGTGGCCTTCAAAATCTGGGAGCCGTAGACATCTTGGATCAACTTGTTGGCGCTGGTCAACGCCGCCGTGCGAGGAACAGGTAGCTTTCTTACAGGGTTGCCTAGCGACGGGGCCTTAACGGCCGCTCGGCCTGCTTTCACCGGTTTCAGTGCGGTCACCTGCCGGCGGGAACCCGCCTCCCTCCCGGCCGCCGTGGCGGCACCAGACCCCGCGGATTTCCAGACGTGGATCACCCCGACCTGGGTTGCCACAGTTCCCTTCGGCCCGCTGACAATCAAGTGGTATGCGATTGCTGCGGGCTGCATGGGAAACGCGTGCACTTTGGCGCGATACACTCCGGGATTTTTCGGTATCGGCAATAACCGCTTCGTGCCGTTGCTCTGCAATACCAGACGAACGCGAAACTGCCGCTTTGGATGCAATATCGAAACGACACGGGCCTGAAAAATCACGGGCTGGCCCGCGCTGGCATGCGTGATTGTGGGTGGATTGAAGCTGATTTGCGGCCGCTCGAGAAACGCACGCAGTACGTCGACAGGTGTGGCAATGGTGGTCTGGTCCCCCGGCTTCACCGCTGCAACAATGCCAATGATCTGCCCATGCATATTCATTACCGGCCCGCCGGAGTTTCCCGGATTCAGTGAACCACCAAGCTGCACGCCCACGAGCCTCTTGGCCAAGTACCGTTTGGCTGTGATCCGCCCCACACTCACAGAAACATTCGGGGCCCTCTCGCCGACGGAATGCGTCGTGCTGAGGGGGTATCCGAACGTGACGACGCGCTGCGTGTCGTAAAGCTTGATGTCTGTACCGAGGGGAACGGTCGCAAATGGCCCGGGCAACTGGGTCTTAAGCACGGCCAGATCATCGTTCTCATCCCGGGCCACAACCTTGGCTAAAAGCCTTTTCTGTTTAGTGCTGCCGGATTGAAGGATCAGGTATACGCGCTGGCCATGGGTGGCCAGGCGAACAACGTGGTTGTCGGTAACGAAGTACCCCGATGGTTCAATGCAGACGGCAGCCCCAACTTCGATCGCCCCGTGGACCTTGACCTCAACCAAAGCTGTGGTTGCCTGTCCCTTTGTAATCACCTGCCGCGGCGAGAGCGCCTGCCCTGCAACCGTCGGCATTAGTGCGCCCAGAACGCACGCCACAGCCCCTAACCATATACTTGTAAACATCAAGTCATCTTAGTGGGTCGATCTTGTTAATGCAATCACAATGCGGCTGCCCTGTTGTAAGGGCGTGGCAATTTTTCCGGGCAGGTCTAAGCCACCAGCAGATCATCGTGTGACCAATTTTTGTCAATCGCCATGAAATAATCATCGCACGCCATGGGATGCGGGGCAAATAGCCAGATGGCGTTGCGGTCGTGGCGGGAGATAATTTGCCTTTGTTTAGCCGAATACTGGTCTTTTGTGGATCACCTTCGGGCGCTGGCGCGTGAGGAGTTGGTGTATGAATAATCCATGGCTTAAGTTACCGAAGATGCCGCCGTTTATTCTAAAAATAGATCGCCCCGCGATAGGCAATCTGAATAGTCAATTCAAGGAAAAACGCAAAGAGGAATCGTTGATACGCGATACAATTATCCCTGAACCTTTCGTGGGGAATCCCTTTACCGCAAGCGTCGTGGTGTTGAATTTAAATCCAGGGCTCGAGGAATCAGACGAGCAATGGCATCAGACACCGGCATTTCGGCAAGCGGCATTGGATAACCTCGAACACCGGCGAATGGACTACCCGTTTTATTTGCTTGACCCGCGATTCAAGGCAAGCGGGGGCGCGGTATATTGGAGGAAGCGGTTTCGTACCTTGATTGAAAAGTATGGTGATCGCGCGGTTGCCCAAGCCATTTGTGTTGTCGAATGGCATCCCTACCATTCTGTAAAATCCCGTGGACACCCGGAAGATAAATTCTGCGATTCGCAGGATTACAACTTTTGGCTTGTCACACAAGCCATCGAGCGTGGGGCCTGTATCGTATGCCTGCGATCAAGATCGCGTTGGGAAAAAGTCCTGCCGAAAGGACATAAGCTGAATACGGTCAATAGCTCCCAGGCGGCATATTTGACGCAAAATAACACTTGCCTCGGTTTGTGGAAACGCATCAACGCGAAAATATGTTCACATGGCGGTGGGATGTAGATATAGAGGACTGAGCGCGAACGCCTTGGTCATTTTGGTCGCGGGAAAGGTGCGTCGGAGCCATGTGTATGATTTTGTCGCGGGCCGGAAGGAACTCACGACGGAAAAGGCGAACTGTCTCCTGAACGCATTGGGTTTGCAGATTATCCACGATCCGGAAACCAGTGGTCAGAATCAATCTTGACGGGTCTTTTCTTGATCCACTTATCGAACCTGCAACAGGTAAACGCTGGTAACCAGACAACTTGAGCAATTCGCCAAACGGTTGTTTTGCTATCAACGGTTACGACATATCCACGATGCGATTCGGAAAATGGCGGTGGAAGGATATGGGCATTTGAGCTGGGGTGCTGCCGGAAATTGTGGCATTCAAATTAATACCTGTCTCCAGAACATCCACTGGCAATGCTATAACCAATGCTATAACCAATGGCTCTTCGGGTGCAACGGCGGCGGGACGCCCGCGATCCCAGGATACTTTTCTAATATGTAATTTTGCGGCGGTTGTGGGGCTTTTGCCCAAAAACATGGGCGCACCCTTTGCGTTGTCCGAGGGGTTGGATATTTGCTGATAATCCAATAGTAAGGTAACATATAACAGTAATGCGATATGAATAAGTAAGGAATATAAGATGCTTCATTCCACTGTCACCAGCAAGGGCCAGACTACGATTCCCGGAGGGATTCGGAAGGCTCTGAAAATACGGCCAGGCGATCGATTGGAATATTCCCTGCGCCAGGATCACGTTCTGGTACGCGTGCACCCCGGGCTGGGGTCGCTGGCTGGATCATTGGCCAGCAAAAAGGGGGCGGGCATCGACTTTGCGCAGATACGACGGTCGGCCGCAAAAAATGCTATCCACAAGGCGAACCGGAGCAAGTGATGGAACGGCGGATATTGGATACCAACGTGATTGTCCGGCATCTGGTGGGAGACGACAAACCGCTGGCGGCGCAGGCTCGAAAGCTCTTTGCCCGGTGCGATCATGGCGAGCTGGCGCTTGTTGTTCTGTCCGCGGTTGTGGCCGAAACGGTATTTGTTCTCGATTCATTCTACCAACATCCCCGTGCCAAAATCGCCCGCATTATGAAGATTTTTCTCACCAGCCCCGGGGTGGAACTTACGGACCTGGATATGCACCTCGCCGCCCTGAACCGCTACGGCAAAACCAGACTGCATTTTGTTGAATGCCTGATCGCCGAACATGCCGCCGCACACCGATGCGCCGTAGCAAGTTTTGATAAAGATTTACGCAAAATTACCGGCGAGAAAGCCTGAACACGGTCCATTGATTCTGCCGGAAAGAAACCATGCAGTTTCCCAAACGGCGTGCGGCAATAGAGCCGAAACGCCACCAGCAGATCATCGCGTGCCATGGAATGCGGGGCAAGGGGCCGGTGCGTTGTTGCACTTCCGGATTTCCCTTACCTTTTGAGCCAACAGGCCGCTGGTTTGCGCCACTGCGTCTACCCGGTACGGCCCCTGGTGAAGCGCCATTGAAATGTGAAGAGTGCGGATACTTTCTGATTTCGCGCCAACAATAACGGGAGCAGGATGTCCCGTTAATTGCCGTGTGGAGTATATTTTTGGTGATGCGGAGGTTGGCTTGCCGAATCACGTAATAATTCATATCGGGTTTGACGGTTACTTCCCGGTGGGACGTTGACGCTTGCGCAGCATCAGGGCCGCCGCACCACCGAGGGCCAAAAGGCCCAGCGCCGCCGGCTCGGGCACGGCGGTGACATTTAGATTGATCATGCCCGCGGGATCGGTAAGCGTATAGGTGTAGCCCGTTGGGCCGTTGATCGTCCAGGAATTCAGATCGGCGGGATTATTCAGGGCATCTGAAAAGCTCATGAGATGATATACGCCGGCACCAAATCCGGAACCCGCCTGAATATTCAGCGTGATGCCGGAAGCCAATGTGGCATCGGTGGTCGCGATAAGACTGTTGCCGAGAGTTCCGGCGGCGGCATTCGGCGTGTTGAGTATAAAATCCAGACTGCCGCTGTTTTGCAGTGTCAGATTGCTTATCGCCAAGGTTCCCGCGGAGGCTCCATCGCCGGGATTGATGGTGCCCGCACTGCTTACCGCGGCATTGATACTGCCGGTGCCGCCCAGCGTCGCGCCCGCACTGACGCTGGTGGCACTGGTAATACTGCCATCCACCAGCAGGGTACCGGCGGATACGGTGGTGGCACCGGTGTAGGTATTGGCACCGGAAAGGGTCAATGTACCGGAACCCACCTTGGTGACAAACGTCGGCGAGCCGGAACCATCGCCGATCACGCCGGCGAAATTGGAATTCTGGTTGTTTCCACCAATGGAATAACCAAAGGTAAGACCGGCGGTGGCACTGCCGATGACGGCGGTTTGCGCGCCACCATCCAGCGCCCCCAAAGAGATCGTATCGCTGTAATAAATTTTCCCCGCATCCAGCGTGCTTTTGCCGGTGCCGAGATTGAACGTTGCCGCCGAACTGCCGTAGAAGCCGCCAAATAAACGGAAATCCATGCTGTTGGCACCGAGATTGACCGTGCCGGTGAAACTCGCGAAGCTGGATTCAAACGTCGGCACATACGAACTGGTCAGATTCAACGTCCCGTTGCCGCTGAAGGCCCCGGCAAAATAGACGACGTTATTGCCGGTGTTGATGGTTGCGGAACCCGTTATGTTGATTGCACCGTTGACATCCATGAATTCATTGGAGAGATTCACCGTGCCGCCGTTGAGTTGCAGGTTATTATCCAATGCCGATACCGCGGAGGTCATATCAACCGAGCCGTCGTTAACGGTTAAGGTGCCGATACCGGCACCGGACAGGTTGTTGAGATTCAGCGTGCCGTTATTGAGTGTTAATCCACCGGAAAAAGTATTGGCCCCACCCAGGGTCAGCGTGCCGGTGCCATTTTTCACCAGCGCCAATGTGCCAACGGAATCTTCAATGGCTCCGTTAAATGTGCCATTGGCGTTATTGCCGCCCAGTGTCAGCGTGTAATTGCCGGTGTTGTTGGGATTGTTGTTATCCACCGTGCCGGCACCATTGAGTGACGCGATGGCAACGTTGTTGCCGCCGATATCCAGTGTGGCACCCTGGCTGATATTGACCGTACCGTCGGCCGGCAACGCCCCGGCATTGCCGAGATACAGTGTGCCGGAGTCGATATTGGTGGGGCCGGAATAGGTATTGGCGGCATTCAGCGCTGTGGTGCCCGGTCCGGAGGTGGTCAACGTGACACCGCCGGTGCCGTTATCGGTTATTTGTGAATTGACGGTTAATGCGGCGGCGGTGGAGTCATTGATAAGAATCAATTCACCGGCATTGTTATCTACCGGCCCACCGGCGGTGATGGTTCCGGCTTGTGAACCGGCCGCGCCGATGGTCAGTCCAAGGCCATTGGCGGCCTGCAATACGCCGCCGGCGGCACCGAGCCGCAAGGTATTGCCGCTGCCAATATCCACCTGCCGGGCGGTGGTCTGGTCGGCATCCAGCAGGGTATTGATATCGGTGGTACCGGCGGCCAAAGTGGCATCGCCGGTGGAATCGTTGGTAATGCGGAAATTGGAACTGCCGCTGTAGCCGGTCAATTGGCTGATTTGGGCATTGTTACCCGTAAAGTTCAGATAACCGGAATAAGCCTGCACATTGCCGCCGGACACCGTGGCCCAATCGGTCTGATTGACAGTGGCCCATCCGCCGATGATACCCGTGGAACCGGCATTGGCCAGGCTGTTACCGGCAACGGTGCCGCCATTGGCAAAATCCACCGTGCTGTTGTTGCGCGCCAGGGTGCCGTTGAGTGTTAATGTCTGGCCGTTGCCAACGGTGAATTCATAGTTGCCATTCGTCAGTGCCAGGCCATCGCCGATGGTGATGCCACCGGCTGAGGCGTTGATGCCGCCGCCATTGAGTTCCACCGCGGAGTTAAACGTTAATTCACCGGCACCGGTGGTATTGATACCACCTGCGCCAACGGTCAGAGTGTGGGCGGCGGCACCAATGGTAACAGCGTTGCTGGAACTGCTGTTAACACTGTGGACGCTTTGATCCGCCCCCAGCGTTACGTTTGCGCCGGACGTGAAATAGACATCATCCAGCGGCTGGGGCGTATTGTTATAAGCAACATCGGACGTGGCGGAGGTGGACCAGTTGGCGGCCGAGTTCCAAACGGTACCGCCGGCACCGTTCCAATACACGCTGTTGCCCAGTTGAATGGATTCCCCGGCAATGGCGGCGGCATATTTTTCGATGTTGTCATAACCGGTGTTGTTATAATCACCGGTGGGATTGGCGAAATCGGCGGTGGTAAGACCCATCTGCTGAATCCAGGCAATCGGCACATCCCCGCTTTGCCCCCCCAGGGGTAATGAGCCGCCCTGGATTGTTCCCATGCCACCATTGGAAATGCCGGTATCACCGGGGCTGTTGTAGATGTTTCCACTGGTGCCCAGAGATGCCACCTGGTTGAGCACCAGCGCGTCAACACTGTTGAGGTGCAGCGAATCACCGGCATTGGCAACATCATAGCTGTAAGCCTGTTGCGCGGTTTTGGGGGCTTCGGAATAGAACGGGGTATTGGCAACTGTTACACCAGAGGGGGAAATACCGGCCCCATTCAGCACGCCATTCCTGCCGGTATTTTCGAGATTACCGGCGGAGTAGGCGGTGATATTGGAATCCATCTGGAAAAAGGCGTCATTATTATCCGTGGTGGAGGGGCCGGTGATGAAATAATTACCAATAATATCCTGATTAAAATCACCGCCGGTATCGGCTACGGTATAACCGGCCCGGAAATTATAATCCACATTATTAATAAACTGATCGTCCACCTTGGCCATCGGGTTACGATTGTCCGAATTGGCGAAGATGTTGTTGAAGAAAGAGTCCGGTCCCGTGTCCTGGGCGTGCACATTAAACTGCTGGCCCATGATCGGATCCGCCAGCAGTGAATTCTGGATCGTGATATTCGATCCTGAACCGGTCATGTCGATGCTGTCGTAGGGGGCATATTCAACCGAGACGTGGTCCAGAATGGCATTGCTGGTGTTGTACATTTCAATGGCGGTCTTTTGCACGGTGCTCGGGCCGCCCTGCAGAACGCGGATGTACTGGATAATATCATTGGAGGAACCTGAAAGCGATATGTTGTATCCGCTGGAGCCGCCCTCCAAAGCAATTCCCTGTCCCGGTGCCGTTTGACCAAAAATGGTCACATTGCTGGCAATGGCCAACTCCGAGGTCAGGTCAACAACGCCGCCGACATCAAATACCACAATGGAATTGGCCTGGCTGACGGCATCGGCGAACGAGCCGGGACCCGAAGAATTCAAATTGGTCACCACCTGCACCGTTCCGCCGCGCCCGCCGGTGGCGTAGGCACCAAAGCCCTGCGCATCGGGAATCGCCAACTGCCCGGCCGCAAACACCGCGCCGGTTGATGGAACCATCAGTGCAACCGCTCCGGCCGCCAACAGTAATAAGATGTCTCGTTTCATCAGGGGTTTCCTCATTTCATGGGGTCTTTGGATTCTTAAAGTCAGCATCATTCGCGCCGCATATTGGGGGGGATCACGACTAGCTTTTCCGGATTGAACCGGAGCTATTCGCGCGGATTTTTTCGAGGAGTGTTATCGCCATTTTTACTACCTCCAAACCAAGGCAAAAAAGGGCCGACGGATGCGGGTATCAGTCGGCCCTTTATCTATTTTCGCCGTATCGCATTGCACGCACAGCATGATATACGTAACCGCAAACGTGTGCGGTTCGTCGTCTTGAGCCTTAAGCTGATTTCCGCTTTCGCAGCAACAGCAAACCCGCGCCGGCCGCCATGAACAGAGCCAAAGTGGCGGGTTCGGGAACCGGGGCCAACGTAACCAGCAGTTGACTTCCGGATTGATTAAACGCCAATTGGGAAAGGCTGGTAATGGGGGTAAATGTGGAACCGCTCATCGTGTCAAATTGGCCGGAGGTCACGTCGGTGCCAATCTGGCTTTCCACGGCGGACATGTTCGATCCACCGGCTCCATCAAAAAGCGAGAGCGTGCCCGATCCACCCAATTGGAAGGCGACGAAGCTGTTGTTTGTGGCGGCGTTATGGTTATAAAATGTCATTGTACCGGAGGCCGTCTGTTCAAAAATGCCGTTGCCGGCAAGAATAATATGCGAGCCAAAATTCAACGTCGTTGATCCCGCGACGGGGGTAGCCTCGTTGTCGTAGTTCACCGTAACCAATCCGCCCTGGCCAATCGAAAGCGTATTGTTTCCATATTGGTAGTTAAACAGAAGGTTCCCGTCAATATTGACTGTACCGTTTGTAACCGTTACGGTGCCGACACCCGCGCCTCCTCCGGCTTTCCCCAGTGTCAGCGCGGGATTGCTGGCGGCGGCGAGCGGATCCTGGAATGTCACGGTGGCGCCGCCGGAGACATTCAGCGCTCCGTTGGAACCATCCCAGGCGACGGCGGAGGTATACTGCTGATCCTCGAAAGTCAGGTTGCCGCTTAGTACATTTACCACGCCGGCGGTTCCGTGCCCGACCAGTAGATCGCCAATCACGTAGGTTGGATCGGTTAGTGCGGTGTTATTCGCTGGGTCGTAGGTAAGCGCATAGTTTTCCAACGTGCTGTCCCCAAGCTGGATGTTCCCGGCGACCGGTGCCGCCGCTGTTCCACCGGTGGGTGCTGCGCCGGGATACCAACTTGTCCCGTCGCTCCAACTGCTGCTGTTTGTGCCCAGCCACTCGTAAACGCCCAACCCAAATGAATGTGTCGCCGTGCCAGCCACGGCGGCAGCCGCGATGGCGGCCAATACCAATGAATTACCGATGTTGCGCACTTGCATGAGAAGACCTCCTAAAATTGCCCTTCTGAAAGAAAAGAGCGGGAAACAAAAAATCAAACTGACACATTGTCAGCCCGTATTCACCAGATTATTCGCACCACATTGCCACAAACGGCAAAGATCGCGCATCAACTGTTCGCCAAGACCGAGTCAACGCGAACACCAAAATATGGGGTGTTCGCCCGGCTAAACCGGAATGTGGCTGGCGGCCTGAATATCATCCTTCCACGCAACCCTCCGCGAGTTGTGCTTCTGAAAAGAAAGTCTAGATGATCCCCACAACAAAAACAATGGACTTTTGTCACCACTTGTTGTACTTTTGTCACATCTCCATTATTGCGACAAACACGCCGGAACAATTCACGAATAGGAATGCGGAATGCCGCGGCTATTGCCCGCAAACGCTTCCGGCAATTGCGTGAATATCCACGCTTGCCGTCCGCAGGCCCCCGGATGTGGCGCTGAAATGAATGATCCCCGGATGGCTTCCAGCTCGGATGATGACCAGGCAGTAGCCATTGAAAGCTCTGCGCCGGGTCGCATGATCAGGCTCGTGGCAATCAGGATTGCCGTTGCCTACGCCAATAATCCGCGCGTTGGATGAAATATGAAATTGCACCATATTGTCCGCGGTGGGCACCAGGCGTCCCTTTTTATCACAAATGGCCACGCGCAAAGCATCCGCGTCCATGCCATTGGCGGTAAGGCTCTTTCGCCAGGGCATAAGTTTAATTGCGGCGGGTATGCCGGTGGTTTGTACTTCGGTGGTCATCACCAATTTGCCGTGCGTATATCCGCGGGCCAGCAACGTTCCCGGATGATAAGGGACTTGCCATTGAATATGGCCATATTGCGGCATGGGCTTGGTGCCCAAGCTTTGGCCGTTAAGTGACAATTGAACTTCACGGCAATTGCCGAAGCACCATACCGACACCGGCCGGCCAAACGCAGCTGGCGCATTCCAATCCGGGAAAATATGTAAAACCGGTTTGTGCGTCCACCACGCTTGATAAAAATAATAGTTGTCCTTCGGGAAGCCGCAGGTATCCATAGCGCCAAATTGCGAACTGATCGCGGGCCAGCCAAACGGTGTGGGTTCACCACGGTAATCAAAGCCGGTCCAGTCAAATCCGCCGGCCATAAATGGCCGCTTCATGTAAGCCTGCCACCACGCCTCCGCTGACGCCCCCCACCGGGGCCACCGGGTGTCATAGGCCGGCAATGCGACATGCTTATGGCTTTCCACATACACGCCGCGCGTGGTCATGGTGCTGGCGGTTTCCGTGCCGATCATGGGTTGCAACGGGTGGCCGAGGTGATATGCGGTGAGGTGGCCGTCGAGATAATTGCATCCCTGCACATCAATAACGCGGGAAAAGCCCTGACCCCAATGGCCATTCATGGCGATGGTGCACAAGCGGCTGGGATCCAGGCTGTGCGCTTCGCGCTGCATGGTGCGCAAAATCCGCGCTCCCCAATAGGTGCCCTGCACGCCCATTTCCTCATTGCCCAATGACCAGAGAAAAATACACGGATGGTTGCGATCCCGGCGGATCATGCTGCGCAACTCTTCCAGAATTTCCGGCGTGCAGCCAAAACGCCGATTTTCATCCAGCACCAGCATGCCGAGTTTATCGCACGCATCCAACAGCGCCGGCGAGGGCGGATTATGCGCGGTACGCCAGGCGTTGCACCCCATTTTTTTCAGCAGTTCCACACGGTAATACTGCAGGCTGTCCGGCACGGCAATACCCACACCGGCAAAATCCTGATGGTTGGCGGTGCCCTTGATTTCAACATGCCTGCCGTTGAGGAAAAAACCCTTATTGGGATCAAATCGCAGGGTGCGAATGCCGAAATTGGTTCGATACGAATCCGTGACTTTTCCCGCCACCGACACCCGCGATACCAGATGATATAAATACGGATCACGCAAGGACCAGACATGCGCGGCAGCCACGGGAATAAACTGATAAACCGTGCGATACTGCATCGGTTCAATGCGCACGGTGATCGGCGACCGGGCAACGCTTTTATGTTCCGCATCCAGAATTTCCGAAGTCAGCGTGCAGGACACGGCGTGGATGGAATCGTTGCGCAATTTGGTTTGAATGATGACCTCCGCATGGCGTCCGCTGACCTGTGTATGAACGTATGTGCCCCAATGCGCCACGTGCACCGGCCCGGTTACCACCAGCCAGACATCCCGATAAATGCCCGCCCCCTCATAAAACCAGCCTTCCATTCGGCCGGCATCCACCCGCACGACCAGCGTGTTGCGGGTGCCATAGCGGACCCATTTGCTGATATTGTAATAGAAACTCATGTACCCGCTGACATGCCGGCCCAGGCAGTGGCCATTAAGCCACACCAGCGAATTGCGATATACGCCGTCAAAATCCACGCGCAGGGTTTTGCCCTTATCCGAGGATGGAATGAAAAAGTCACGGCGATACCAGCCAATGTCGGTTTTAGAATTTAAATCCTTAAATCCATGGCCCATGTTGCCGTGCTTGCTGAAGGGCAGGCGCACCGCCCAATCGTTGGGGAGTGTGACACTTTTCCAGGCATGATCATCAAACTTCGGCTGCACCCAGGAGACGTGATCTCCCAGGCCGGTGCGGGCGGGATGGGTAATGGGCCAGGAGGATTTGATCCAGCCGTGAAAGTTGTCATCACCATATCGCACCGGATCCGTGCGGCGCGATTCGTATTGCGCGTGCTGCACGAGGTCGGCACCGCTTAGCTTATCCAGACGGGAAACTTCCGGGTAATTGAAAATGTTGCCCCCTTTGGCAATGGCATCATGCGGATCACTAAGCGTGAAACGCCAATGGGCATTAAGGGAGATTTTCTCCCGTGGGGCGGCCGGACAAGTCCCCGGTACCAAAAGAATAAACAGCACCGATACAACCGCTGAACCCAGCGCGGCCTTGGCCGAATCTGCACGGCGATTTTTCCAGAACCAAGTACCTTTACCGCACGATAACAGCGCACAACACGCACTGACTCTTCGGCGTAACCAACATATATTTTCCATGAAAATATCCCGTCTGAAAACAACAATATTCATCAGGCACCATTCAATTGAAGCAACAGGGTTCTGTTTGTTTCGTGAAACGCCATGGTTTTTATTCACAATATACGCACCGGTAATGGCCGTCAAGATAATCATTTATCTTTCGTTATGTTTTTCACTTTGTCAGCCAATTTTTTTTCGGAAGTTGGTCTCACGCGAACCGTTCAGCCAAATATCCGGCCAAACTGCTCTGGCGCGCTGTCACACCGACGGCGGGCTTGCGGGAATCCGATTGATTGACATTTTGTGCAACGGCTTGTGACAATTGCGCCATGAGTTTACAAAATGCTGATGGATTGGATAATTCACGCTTCGCCGTTGCCGGAGTGATGGTATTGTGACTGGTCCGATTGCTCAAATCGTCGCATTGACGTGTTACCTCAATGCCCGCCGCCGGGGAATTGTGAAGGGGTTTTTCCCTGAAAATTCTACATGCGCATCTTGCCGATCCATTGAGTTTTTAAAATCTCAATCCGATGCGGAGGAGAGGCTGGAAGATTTGCCGGTTGTCGCAACATCCCCGGATCAGTGGATGGATGAACTGTGCGCGGCAAACTTTTCCCGGGCCATATTGGTGCATATGGCGCAAAATGATAAGAAAATATCAGATCGGATGTCCGTGGGGTTTGTCGGCGGCGGCGGACGTTGGATTTTAGCAGCGCAACAGGGGGAGTTGTCCTCATGCTGGGAGGCTTTGTGGCGTGTGGAAAATCGTGATGCGCCGGACCGGAAGATTTGGCGCGTGCGTTATATATTTGTCATGCAGCGCCCCGCAGTGGAGCCGGATCAGCCACCGATAGCGGTGCTTATGACCAAGCTTGGCAGTGTGCTGGCCGCGGTTGAGGGCTTCGCCCGCGGCATGAAACTCGAACCATTTGCCATGCGATTCAAAGCCGCCAATGACGTATTGAATGCGGTGGCGGTGCCGGAATCGCTATACTGCCCGGATCTGGCACCGGAAGGATTATTAAATCCGGAAGCCCGGCGTCTGCTGGCGGCATGCCAGACGGCGTGGGTATTTGGCGGCATGGGATCGTGGAACGATCTGAGTTTTGAAGGGGATTACCAAAGCCTGTACACCGAACTATCGGATCAATTGTACGCTGTGATTACCCAGGGACTCTGCGCGGCGGCCAACAGCACGGCAAAACCGTGAACGTCGGGCGGTTGCAATTACCGGGACTTATTTGCGAGTTTGGGGATGGGAGGAATATTTAGGGGAGCCAATTTCATAAGTTGCACGCCGGCCATGATAAATGCGCCCGATGCATACGGCTTGGTGAGCTTGGCAGTGGCCAGGGCGGGTTGATCGCCGGGCTTCTGGACATACGCCAGATCGCCGGCTTTATTGCGCATGGCCAGCAGCCCCGCCCAGGCTTTGGCAACCACCGGCAGATACCGCCGGCGGCTTAAAAGATGGTGATTGATACCCCAGGCAAGAGCGTAGCAATCCAATGCAGTGCCGCTGCTTTCGGGCGTTGGAAATTGCTTAAAATCCAGCAGACTGGGCCGCCAGATTCCATCGGCCCCCTGCAACGATGCGATTTGTGCGGCCATCCGCTGAAACAGATGGATATATCGGGGACGATCCGGGAAGTTTTGGGGCAAGTACTTCAGCACGCGGGCGGTACCGGCAAGCACCCAGCCTTCGCCACGGGACCAGAACACATGCCGGCCATTGGCCGCCTTCTTTTTGAAAAAGCGGTGGTCCCGGAAAAACAGATGCTCTTTCCTGTCATAAAGAAGACGCGTGACAAACCACCATTGCTGATTCATGGCATTGACGTATTGAGGATCACCGGCGAGTTGGGATAGATGGGCAAAGGCCGCGGGAGCCATGAAAAGCGAATCGCACCACCACCAGGCAAGTTTTTTGGGGTTATTTCCGGTGGCCCGAAAATAGCGCAGCATCTGACCACACCGTGCCTTAAGCGGGGCCAGCGGCACATGGACAACATGCAGGCCCGCAACGCTGGTAATGGCCTGGCCGAAACAATATGAGTTGCCGGAGATTTCACTATTGAGCTTGCGGCGGAAGCGACGGATGTTCCAATGCACTTGATTACCGATTTTCAATACAGGCTGAAGGAAGGTTTTATTTCCCGTGGCCCGATACAGGTCAATGAGGCCGATATACAACACCCCATGCACCCATCCGGTGCGCGGATGATGGGGAAGCATCGAGATTTCAACTGTGGCGCAGCGTTGAATTTGTGAAAGTATTTGCGCGCTGGTGATTGAGCCGGCGCGGCTTGTTGCGGCAGAAAGGGAAAGTATGGCGGCCATCAGAACTGGTGCAAGAATAACACCGCCCACTTTCCGCAGCCGCGTGGTGGAGACCCGCGGCCGATTGGCCGGCATGGCAACGGAAGACCCGCGGTGGATCATGTACGAACCCCCATAAAAATAGCCGGCGCAGCCGGTGATTTGGCGTGTTCATGCATGTTAGAAATCTCCGTTAAATTAAATCACC
>JAJYZY010000204.1 GCA_021799715.1 Planctomycetota bacterium | reverse complement strand
CGGATGCGGCGGGTGAATCCCTTCTGCTGTTCGGTGGAAATGGCCATCGCGGCCAGCAGGCTTATGCGGTCCTGCATGCTCGGATGCATCCAGCCCGCGCGATCGCGCGGGCGATTGGCCATGCCCACCAGGATCGCCAAACTTTCAGAAAATATCCGCGCACCGGCTTGCGCCGGCGTTTCGACTCGATCCACTGAATACCCAGGGGCATGGGCCGATGGGTTTGCGCCATCCTCGCCGGAGGATTCATACGCTGCAGCGCAGGCGACCGGTACCTGAACGGTGATACCAACACGGTCGGCAATGTGTTGCGCGGCAAACCAATCCGCCTGATGTTCGCATAACCGGCTCACGCGTGAGAAGCCAAATACGACCAGAACTCCGACAATCGTGAAATTCAACAGCATGGAGGCGTTGTCACTTAATGCCCAGTAACTTCCGGCCCAGAGAGAGATTCCCGTGCCCAGTAAGTCCGCTGCGGTAAACGTCAGCAGGTACCACCAGATATGCCGATGATATCCATGTCCAACCTCATGCGCAAAAACCGCTTCGACCTGCCGTGGATCCAATCGTTCCAGAAGCAGATCGGTAAGCAGAAAGTATCTGCACCACGGCAGAAAACCCAGTATTGCGGCATTGGGGATGCGATAATAGGTGTGCCATATACGTATGTCCATGAACCCAACGTGCTTGCGCCGCGATAAATCCTCCAGACGTGTGCGCAGCGGACCATCCGGAAGGCGGGTGGTTCGCCAGTATCGAACCACCACTGCCGGCAACACCAGTAATAATGCGATGGCCGGCAATAGTGATGCAACTGCCGACCAGTTATCCAGATTCAGGTTATTAAGCACCGCGGTAAATGGAATCGTCAGCAGATCAAAGATCAACAGCACAATCAGCAGCGACATGCCATGCCGGAACTGCATATTGACATATTGCGCGCGGGAAGGCATTGGATGCGTTGGAAAATCAACGCCTGCTGCAGAAAGTTCGGAAATTCCATGGATTTGATTTTCCAGCGGATATTCCAGATACCATATTGCCAGCCAGGTCAGCACCGGCGCTACCAGCCAGATGACCGAGGACAGCACGGGCAGATGCCGGCTGTTCCAGTGGAATTTCACCAGCCACCCCAGCCCGAAGATCCATAGATCCACGGCCAGCAACATCGTGTTTGTGGCCATGAGTCGGGAAATGGCTTCCTGAATGGCGGTTCCAGCCTCCAGGGTGGAAAAAATGCCGGATGCTAATTTCCGGCTGATGCCGTTGAATCGGCGCTTGGCCGCCGCCAGCACGCCGGCGTGGGCGAGAATCACCAGCAGCACCACCATGAATGGGGAAAAAGCGATGGGCGGGCGTTGCGGCGCGCCGGCGAATGCCGCCACCATCAGAAGAAAAATAATAACCTGCAACGGAGCAATCATATTTTTTATATTACTCGAAGTGGGCCGCGGTGGTGAAAGTCATTTAATAGCTCATGCGGATAAATAATCCCAGAATCGTGGCATCGCTTTGCGTTCCGGCGGGTTGCGAATAGCGTGACCCCGCAAAAATGCTGTTAATGACCGCGCCGATTTCATAGTGTCCGCGGCCTGCGGGAATATGGAATAGGCCGTTAAGGGGGTAGGTCAACACCGTTCCCACAAAAGTTCCCAGATATCCATCGCGATAACTGTGGAGATTCACATCCAGTCTTTTTTCATCATGAATAAACGAAACGCTCACCGGCGAATAAATGGTCAGCCCGCCGGTGTGTGGTACCACAAAAACCTGATTCATGCCGATTTCAAAATATTGCCCGGCTCCGCTGGTGTAGTAGGCTCCATCATAATCAAATCCAACCATAACAAACGGGTGAATGGCAAATTGCCCCAGATACCGATCGTCATTCAAGCTCACGCGGATATACGCCTCCTGACTATCGGCTTGACCGTGGCTGATGATGGTATTGGCAACAGGATCGGCGGAGGGGACAAAATATTGGCTCACCGGTGTGATAAAATTGGTGTAGCCGACATCCAGACGCACGACGTTCATGAGGTCATATTGATAACCGATGGTAATATCACCTTCGGTAAAATTGCTTGATGGAACATATCCAATATTGCCGCCGGCAACGGGTCTGCCCGCAATTCCGCGGGATAATGCATTGATATACGGATTACGAATATCGTAGGAGTAATCTTCAAATGTGCGCAGATACACTGTTCCCCATTTTTTTAGACTTAAACTGATTCGTGTCACATTTTGCAGATTGGGGCGATTGGGGGAAACATCATGATAGCGAAACCAGTAGTCATTATAGTAGCCGAACTGTAAGGTCACATGCAGGCGTTGCTTATGAACATGATAGGCCGCCAATGATGCCGGCGCATTCCCGGATTGCCCCTCGCTGATTCGATTGTCCGAGCCGAAGTACGGCGTGGGCAAGGGCATGATGCCATTATCCACGCCAGCGGCAAATACCGGCCCGGCGGCACAGGTCGCCATGAGCAGGAAACTGTAAATTGCAAAACATTTCGCCATAGATCATCCCCGATTTGGTTAAGGGGCAATAGTCTGCAGGGCCTGTTGATTGGTAACTCCGGCCTGCGGGAAGCCCGCCGGCCACAGGCTGAGCATGGCCGCGGTCGACGCTGTATCAGCATTATACGCCAGCGTTATACCGACATAAAATCGTGGAATTTCACGGACCAGCGTAAATTCGGTCATGACATTATGATTCAGCGCAAAGTCGTAACTTTCCGAGGCCGCCACGGTATATTTGTGTGTGAGCTTATAGGAAATAGCCGCCGTCCACTGGTCCGAGTTCACCGCACGGATATACCGGTTGCCCAGGAAGTAACTTAAGTTTGGAGATTGATTAACCTCTATGCCCGAGTCAAGTTCTTCCAACTGCTGCAAGTCAACATTCCAGCTTTCATCCGCCAGAAATTCCACATTCGCTCCGATCCGCCATTTGAAGTTGGCATTGATGCTGTCGGCAATCTGGCTTAACTCCGGCCGGCTCCAGTCATAATATCCGATTAACGGATTGCCAAAATCACTTGTGGAAAATGGTGCGCCGGCATACTGCGGATTGTTGGGGTCAAATGGCCCGGATAAATGATGATTCCAGAACACATCGGCGGCCACATTGAAGGTAATCCAGTCTACAATCTGCCGATGGCCCTTCCGGCCGCGTTTGGTTTCCAGGGTTTGCCGCAGCGCAAATTCCGCACCACTGGCATCGGTAATGCCCTCGACATTACGGTCAAAGGGCTGCAGATATCCCTGCTGTACGTTGGCACCGCTGACAAACATGCTGATCTGCGGCTCAATAATATGCCGCAATTGATCAATATCCAGCAGATCCGACTTCACATCCGGATACACCTTGGAGAATGTTGTGGAACTGCGGAATCCCACGGTTCCC
>JAJYZY010000051.1 GCA_021799715.1 Planctomycetota bacterium | reverse complement strand
ACCCAGCGCGCAAAGCACCAGGCTGCTGAAAAAAAGTCCCAGGGCAATTTGGAACATCCATGAACCTCAATTAAACAGCCCGGTATCGGCAAAACAGCTACAACGCGCCGGCCGCGGCGGGCAATTGCCGCACATAAGCTTCCCGGCACCGCATGAAAAATTCCTGCGCTGTGGTCGTGCGGTAATCCGCATACGTCCAAGGCCACGGTGCCCAACCCGTTGCGGTCCAATGCAGCGTTACCTCCGCAAAAATACCTTCTCCCAGATATACGCGGTGGCTGTGATCTTTGGTTGTTGCCAAAATCACTTTGGTGCGCGACATATATCCCGGATCAATATTAATCGGACGCGCCACTGAACCGGTAAATTGCTCCGCCAGAAGCACCTCCGCCATATTGGTTTCCAGCTTGCATTTGGCAAGCAACTGCGGCTCGCAGAGCGTGGAAAACCGCACCCATTGCCGCAATAGCCCTGTGCCCATCTGATCTTCATAATATGCGGTAAAATTAAATGGTATAATCGACGTTTGATCATCAATCGGGCCGTACCATTGCGAAAGATGCTGCCGCGCCGCGGAAAGCATCGCATCGGTACCCGCGATAATTCCGGCAAACCGCAGTACCGGCAAAGGTTTATTGGGTAAAGCCATTACATGCCGCCTTTTTTCAACTCCCGCCCAATGCACCGCGTTTGATACCGCGGGATCAGAGAGCAGCAACGTCAGATGACACTTCTGCGATCTGAATTATCGACAATGCCCTGAAATCGGCAAGCCGGGAGGTTGAAATTTCAGTATCGGGCGGTGGGCAGCATCCGGCATTCAGGAATTGGGGGGGGCGTTTCAATAGGTGATGGATAATGTGTCGTGCGTCAAATCTGGTGAATGGGCAAAATGGAATCAAGGTGGAGGAAATGATGCGGTCAAAGGGAGATCAATGGAGATTCGGGTAAACAAGGGGCCGACGTACCGCGGAAAAATCAGGGGACGCATTGGAATAGCGGGGTAAGGTCTTAAAGAACCGGGAAACGGCAACAGGCCAGCTACGGCGTCGTGGCGGCCCAATGGGTCTTATAGACGCGATTCTCGCCGCCCGCTGCTTGCTTCCGGCCCGTTTCCAGTCGATCAATGCTCATTTATAGCTGTGGCAGAGCACCAGATAATCTTCAGGTTTACGGGTTGATTTTTAAGGTTTCCCAGCGGTCGCCAATAAGCCGATGGCGGTACCGATGATGACCGGTGGCGGCCAGGTACAGGGCGTCAATGGAAATAATGCGGCCGATGAGAACCGCGAAATATTCGGACGGCTCTTCGTCGGGGAAATTTGCGGAGGCGGCAGGAATTCGGGCTTCGTGCCGGTGGATGGCAACGGGACGACCGGGTTGCGCCCCGGTAAATAAATGGCGTGATTCCGGGCGATGGTGCTGCCAGAGTTTATTGCGAATGACAAGATCACGTTTGGAATGTTCGGCTGCTTCCCCAGAAATAACACGCCAATTGGCGAGCAAACGCAGTTGCGTGCGAAGTTCCGGCAACCAGAGGCACAATTCACTTTTTTGATGCTTGCGCAATTGTGCCACTTTGGCGCTGCGGACATCGGCACTGGTCTGCAGTGTCATGGTGCGAATGTCAAAATCACGAACCACGACCATCCGAACGCGGCCCGTGTTGCCTGACTGAATGGAAGCCAAAGCTGCAAATACGGGAGGATGCAACAACTGACGTTGAATAAGCAGGCCGATCCCGGCTGGCGACATGATCAGTTGTCCGGAACTCCGCGCTGATCGGGCGATTTTGTCATCATGCCGCTGTGTCATGATTTACTCCCCCCACCGGGATACCTCAAAGGAAGTATCATGATCGTGGGTTCCAAGACATTTTTTCCAGTGACGTCGGCGGACACAGCCGGCTCTTAAGTCAAGTGCTCGCCGGCCTGCCGGCGATGCGTGAGACGCCACGGGGCATTCACTCCACCCGATTTCAGTCATCTCCACGGGCATGGTCTTGCGCCATTCGGGCGGTGGCTGGTGGCGAATTTGCCGCCAGACACGGGTTTGCACCGATTGCAGCGCGGTTAAAAGGGCGGCTTTTGCCATAACCGCCAGGAGTCACGCACCGATTTCCCGGTTTTCCAGGAAAAACGGTTTGACCGCAAGGCCATAATCCCATACTTTATAGTGCTTGGCCAAAGTTGCCAAACGAGTATTGGATATTGAAGGAGTGTGATTATGCCAAAACCACGTCGCCGCCGGAAGATCGGCAGTAAGAAACGCCATGCCAAGTGGAAAGCACGGCACCATCAGCAGTAATCCCTGCTTACCGGAATTTTGTTATGCAGACCATCATTCGCGGAAAAGTCTTTGTGCTTGGGGATAATATTGATACAGATCAAATTATCCCGGCCAAGTTCCTAAGCTACAATCCATCCGACCCGGAAGAACGCAAATACTTCGGCATGTACGCGATGGACGGCGTACCAGCCGGCCAAAGCGGCCTGCCGGATGGAAATACGCGTTTTGTTCGCCCCCATGAATTCAAAACGGATTATGCCATTGTGCTGGGCGGTAAGAACTTTGGTTGCGGTTCCTCCCGCGAACACGCTCCGCTTGCCATTGCCGAGGCCGGTGCCCGCGTGGTTCTGGCGGAATTTTACGCCCGCATATTTTTCCGTAATTGCGTTAACGGCGGTTATCTAGTTCCGTGCGAAACCGTTGAACGACTGGTGGAAAAAACGCAAACGGGTGACGAGTTGATTGTTGATATTGACAAGTGCATGGTGACCAACGTGACGCGCCATACCACGCACCAGCTTAAACCGTTGGGCGATGTGAAACCCATTATTGATGCCGGCGGCGTTTTCCAATACGCTCGAGAGGCCGGAATGCTTAAACCGGCATAATGCAGGGGCGTTGGCGTGTTGCCAATGCGCGCTAAAACGCCCATGAATTTGTTTTTGCTGTCAGGCTTGAAGTTGCGATGAAAATATTACTCATTGGTTCCGGCGGACGTGAACACGCTCTGGCCTGGAAAATCAAATCCAGTCCGCATTGTGATACCCTGCTGATCGCTCCGGGAAATCCCGGCATGGCTGATCTTGGGGAATTAATTGCCATTAAATCCGACGCCGTCGGCGATCTGGTCAAACTTGCCGTTGACCGTCGGGTGGACCTTGTGGTTGTAGGCCCGGAGGATCCGCTGGCCCTGGGACTCGTTGACGCCCTGGCGGAAAAACAAATCCGCGCATTTGGCCCGCGCCGCGCAGCCGCCCAGCTTGAAGCGGACAAGAGCTTTTCCAAAAAAATCATGCGTGAAGCACTGATTCCCACGGCCGAAGGCCGAAGTTTCAACACCATGCGATCGGCGTTGTCGTATGTGGAAACGCGCACCGAGCCGCTGGTGGTGAAAGCCGCGGGCCTCGCCCGGGGCAAGGGTGTTATCGTCTGTCGCGATCCGGTTGAAGCCATGGATGCCGTGCGGGATATGATGGAGAAAAAAATCTTCGGTGCCGCGGGCCAAACGGTGGTCATTGAAGAACGCCTTGATGGTCCGGAAGTATCGCTGCTGGCGTTTGTGGATGGGCAAAGCGCGTACATTATGGAAGCGGCACAGGATCATAAGCGCATCGGCGAAAATGATACGGGGCCGAATACCGGCGGCATGGGAGCCTTCAGCCCGGCCCCGTTGTTGACCGACGATTTGCTCACACGCGCGGAAAAGGAAATTATTGTACCGCTGCTGGATACGCTGAAGCGCAATGAAATTGATTATTGCGGCATACTTTACATCGGCCTGATGTTGACACCGGGCGGCCCGAAAACTCTGGAATTCAACTGCCGCTTTGGCGATCCCGAAGCCCAGCCGCTGTTGATGCGGCTTAAAACGGATCTCGTGGAAGTCATGCTCGCGTGCATAGATGGAAAACTTGATGGCATGACATTGTCATGGAAGCCGCAAACCGCAGTCTGTGTGGTATTGGCCAGTGAGGGCTACGGCTGGAAGCCGGATGACCAGGTTGTGCGGGGCGTACCGATCACCGGAATTCAAGAGGCTGCGGCCATGCCGGATGTTCAGGTATTTCATGCGGGCACCGCGATGCGGGACGGGCAATTGGTAACCAGCGGCGGGCGGGTGCTGGGGGTGTGCGCCCTGGGGGAAAATCTTGGCGATGCGCGTGGGAAAGCTTATGCCGCCGCCGCAAAGATTCATTTTCCGGGAATGCAATTTCGCGCGGATATCGGCGGCAGGGAATAAGGCTTCCAGCGGAGAATCCCATGACCTATAAACGCATGTCCCGCTTTTTCGGCGCTCTGACATTTCTTGCGCTTTGCGGCATGCTGCCCTGTTGCACGCATGTGGCGGGCATAGCGACATGGCAGGGAACCAGCTTCCCCGCAGCCGGAGCGGAATTATCAGTGGGGCCGCCGGGCAGTACATTCACCCGGCATTTTTACCGCGTGAACACGCGGGGGCATTTCAGTTTCTGGGTATCATCGCTGGATACAGATAATATCTGGGTGTGGTCCGGTGAGGGAAGTCCGGATTTTGATTCCGTGCAATTGGACCCCACACAAATCAGCGATCACATGAATATAGCGGTGCCAAGGCGCATCGTTCCGTCGCAGTAAAGCGCGACCTGCTTCCAGCACGATGGGGCGCACAAGCCATAACGGACGATCAAATCTTCTTGCTTTGCCAGCGGCCGCGCGCAAAGACGATGGCATTGAATATGCCGCGGTAATTCAGATCAATCCAAATCGCAATCCACACGGCCAGGAGGTTTTGATGATGTATACCGTGGGTAACAAGCCAATACAGGCACAGTGCCAGCACCGCCCAGCGCACGATTAAAATTCCCGACACCGTGCAGATCATGGGAAGTATGGTTTCGCCGGCTCCTTTCAATGCGCCGGAAAGCACGATCGCCAGCGCAAAGCCGGGCTGGGCCAGGCCGGCGATGACCAAAGGCCAAAAGCCCACCTTAATCACCGGCGGTGAATTGACAATCAGAGAGAGCATAAAGCCGGGACAGAAGATCATCGGCAACGCCAGAACCGTCATGGTAATAAGAGCCAAAGTGTTGGCGATTTTACCGGCCTGCCGCGCTTCGTCCGGTTTGCCGGCACCCAGATATTGCCCGACGAGAGTGGAGGCGGCGATACCAAAGCCGAAGCCGGGCAAAAATGAAATCGATTCAATGCGCAATACCGCATTGTGCGCCGCCAACAGGTAGCCGTTGGGATCATTTTTGGAATTAATGACAAAAATCACAATGAGAAACTGCCCGCCCCACAGCAGCACACCCTCCACCCAGCTTGGAATGCCGATTTTCAGCACGCGCGATAAAATATGGGGAATGATTTTCAAATGTCGCGGCCGCAATCGGATGGGGCTTAATCCGGAGAACAGAACCACGGACGCACAAATTCCGCCGGTAAGATAAGCCAGCAGTGTGCCAAACGCATCACCACGGATTCCCCACGCCGGCAGACCGCACCATCCATAGGCAAAGCCACCGGATGCCACGAGATTCACCAGCATGACCATGAACATAATGGCCATAGGTCGCACGGTATCCCCGGCACCGCGAATGCAGGCCATGCCGATTTGCGCGGAGGTCTGCAGGCTGATGGTGATGACCATGATTTTCAGGTATTGCTCGGCGAAATGAGCCGACAGCCCGCTTAGGCCGCAGCCGTAGGAAATTTGGCGGGCGAAAACATACAGCAATATGGAAAGCATCGTGCTGCCAATAAATGCGGCACTGACGGATGTACCGGCAACTCTTTGCGCCATGCGGGCACGGCGCGAGCCAAAAGCCCGCGCGACAATGGCCGTTGCGCCAACGCCCAATGCCGCGGTCATCAAGCCCGCGAACCATTGCAGGTAAGTCATGATTCCCACAGCGGCGGCGGCGGCGGCGATAGTGTTAGCGGTCCCCGGCAAGTGGCCGGCAACAACAGTATCGGTCAGGCCAATGACCGCGCCGAGCACCTGCTCGGCAATCGCGGGACTCGCCAGTTTTAATACCAGCGCGGCGGTGGGCTTTTGGCCGACAAAGTCCAATCGCCGGCCCGGCTTTTGAGCCGGTGGCGGCTGGAGATTCTGCGGGGCCATGCTGGCCGCGTCTGATTCTTCCCATTCCGGATAGTCATTCGTGGATTTCAGTTTTCTACTCCGCCTGGCTTTTTCGTGGTTTGACCCCAGGCCCGGCCTTATTGCGCGGTGCGGCCACAACGCCCTTCACGGGTGCCGGCGTTTCCGCTTTGCGGGCGGCCAGCGATAGTAGTTCCTGCGCCTGGGCCAGGGAAGTCGGTGTGATGTTCTTGCCGGTGATCATTTCCGCGAGTTCCTCAAGCCGCGGCTGCCCGGTTAAAGCGCTTACCGAGGTAAAACTTTCTCCGTCGTGCACGGATTTGCGTATGCTGATGTGCCGATCCGCATACGCCGCGATCTGTGGTAAATGGGTGATGCACAGCACCTGATGCCGCCCGGCGATGTCGCGCAATTTTTCACCGATAATAGTTCCCATCCGGCCGCCGACATTGGCGTCAATTTCATCAAACACCAGCACGCTTACCAAGTCCGATGCGGCCAGAATGGATTTCACCGCCAGCATCACGCGTGATAACTCACCTCCGCTGGCGATTTTGCGCAAAGGCCGGGCCGGCTGTCCCGGATTGGGCGCGAGCATAAATTCCACTGATTCCAGGCCGCTGGGTGATCCAAACGGATCATCGGATGACCCTTCGGGACCCGGCAACGTCGCGGCAGCGAGAAATTCAATATGAAATCTGGCATCTTTCATGCCCAAATCCGCCAATTGCCGATGCACGCCCGGCATGACCACCTCCGCAGCTTTTCTGCGCCCCTGCGAAAGCCGGCCTCCAACGGATGATAATTGCTTTTCCAGCGCGGCTATACGCGCATCGCAATCAGCGGAGTTCTGATCGGCGGATTTTAATTCCGTCAACCGGGCCTTAATATTTTCCTGATATTGCAGCAATTGATCCAAGGTACCGCCGTGACCGCAATATTTGCTGATAAGACGATTCAACGTATTGAGCCGATCCGTTACGGCGGCCAGTTCTTCGGGGTCCAGTTCCAAATGATCCAGTGTGCGGCGCAGGGTAAAGGCGGCATCATCCAGGGCAATGGTCGAATCTTTTACCTGCCCGGCGGCGGCGACAAAATCCGCATTGAGTTCCGCAGCCTCCAGCAACACGGTGGTAACGGTTTTCAGACGGCCAATAATTGCCGCGTCATCTTCATACAATGCTTCATAGGCGCTTCCGGCCAGGCGTTTTATTTTTTCGATGTTGCTTAAAACGCGGTGGCGCGATTCCAGTATTTCAATTTCACCGGCCTGGGGATTGGCGTCATCAATTTCGCGGCACTGAAAATCATAAAGCTCCATCTGCTGCCGGCGCAGGGTTTGCGAAGCATTAAGTTCCCGAGATTGGGCCATAAGATTACGGCGCTGCTGATACAGATCACGGAATTCACTGGCCAGAGGGCTTAGATGGCCGGCATCATCAAGTAATGCCAACTGGTTGGCGGGCTTGAGCAGATATTGGGCGTCATGCTGGCCATGAATATCCACAAGGGTTTCGGCGATGTATTTGAGCATGGAGCCGGTCAGCGGCTGGCCATTGATGGAAGCGGTGGTTCGCCCGGATTCATGAATGCGCCGCAGGAGAATGATTTCCGGTTCATCCGCAAGGGGCAGATCGGTAATTTCCGCGAGCCGGCGGCGCATGGTGGGGTTCTGAATGGTAAATACGCCCGTGATGCGGGCCTCCGTTGCGCCGGCCCGCAACATATTCTGTCCCGACCGCAATGCCAGAAGAAGTTCCAGCGCTCCCAATACCAGCGATTTTCCCGCCCCGGTCTGTCCCGTGAAGCAATTCAGACCGGCATGCAATTCAACCGTGGCGTCCGCAATGACGGCTAAATTGGAAATATGCAGTTCACGCAACATGAGCTAACACCACCTCGGCCAAATACAGGTCGGTATTCTACCCGGACGGACGTTGAAGTGTAGAAGCAGAGAATTCAATCGCAAGGCCCGGGCATCAGGCCGCCGCGATCAAGCATTTCACCGAAAAGCCGATTACTGCGATCCCTCAGCAGCTTTCCGCAGTACCAGAAATGCCTCCTTGAGGGCGTGGCTTACAGCACTTTCCGGCTCGGCCAAGAGTAATTGCTGATAAGCGTCCAAAAAATCGGCCCGTATGCGGTGGAACAGGTGCAAGAAGTGTCGCAGGAAGCCGATGCAATCGAGCACTGCTATTTCAACGCCGCCGAGGTCCGCATATCTTGCAGCGGCATACTCCATTACCTCGTTGGGAACGCGCTCCGTGGTGATAAAGATGTAGTGCTGAATTGTCGCGCCGTGGCCTTTAAATTTCTCCATTGCCAGATTAATGTCCGCGATCGTTACCGCTTTCATTTTCATCTCGTAAGCGGTGATTACGCCAGCCTCCTCAATAAGTGTCACTTCGACATCTCCCGCCGCACCCGTTTGCTTATCCGCCGCATTGTGCGAATACAACGGATTTACGCGCTCTCCCAATCTGCTCGACGCGGCTTGGTATGCCGCAGCCACGATCAGCACTGGAAGTCGCGACGCGTTCTTGCACGCCAAGTGTTGGCTAATGAGGGCGACTATATCCTCGGCAGAGAGGGGCAACCTGTCCGCAGTACGTCGAATATCCCGGACCAGTTTCTGAATGGCGGATTGACGCTGGTCACGCTCGACAAGCAATAGTCGAATGACCTCATCCATCAATGCCTGTGGCTTGACGCGATTGGCCTGGACATCGTCAAACGTCTGCAACAGCGCCGAGTACATCTCAGCAGGCCGCCCCTCAAGTTGGGTATCGATTTTCAGCGTGATGTTCTTGGTCCGAAATCCCGGTGTGAGGAATGCCGTCGTCGCGTTGATCGGCAAAGAATAAGGGTGCTCGGTCAAGCCCTGAATGAATCGCTCGTCGTACAGTCGGCCGGAATAGAAATCGTTACCGGTTTCCCCCGCAATCTCGGTGTAAGGCTTGCGTATATCGACGCTCGGTTTGTGAAGTTTCGCGAGCAATCCTGCGAGAAGTGCTCGCACGCCTGCACGGTTCCTGAGGCACAAAGCGACCATTTCGGTGCGATTCCGAATTGCCGGGTTGGCGATAAAGGTCCGGGTACGGCGCTTGGCGGCCCGCCGGTAGGATTCATTAAGTATCTTGGAACAGACATCCATTCGCGTTCGCTTTTCCTTTCCCATGTTTTTTTGGGTCGTAATTCGTCCACAATGCCTCAACGCGTTTACCTTTGGTGGAGTGATTGGTTCTTGCCGGGCCGATGGTTTTCCACCACTTTCCGACCGGGTAGAGTTCATCCATCAGGGCGCACGGATAATTGGAAATGGCAACCTTACCCACTGCCGCGTTAAGAACAGCAGCCAGCGCCCGGTGCTGGGCGTCGGTCATCTCGTGGCCATAGGCCCTCGTATCTCCGCGGGTTTCGTGAATGTAGGGCGGATCACAATAGAAAAGGGTATCCGGCGAGTCATACAGCCGAATGACGTGGATTGCGGGGCGATTTTCAATTTGCACGCGAATAAGCCGGTGGGCAATTTCCGGTAACATTTCCACGCCGCCGAGCCACCGGCTGATCACGCCGCTCATCCCGGCCCGGCTGGTATTCTTACAGTTGGCCCATCGTCCAATGCTTGCGGTCTGGGCAAGTCCCGTGCGCACCTGCCGCGCACGGACATAAAATCGCCGGGCTCGTTCCAAGGCGGAGATATCCGGAGCGAGTTGGCAGGCTCGTGCGAATTCTTCACGGGAAAAGGGCGTCAGTCCAATCGCCTTTACCAGTTCCTCACTGTGTTCCCGCAGTACGCGGAAAAAATTGCAGACTTCGCCGTCCAGATCATTGTACGTTTCAACTGCCGATGGCCGGCGGTTTAACAGAACCGCGCCGGAACCCGCGAACGGCTCGCAATAATGGTGGCAGGTTGGCAGTAATGGCAGGAGCCAATCAAGATGTGAGAACTTTCCTCCATACCATCCGAAGGGGATCAATTTCTTTCCGCCAAGCCCTGAAACTCGCGGCGGTTTGCCGTTGCGGGTTGATTTTGTCCGACCACCCGCTGCGGGTAATTCAATCAACTGCGTTCCGGTGGTCATGCCGCTTAACCTCAACTTCCATCAAACAAAGCATACCCGCCGCTCGGGCCCGCCTCAACTACTGGAACCCGGAACAGCCCCGAAGCTGTCGCCGCGTTGAAGGACAACAAGCCGCAACCGGTTGTCATCGCGAGTCAGGCGGAACAGGATGTCGCCGGTGCCGGGGTAATTGGCAGGCAGCAACAGCGGGCGGGGAAGCCAGTCCGCGGCGAGGCGGGCAGACGCGGTTGTGCCATGAACTTGGGTGCTAAGCGTTGCGATATTCTCAACGCGGCATAAATTATTTGCGGAATCCATATACTCAATTCCCTGCGGTGTGGCGGTAAAGCGCCAGGGGCGAATGGGGTTATCCCATAGCAGCGGCAAGGTAAAAGACGCAATGTGGGTGCCATCAAGTTGGCAGGCATACATTGCCTGGGGCTGGTGAAAATCGTTACCCAGCAGGATTCCTGTTTCCGGCTCGGCAAACCAGATGCTGCTGCCCGGATAAGCCCTTCCTGGTTGCCAGATTTCAGATTGCCCCTCCGGCCCGATGTGCCAAACCAGACTTCGCATGGAATCCGTCACCGGATTGTTTGATCCCGGTTCGCCGAATAACAACGTCATGAGTAGATTCCGCGCATTGGCCGCAAGAACATGGCATCCCAGCAGCGGCATAGCCGCGATGTCCGCGGGTATTTCCAAGAATGCGGGTGGCGCTGGTGACGGGAGTTGCGGCGCGGCGGACATAAAAAACACTCAATACAACGATTGCCTACATTATCGGCAATATCTTCACAAGTGTACAAGCGGGGCGGGATTTTGCCACGGCATGCCTTCGGCAAATTAGTTGCTCCAACACGCGGGCCCGAACGGGATTGTTGAACCGGCAGGGGTTTCCGCACAGCAAGGACGATCCGATTAATGAGCAACGAACAAGTGCAAGTTATTTTTGCAAAACCGCCCGCAGATGTCGCCGGATGTTCGTTCACCGATCATGCCGACGGACTTGAATTTCGGCAGCTCCGGCGTACCGCGAAGCGGGTTCACCCATTGTGGTAAAGGCTTTTAGTTCTTTCGGCAGCCGCATCGTGAATGGGTAAGCCTCAAGTTGGTGATGCGCTTTCGTTTAGAGGCATCGCTATCCCGGCTCGTGCGGGGTTAGATACGAGTGATCGACTGCACAGCGCTTTAAAGCCGGGCTATTACCATCAATAGACCGTCGGCGAACATGTTTCCAGGGACTGTTCGTGGAATTCGTCGCCGTTGGAATTTATGGCCTGTTTCCCTGCAACGAGGGAAAGGGCCGTCGCAGGTATGTCATCAATATTTCCTTGTAGGCGTTAAGCATTTGGCACCATTTCATATTTTCCTCCGACGACATTTGCAATTATCCCATTTCCAGATTCATCCAGCGGCGGTAGACCAGCGGGATCATGAGCAGGCCAAGGAGCATCAGGGCGACGGCGGCGGCAGTACGTGTTTGATTCAACCATGAATTGAGCAAGAAGCACTGCGTAAGGCCCAGACCCACGACCGCCGGGAGTACAAGCCACACGATGTTGCGATATTGTATAAGCCACCAGACGGTGGCGATTGCGATCGGCTGGGCGATAATCGCGGCCAACAGTAGTGGTGCAATGGTCAGAATGCCGGCTCGTCCACCGCTGGTAAGGCCGGCGGCGGCAAGGAAAACCAACATCATCACCACGCAATTATAATTGGTTTGAATGAAGAAAGTTTTTCCGATTCCCCTTACAAACTCCGCGCGGGTGGCAGGCCGCAATGATTCGGTTTCCAGGTACAATTGAGCGTTAAGCCAGTTCACTCCCGCGAGTAACGCCGGAAATATAAATAACCCCGGCACCGCGAATACCAAACCGACATCACCAAAGTTCACGCCCACCTGGCGCGTTGTCCAGTTGGATGACACAATGAACAGCATGTAAATGAAAAAGACCCAAAATACCGACTGGCCAACGAACCAATAATCGCACACGCCGGCCCGATGCCATCGCTGGACCGCCGAAAGCCGGGTCTTCGTTTTCGGCCACTGGATGAGGTTATTGGGCGCGGCGGCCGCCATAAAATCCCGAACCACGCCTTTGCCGGATTGCATCGCCGGCGGCATGTCGGTGGCTGTCCATGCTTTTCGCTCGGATTTATTAAAGCTTTTCGCTTCCGGTGAACCCACCAGCGGACCGTAACCGCGATCTCCCTCGATGGCATGGGTTAAGCGGAACATCGCCCACGTTGCGGCGGTTAAACCGCACGCGAGAAGGCAGAGGGCCGCAAATCCGTCTGTTGCGTGCGGATGCAGTGTGAACAAGTGAAGAAATTTGAGAGGAACCAGGAAACCGCATCCCCCGGTGACGACTGCCAGCCAACTGTTTGATGCCAGAGCCCATCCCACCAGGCCAAAAACATAAATGGCCAGGGCAAAAAAAATCCCGTCACGGAAACCATGGCCCATCGCCAGGATAAGCGGTGCAACGGCGACCGCCGGAATGCTGATTGCTAAAAAAACCACGACACCCGGCCAAGTGTATCCTGGAACCAGAGTGCGGCGATACTGCACCATTTGCTCACGTAAATGCAGCCAAACCAAGCCGCTGAAAAAAAATACGCCGTTAATAACGGAACCCGGTCCGAAGTGCCCCGGCATTCCGCCGCCGTCGGAGAACATGTTCCAGAACGCCAGCCCCACCATCACCACCGCCCTCCACGAGGAAAATGGCCGCCGCAGGTATGTCATGAATATTTCCTTGTAGGAATTAAGCATTGTTGACTCCCTGCTGAATTTCCAGAAATGCGTCTTCCAGGCTCGTGTGCGTGCGGTCCTTCAGGGCTTCCAGTGTGCCGAACCAGGCGATGTTGCCCTCTTTCATAATGGCGACATGATCCGCGACGCGCTCCAAATCCGAAGTAATATGGGTGGAAAATAATACCGTGCGTTGTTGCGGCTCGGAAAGTTCCACCAGCAATTGCAGAAACTGCCGCCGGGCCTGCGGATCCAGGCTTGCGGCTGGTTCATCGAGTATCAGCAGATCAGGCTGATAGGCCACCGCGGTGAGAATGGCCAGCCGCTGCTTTTGGCCCACGGAAAGCGTACGCACGCGATCATTGAGCGGCAATTCCCATTCCATAATAAGCCGATCGGCGAATGGCCCATTCCAGGTGGCGTAAAACGAAGCGGTATATTGGATCAGTTCGCCCACACGCATCCATGGATACAGATTGATCACCTGCGGCACATATCCCAACCGGGCCTTGGCCCCGGCGGAAAGCGACCATGCCGGTTCACCCAGCAGATGGCATTCACCCGAGCTTGGCCGCAGAAGTCCCAGCGAACATTTGATCAGAGTGGTTTTGCCTGAACCGTTGGCTCCCAGCAGGCCGACGGTGGCACCGGTGGGAATTTCCAGATCCACGCCCCGCAGGGCTTCTTTAAGCCCGAAGCTTTTCGTGAGTTTGCTGATGTTGATGGCCACGGTCATAAAGTTCTCCTTACATTTCCATATCCGTCCGCACGCTCATGGATTCATTAAGCATGTCATGTAATTCCCGCTGCGAAATGCCGAGTAATTCGGCCAACCGCGCCGCCCGGCGGAGTTGTGCCAGCAATTCGATTGTTTGCGCTTTTCTATGTCCCGCGGCACCGGGGTTGGATTTTACAAACGTTCCGCTGCCATGGCGGGTTTCCAGCCATCCTTCAGCCGTCAGGCGTTCATAGACATGCAAAATGGTGTTCTGGTTGACCGCCAATTCACGGGCCAACTCCCGCACGCTGGGAACCCGATCACCGATTTTCAGCGCCCCGGCCACGCATTGCGAACGAATCTGGTCCGCAATTTGCCGACTGATGGGCACGCCTGATGATGGTTCAACCCGCAAACGCAACTTTATTCTCCAATCCAAGTGACTATAGAACTATAACAGTAGTCAGTTCGGGTGTCAACTCATTTTCATCGCTGCGGTGGAGAAGCGGCGCGATCAGACCAGTAAAATGATGGCCCGTTGCCTTGCCGCAGATTGTCGGTTGGAATAATCCGCGCGTGTAACACGCGGTCGACTATGACAATGCTGTAGGCAAGCAGTAATGTCAGGGTGATATTTCTACTTCCCTACAATAGCTCCCCGGTAACGGGCACCTCGGCTGGCCTTCCAAAAGAACTCCAGGTCGCATGAATGGTGGACGGCTGCCGAGAACCCGCTTCACGAGTAAAGATCAATGCCCGCCCTTCACCCCGCGTTTTTTTATAGACGCGGATAATCATATCGCTGCCAACGATTCTGCCGCACCGGGTCCGCCCGAAAAAGGATCCGGCGTGGAGATCGCACCGAGACGTCCCTTCGGTGGAACAATTTGCGGACATTCCCGAATTGGTAGTTAATGCCATACTCTTCCTCAATGACGCGTGAAATCCGCGGCGCTGTCCATACATACCCCACTATTAAATGCGTAGGCCACATGACCGAAATTAAGAATATCCGTTAGCCCCTGACGTTGCGATTCACTGATTTCCGCCGGACGTCCGCTACGGTGGCCTTCCATAAGGCCCAACTCGCCATGGAGTTGGAAAATAGCCAACCAGAGCGACACCTCGGAACGCGGGGAATCCAGAATACCCGCGATGTCGCCGCTGTTGTGCCCCTGCGAATTAAGAATAACGGCATGCAAGCGCCGCACCACGCGATACGCTCCATGGTGTTCCGCCGCTTTTCGCATGCGAACCAACCGCCGTTACTGCTTCTTGTTTATCCGAATCATCCGACGGACCATAATGCACTGCCTCGCATACATACATCCGTGCCACAGAGCTTACCGCACATGATATTGCACATTCTCAATTAAGCGCGGAGGTATATCTTGCACCAAAAAAGTGTCGCGATCCTTGCGCAAGCTTGTTCGCTGACGTTTGCGGGTGTGGTGCGTGAAATGTTTGAGGATAGTTTATACTATGCCAAGAATCTGCAGCGGTCGGCCAAAGGTAGTTGGAATATGGCAAAATCGAAACAACCAGACAATCTGAGAAATGCTTCCGTATCAAGCCCAAATCGTGGCATGCCGGCCCGATATGTGCGTAAAGATGGGAAACCGTTTTTGCCGTCTACCGAGCATGCCGGGCTGGGGTTTTTGCTGTGTAAGACCGCGCACCTCTTTTCCGGCTCAGGTTTGGCGGCATTTGACCAGCGGGACCGCGATATTGCTGAACCGCCGGCCAAAAGCTCTGCCGGAGCGTTGAAATCGCGCATCTTGCTTGTGGATGCTCATCCCATTGTGCGGCGCGGCATGCGCCACCTTATTGCCGCAAGCGGTGATATGTCTGTCTGTGGGGAGGCGGCTACGGGCGATGACGCGATGGCGCAAATAAGCGAACTGAAACCGGATCTGGTCGTGCTGGATTTTTCGTTGCCGGGGAAATCCGGGATTGACCTGTTGAGAGAAATCAAGTCGAGGCGTCCGCAGGTCCAGATACTGGTGGTATCAAGATATGAAGAGAATATTTACGCCCAGCGGGTGCTGCGTGCCGGCGCATTGGGCTACATCATGCAGCGTGAGGCTACGGAAAATATCCTTTCGGCCATCCGCCGCGTCCTTGCCGGTCAGGTATATGTAAGCGATTCGGTTGCCGCGGGGGCGTTGCGGCACTTTGCCGCGGAGAGCCGGGCGGAGATGCGTCATTCGCATGAGGTGTTAACCGATCGGGAACTTGAAATTTTCCGTTCCATCGGCGAGGGAAAATCGTTGCGCGATATTGCACGGCTGCTGAAACTCAGCGTCAACACAGTGGCGGCCCATCGGGGGCATATGATCAGCAAGCTGGGGCTGTCCGGCAGTC
This sequence comes from Planctomycetota bacterium, assembly GCA_021799715.1. Next base: position 75 of record JAJYZY010000051.1, on the reverse strand, counting down.
GCGAGCTTTTGCGGATGGCCATGCAGCAGGCTTCGGAGCATTGGCAGGGCAGCCCGGGCAGCGCTGGAACTTTGA
>JAJYZY010000203.1 GCA_021799715.1 Planctomycetota bacterium | reverse complement strand
AAAAGCATTTCACCATGGATGACTCCCAGAAGCATGTTGGCGTGGTACAGCCGTTGGCAGGGCAGCGACAGAAGCTTTGCACCGGTCCAACGATTATATATATGCAGGGTCGATGCGCTTCCGAAGTTGTTGTCCATGGAAATCAGCCGCGACCCCGCAACAACCGGCGCATTGAGGTGCCACGGCAGGGGCCGCCGGACAATGCCATACTGCATGTTGTTAAACGGCGTATAGGCCACTTTGTTCAGATGCAGCCATTGCACTTGCCCGGAATCGGCGTTCACCGCCATATCCGCGCCCAATCCGGTGGAGATGTAAATGGTATTGTCGGCCATGGTGGGAATAATATTAATGGTGTTAAACGGCGACACACCGTAGGCCGGCCCGGTAATGGTGCACAAATAATGGCTCCATTGCACAGCGCCGGTGGCGGCGCTTAATCGCACCAGGCTTAGTTCGTTCATTCCCGTACCCGGCTGCGTGGCGGCTACGACCAGAAATACCGCGCGCCGATTGGCCATCGGTATACACGCCGGCCAGATATTTCGGCCTGTTTCGCCGGATACCAGGCGGGATGCCGATATTTTCCATTGTAAATTCCCGCCGTCCGCGTTGAGGCACACAACGTCAAGTTTGGCGGAGCTAAATCCGAATTGCGTCGGAAACTGCGCCGGCGCGCCAGGCCGTGTCAGAACGGTATACAATTTTCCATGAGCCAACGTGCAGGAGTAATGATCCAGTTCATTGGCCAGCGTCGCAATATTCGCTGTGGAGCTATTCGTCGGCAGTCGTCCATGGGGATACTGCCACAGCGTATAGCCGGAATTGATATCCACCGCTTTAATGCGATCCTGCAGGTTCAGATACAGTGTACCCTTGCGGCACGTGGGGAATGAAAACAACACATCCCCCGAAGTTTTTCCCGTGGCCGGATCCATGGTCAGGCCGAATGCGGGCAAAAATTGCCGCAACTCGTTTTGATATTGCATGGTAGCCGCACTGGTCGCGGGGTTTTGCCCAAAGGCGTTCAATCGCTTGGTCCACATGATGGCGGCGGGCAGCGTTCCCCGCGCCGCTACGCCATTGCGCTGGAAATTTCCCTCAAATGTCGGCCAGGTTCCGGCTGTTGTAACACGCTGATACAGCGCCCAACGGTGCAGGGCGATTTGCGCATCGGCCAGAAGATTGATCTGCTTCCCGGCGATCAAGCCCGTCGCATGGGGCGCATTTTTCGCCAATTCCGCTAGCAATGTTTTCGCCAAATGCCTGTCGCCAGCCAAGGCCGCCGCCACCGCGGCATTATGTAAGAGCATAGGATGATCAGACGTCAGGCCCGGATGGTTCAGCAACTGTAACCATAGTCGCGCCGCCAGGGCAAAGCGCCCCCGTTCAAACTGCCGCGCCGCCACAAATTGCAGCCCCTTGGCGGCGGCATCGGTGGCAAAATAGCGTTCACAGGCCGTGGTCAGGGAAAATAGCGACCCGCTTTGCCGCGCTTTTTCAATGACCTGCCGGGCTTTTAATCCATAGAGCTGATTATACAAACCACGCTGTACAGCCGGCATCGCCAACAGAGCGGCCCAGACATACTTTCGTACCGATTCATACGTGCCATCCGGCTTCTTAATGACACTGGTGCCATATTTACGGGCAATATGCTGATAACTTCGCACGGCTTGCGTCAGGTGGCCGCTGGTGATCAGCCGTAGGGCCGTGCGCAGCAAGTCCTTGGCACCAAAGGAATCGTTGACTTGAATATGCGAAAAACTACCGGGCTTGCCATTATTGGGTTGGGGTGGAACCACGCGAACGCGCAAAGCGGGTTTGGCCGGGCCGATGATAACCATTTGGGCCAGCCCTCCGGACGGCCGGAGCATACAGCAGCACACCGCCACAGCCAATCCTGCCAACCACAACATGATCTGCGATGTTTTGCCTGCCGGCCCGGATTTCATTTCTGTGAGGCTCCAACCAGATTAGATCGGTCAAACGTTTCATCGTTCGCGCTTAGCCGGGACGTGGGAAATACTTTCCCCAAATCGCATCAAGCCGCTGTCGCGCTTCGGCACTTATTTTCGCTTTATCCGAAAAAATCGCCAACTCCAGTGCCCGCTGCGACGGGAATTCTTCCGCCCGGGATTCCCAGATACGTCCCAGGGCCGCCCGTATTAAATGCAGAGCGTTTTCCGAGGCCACTTGCAGATGGCTGAGGATTTCCCGCATCAGTTCCATCGGGGCCTGTCCCGGCGTATGGGGTTTCCACGCATCGTAATCCGTGATCAGGGCAATGGAGGCGTAACTGATTTCCGCCTCACGCGCCAGTTTGGCTTCCGGCAAAAGCGTCATGCCGATTAAATCTCCGCCCCAACTCCGGTGCAGCCGCGATTCCGCACGGGTCGAGAACGCCGGGCCTTCCATGCACACATACGTTCCACGCGGATGAACCACCGCATCGGCGGTAAGGTCAGAGCGGCTTTCATAAACAATATTTCGCAATTTCCCACACACCGGCTCCGCGAAATCCACGTGCACCGCGGCGTGATCAAAAAAGCTTCCCACGCGATGCACAGTGCGATCAATCGCCTGATCCACCAGGGCCAGTTGCCGCGGATGCATATTTTCATTCAAGCTGCCCACAGCTCCGGAGGCCAGAATCCATCGGCACCCCAACATTTTCAGGGCATAGATATTGGCGCGATAGGGAATTTGCGTGGGGTTTAACACATGGCCCGCGCCGTGTCGGGCCAGAATCGCCACGGGAATGCCTTTCCAATTGGCCAGAATCGGCGGTGCCGCCGGCGGCCCAAAGGGCGTTTGAATTTCTACCGCCTCACCATCGCCGGGCATAAGCAGATGCTGGCCCAGCCCCGACCCGCCTATGATGCCGATTCGCTGCGTTTGTTCCATGTCCATGAACCCTTTTTAACAAGCCGCATCCACGCTAACGCCACGCGGGAACCGCCCAAGATTTCTAACCGATGAATCATACCATAGTCTTTCCGGTGTGACGCCACGGTCATTCTTTTTTCTCTCAAGTCCGGCCGCTACTTGTGGCCCGACGCCGCCTTTCGTATCCTTTGTCCACATCAAGATTGGAGAACAGGACTCATGGCGGGTTATAATCCCAGTAGTATTGAAAAGAAATGGCAGCGGGTTTGGCAGGAAAATCGCATATTCTCTGCCGATATGCGCCCGGCTAAGCCCAAGTATTATGTATTGGATATGTTTCCTTATCCGTCCGGGGAAGGATTGCATGTCGGACATCCCGAAGGTTATACGGCTACCGACATTGTCACGCGTTTCAAGCGCGCGGCCGGATTTAATGTCATGCACCCCATGGGCTGGGACGCATTTGGTCTGCCGGCCGAGCAGTACGCCATTAAAACCGATACGCATCCGGCTGTGATAACCCGAAAAAATATAGATCGTTTTCGCGC
>JAJYZY010000050.1 GCA_021799715.1 Planctomycetota bacterium | reverse complement strand
GCCTTCAACCGTGGTGGCCGCGCCTTCGGCTTCCTCGTTTGTCGCCGGGCAGACCAGTCCGCTGCGGGATGAAATTACTCCGCGGGTTCAACAGACCGTGCGACTGGGGTTAAAATGGCTTGCAGCCCGGCAAAATGCCAATGGCTCTTTTGACTCCGGTACCACAGCCATTACCGCCCTGGGCGGGTTGGCCTTTGTGGCCGGCGGAAATTTGCCGGGCCAGGGGCGGTACGCGCAAAACGTTTCCCGGGCCTTGCGCTACATTCTGAATCATTGCCAGCGCTCCGGCTTGATCGCCGGCCCCACGGATGCGGATCCAATGTATTCGCAGGGCTTTGCCACGCTATTTCTGGCGGAGATTTATGGTGAATCTCATGCTCCGGACCTGCACGAAAAACTTCAACGGGCGATTCGCCTGATTATCGATGCGCAAAACGCCCAGGGCGGCTGGCGCTATCAACCCGTACCCATGGATGCCGACATTTCCGTGACCATTTGCCAGGTGATGGCTTTGCGAGCCGCGCGCGAAGCCGGCATCGCCGTTCCCAAACGCACCATTACCAAGGCTATCGCATTTGTGCATCGGCTGCAAAACGCCGACGGCTGGTTCAGTTATATGCTCAATATGGGCGGGTCAGCCTTTCCACGGTCGGCGGCGGGCGTGGCGGCGTTACTGTATGCCGGCATTTATAGAGGTGCCGCCATCGGTAACGGTGTGCATTATCTCATGCAGTGCCTGCCCGGAACGCCGCAGAATAATCAGGGAAATTATTTCTACGGCAACTATTATGGCACGCAGGCAATGTTTCTTGCGGGTGGAAAATACTGGGCCAAATGGTGGCCCGCCGTCAGCGGTGATCTTATCAAGCGGCAGCAAACCGCGGGAAACTGGACGGGCGGTGCCGGACAGAGCTACGCCACGGCCATGGCTTTGATTATTCTCCAGATTCCCGATCGCTATTTGCCGATATTGCAGAAGTAAGATGGAGAAACAATTGATCCGTTATTCATCTTTTCGCGTGATCAGCCTGATACTGTCGGCAGTCATTCCGCTGTGTGCCGCTGCACGCCCACTGTCAGCACAAAACCTTACCGCCCAAAGCGCGGGCTTGGGCCGCTGGACCGTGCGTCTGGCCGCGTTAACGCCCCATGGCCGCATTGAAACCATCACATCCGTGGGCATTCAAAGCTGGACCACAAAGGGTCACATCATGCTGCGCAGTCGCGATAAAATGATACATCTCACGACCGCAGAGCTGTTAAGTCTGCGCCACAATGCGCATGCGACCATAAAAACCGGCCCCACCCCGACGCACTGGTGGCTGCTTCTTCGCACGGGAGATTTACTCCCCGGAACACCCGACGGTTCCACCAGCGGGAAACTTACATTTGACTCTCTTGTGTTTGGGAAGTTGGTTGTTCCGTTGGATGATGTTGCCGGCTTATCGCGCAGCCGCAAAACCCCGCTACTTTCGGGCAAAAGCCATGATCATCTGCAATTTCTGAATGGAGACCAACTCACCGGCACCATGCTCCGCATATTGCCGCATGCCGTTGAGTGGCAAAGCACACTGGGCAGGATCACCATCCCTCTGGCACGCGTAAACGTGATGAAACTCGCGCAAACCGTGCCTCCACCCATTTATCGCGGCCCGCTGATTCACATTACCTGCGCGGATGGCACAGTGGTTACCGGCGAATCTTTGGCATTCAGAGGTCAAACGGTGACTCTTACCGCCGTGGTATTAACTCCCATGATTTGCGGAATCAACATCATCAAGCGAATCGACATCACAGGCGGCAATCTATCATGGCTTACGAATTTGGTGCCGCAACAATATATTCAAACGCCATATGTCGGCCCGCCGTGGCGTTTGCGGAAAAACAGAAACTGCATCGGGCAGGCGCTGCGCGCGAACGGCAGAATTTTCAAACATGGCCTGGGAACGCACGTGGTCACACGGTTAACTTATAATCTTGCCGACGCCTACAGCCTGGTCACATTTATTCCAGCCATGGACCAATCTTCCAGACCCTGGGGTGCGGGCAAAGTTACGGTGCGGGCGGATGGCAAACCCATTTTTACTTCCAACATGCTTAGAGTCGGGGATGCCCTGACACCGGTTGTGCTTCCGGTAAAACATGTGGAGCGGCTTACGTTTATCATGACGGGGGACAATGCGTTTGGCGTGCGCGGGCGGGTGGACCTGCTGGATGCGGCCTTATTGAAGTAACGGCGGCTATTGACGGAAACCGGGGCATTGGCAATGGATACACCTTTACGTTCATATCAGGCACGTTGCGTCTGCGGGCATGAATTGGAAATTCCGCCCCAGCGGTTGGGCCGCCATCTGATTTGCCCATTTTGCAGCCGCACACTGATTCCCGTTGCCGCAACACTTTCTGATGCGCCGCCAGCCATACCCACAACATCACCCACGGCACCATCCGCGCCGGCGTTGCGACCGTGTCCATCCTGTGGCGAAATGATTTTGATGGTAGCGCGGAAATGCCGTTACTGCGGTGAATTTGTGGATGCTCCATCCCCGCCGACGACCGCCGGGGATGCCCAAAAACCGACGGATCAACCGGCCGAGCAGCCCATGGCAGATGCCGTATTTGATGTCGCGGTTTCCCAGTGGGATAATTTTTTCCGCTATTTGACCTGCATTGTCGTGCTGGCCATTTCGGCGGGCACGTATAAAATCCCAGATTTGCGGGCGTATGCGGGGATTATTTTTGCGGTCGTGCTGACGGTGGATGTCTTTGCCGCATTTCTGATCTATCTCAACGCCCGCAATAGCCGCTGTCTCATCAACGCCGACCGGGTGGAAACCCATACCGGCATATTTGCGCGGCAAATCGACTGGGTTTCAATCAGCAGCATATTGGATATTCAACTGCGGCAAGGATTTATTCAACGGCTGCTGGGAATTGGCACAATTGAAATTCACAGCAACGACCAGGTTACCGCCCTGATGGAAATTCATCAGATTCCGCACGCCCGGAAAATTTTCGAGTATATGCAGCAGCAGATCAGCCGTCGCCATAAGCAGGGCGTGGCCCGATTGATCTGATATTTTACACGCGCGACGTTATACTCTTGACATCATGGAACTTGCTCTGGAGACCAAACCATGGACGACACCGCAGATTATGAACTCAAACCGCAAAGCCCCAAGCCCGCGCCGAAGGTTGTTCCACCCTCCGATACACCAACTGACACCTCCGCAGCGCCCGCCGCGACATCCCCGGCGGCCAATGGAGAAGCCGCGCAAGCCATCAAGCAGGCTGCCGCCGAACAGGAAGAAGATATCCGCATAAACAAGGGCATGGCTTTGTTATCTTATCTGGGCGTTCTGGTGGTTATACCCATGGTATTCGGATTGCACTCCAAATTTGTCCGGCATCATGCCAATCAGGGGCTGATACTCTTTGCGCTTGAGGTAATTGCATGGGTTGGCTGCCAAACCATCATGCTGCTGGGTTATCCGTTGCTGCACTTATCGGATATGGTATATCTAACCTCCCTTGTGGGCGGCCTGATTTGGCTGCTTTTTGCGGTGCTCGGATTGCTGGGACTGCTGCATGTCGCCAGCGGCAGCTACGCCAGCCTGCCGATCATCGGCGAATATGAAATTATCAGCATCCTCGGCAGTGATGAGTGATGAATCCACAGCGCTTTTTTGACGCTCATCTCGATTTGGCGTATCTGGCGGAAATGGGCCGGGATATGCTGGCCGATCCGCCGGATAGCGCGGATAATCCCGCCGCCGTAACACTCAAATCTCTATCCGAAAGCCCGGTCCGCCGTGCTGTGGCCACCATTTTTGTTCAACCGCGCGGACTTGATTCCGCGGGAGATTATGTAGATGGCCCATGGTGTTATGGTTCTCCTGATGAAGCTTATGAATTGTCCCTGCGGCAAATACACCGCTATCACCAATGGCGCGATAACGGTCATGTGTATATTGCCGACGGCAAGAAGTCCATACCATCGAAAAAACTCGAACTGTTGCTGCTGTTGGAAGGCGCGGCGGGAATTCGCGATGAGGCTGATCTCAGGGAGTTCCATGAACTTGGTATACGCATTTTGGCTCTGACATGGGTGAATGGCACGCGCTGGGCCGGCGGAGATCAATCCGGCGGGGACGTTACCGCGGACGGTCTTAAACTGCTGTCCCTGGCCGATCAACTGGGAATGGCGCATGATGTTTCCCACTTGTCTGAACAGGCCTTCTGGACGGTTCTGGAACACACCGAGCGGCCAAAGCTCGCGTCCCACAGCAATTGCCGCGCATTGTTGCCGGGAAAAAAGCACCCGGAACGACACTTATCCGATTTGCAGATACTGGCTCTGGCAGAGAACAATGGTGTTATCGGGATGAATTTATTTTCAAAGTTTCTTGTCAGTTCCGGAAACGCCGCAATTGTTGATCTGGTGCGACACGTACAGCACATTGTTGACTTAACCGGCCGCACCGACCTGATCGGCCTTGGATCCGATATGGATGGCGGCTTTTCCGCTCTGGAATTGCCCGTTGGGATTCGTCGGCCCGCTGATTTGGCGCGCATCTGCGACGCGCTGGCCGCCGCGCATTTTACCGATCAAGATATTGCGCAATTCGCGTGGAGCAATTGGAATGATTTTTTTGTGCGATCCGGCCTGCTGCAGCCCGAGCTTTCACACGAATAAGCCCGCCGCAACACCATTATTTTTTCAGCAGCTTGTTCCAACGTTTGAGCTGCGCCGACAACTGCGTTTTCCCGCCCGCTCCGCTTGATTGATAAGCTGCCACAACGTTGGCCGCGCCCAGTACCGCCATCACATCGGAACCAATTTCCGGTGATAGCTTGCGCATGGCTTCCAGCGGCACATCCGCCAGTCGGGTCAGGCCCTGGCTTTCGCAGTGTGCCACCATGGAACCGACAATCTGATGGGCCGTGCGGAATGGAACACCTTTTCGCACGAGATATTCTGCCAGCACCGTGGCATCCAAAAATCCTTCATCCAGCCGCCGGGCGATGGACTGCCGCTTCACAGCCGCGCTTTTGACCATCGGGGCCGCAATTTGCAGGGACAATTCCACGGAATCAAATGCCGCAAACAGCCAGCGTTTGTCCTCCTGCATATCCCGGTTATACGCCAGCGGTTGCCCCTTGAGCATGGTCAGCAGCGCCACGAGTTGCCCGTAAACGCCGCCGGTGCGGCCGCGGATTAATTCCAGCATGTCCGGATTGCGTTTCTGCGGCATCATGCTGCTGCCGGTGGTGAAGGCATCCGCAATGCGGATGAAATCAAATTCAGTGGAACTGTACAATATCCACTGCTCCGCCCAGCGGGACAGGTGCATGGCGATCATGGAAAGCGCAAATGCGAACTCCACGACAAAATCCCGATCACTGATGGAATCCAATGAATTTGCCGTAACATCCGTCATGCCCAGTTGCCGTGCCACATGCAACCGATCAATGGGCAGCGTGCTGCCGGCCACCGCGCCGGAACCCAGCGGACTTTTGTTTGTGCGCACCCGACAATCCGTCAGCCGATCCCGATCGCGTTGAAACATTTCCGCGTAAGCCAGGAGTTCATGGCCAAAAAGAATCGGCTGTGCCCGCTGCAGATGCGTATACGCCGGCATGACCACATCGCCATCCTGCCGCGCCAGAGCCACCAATGCCACCTGCAAATTCATCAGAAGTCGATCAATGGCATCCATTGCCGCCACAGACCAGAGGCGGATATCCAGTGCCACCTGATCATTGCGCGACCGCGCGGTGTGCAATTTGCGGCCCGGATCACCCACACGTTCAATGAGCGCGGCTTCCACCGCCATGTGGATATCTTCCTGTTGCAAATCAAACTTAAAATGCCCTGCGCGTATTTCTTCCAGGATGTCCGCAAGGCCCCCGCGAATCGCCGCCAGATCAGATGCGGATATGAGTCCCACTTTGCAGAGCATGTCCGCGTGTGCCAGCGAGCCGCGTATGTCGTGCTCAGCCAACCGGTAATCAAACGATAAAGATTCAACAAATTTTTCCGCCAGCGGATCGGCCGCATCACTGATGCGCGACTGCCAGGCCTTGGCCGGGGTGGCATAAGCCGCGGATTGCCCCGACTTAGCGGATGACTTAACGCCCTTTTTATCAGCAGGCTTTGACATGTGATGAAATCTCCACTTTAACACGAACCGTTGCCTGAACTGGCAGCAATATAATCATTACTCCGGGGCCAATCTTCGGTCCGCCGGTGTTCAAGCGTACAAGCCCGAATCTCTGTGTTTCAATCTTAGAGGCAGTGGCGATCCGCCTCAAGCGCGCCGCCGTTGCCAACAGAGTGGATCACCCACCGATACATCGGCATTGATATCCGGGCGGCGGCGCTGTTAACCGCATTGTTTGTGTTGTAATGAGGTGCAATTGGGTGCGACAGAGGAGAACCCCAAGTATGTCACGCGCGGAGACTCACCTTCATGTCGCGCGGGTATTTCCAATTAAAGACAATCGCAGCCATTCCGGCATCTAACATTCCACCGCGGACCGCTATTTATCTTTCCGAGGTCGGCTTGCGCCCTTGTTCGGCCAGAAGCTGCTGCAGGTGGGCCAATTGCTTGGCGCTGGCTGATCCTTCAATCGCCCGCACCGCAATTTCCTGTACCTGGGCGTAGGCCTTTTCCGCTTGGCCCAGCAACTTGGTTATACGCTCGGCCTGCTCGGCAACCTGCTGTTCCAGCGATGCGATCCGCGTGCCTTGTACATTCTTCTGCCCTTCGAACTCCTGTTTCAACAGTTGCTCGCGCGCAGCGGCCTCCTGTTGCAGGCGCGAGGTTGTCTCTTTTACCGCTTTGGCGGTCGCGGCCTCCAACTCTTTCGGAAATGCCTCCACTTTTTGCCGCAGCTCATTGAATTCTTGTTCATGGGCCTTCAGCGTCTGCTGCCGCTGGATGAGGTCCGCTTCCAATTTGGCCTTGCGTTCGTCCCATTCTTTTTGAGCCTTGGCCATCTGATCGGCGAATTGATCCCTGGCCTGCTGCTGCTCTCGCGCAAATCCATATCGATATTCCTCCTTCTCCCGCTCGCGGCGTTTCTGTTCGGCCGCATCGCGTTCTTTGATTTCCGCTTCACGCTGTCGTTTCTCCTGCTCCCAGGATTCCCGCGTTTGCGCAACTTCGCGCTCCAGTTGCTCTCTGGCAGCGGTGATTTCCTGCTCCATTTTTTCACGTTGTCGGGCATGGGTGTCAATCAATGCCGTGAGGGTCGAAGCGGATCGCTGTATTTCGTAGATATCCTTAAGTTCCTTATCTTTCGCGATAATCGCACGCTGCACCTGCGTATATGTTGCAACTTGTTCTTCAAGCCGGTCGGAAAGTTCCCCGAGCAACCGCCCAATGCTGGATTTGAGTTCCCCGATGGACTGCACCACACCGCGATTGGAAAGTTCCTCCGCCGCTGTCACCGATTCCGCAATGGCTTTCGCGGCAAGCTTTTCTTCGGGGGTGCCGGCAACTTCGCGCTGTTCCGCAACGGTCTTTTCACTCTCCGCCACAGCCTCCAGCATCTGCTGCCGGGCCGGGCGCTTTTTAGCCGCAGTTTTTTCCGCCATTTGACTATCTCCAGTTCATCGTTCACATTCCAAACTACAGAGAAAAGAATACATCGGCCGTGCAAGCGATGCAATGGCTTGTGCGAATGGGAGCCGTTAGCAAAGCGGCAAATAGGCAGGCTGGAAGCCTGCACCACAAAGGGCACCGCCGCTTTTGCGTTACACCCAAACCGCCGTGACACAGGCCGGCCGGCGTGGCCCGCGAACACATTTCGCTATCGATCGTAATCTCAATGACGTTATCAGTTTCCAGGCCGAGATAGAAAACCGGGATCAGGCCGCCGGGGACGTTGATGCTGCCGGTGTCGGCCGCTGTTTTGCCCCGGCCATACTTTCGCCGTCGGCCAGCAGTACCGCGCGGAAGCGGCGGTACCGTTCGGTTTTACCCCCGCCGCTATTCTTTTTTTCCTTGCCGTGGAAACAGATGCCAAATTCCATTGGCGTTTGGAAGACGCCGTGCATGGGACAAACACTGGCCGCTGACACCCCCGCGTTTTTAACTTCCCGTTGCAACGTTGGGCAGTTGAGCCATTGTTGTTGTCTTTTGTTCCTTGCTTTCCAATTCCACGGCGCGGGGAATGCGTATCGGAATGAGGATGTGAATTGCGGACAAAATAGTGAGCCTCTTTGCTTAATCCACACCGGTTGGCTTTTTCCGGTCCTTTACCACCCGCGCCGGATTGCCCGCGACAATGGTCCACGGTGCGATGTTCCTTGTCACCACCGCGCACGCCCCGACAATTGCGCCGTTTCCGACGATAACCCCCGGCCCGATAAATGCGCGGGCACAGACCCACGCATCGCTTCCAAGGGTGATGGGCTTGGTTTCCAGCGGCATAGACAACTGGGTGTAATCATGTGTGCCGGCACAGAGGTACGCCTCCTGGCTGACCATCGCCCGATCACCAATCACGATCCGCCCGAGGTTGTAAATCTCGGTCTTGTCCCCGATGACTGCCATATCCCCAATCTCCAGCAGCCACGGGTAATAGATTCTACTGGTGCGACGGATAATACAACGGCTGCCGATTTTGGCACCGAATAATCGCAGTAACACGCACCGCCAGTTTGACCAGGTGTGAAAGGAGTAATGATAAAGCGAATTCTGTACCAAGCTCCAGAGAAGACGGCGGATTTTCCAATTGGCCGGCGCGGAGGAAATGAGCCTCCCCGCCGCGGGATCGGTTGCCGACGAAGTTGGAATTTTCTGATCAGCCATGGATATATCATGGCTGAAGGGAGGGTATTGGGCAAGAAGGTAGTATCAGCCAACAACAACCCGCCATCAACCAATGACCAATAGCGAACCGTCAACGGTTGCGGGGGCATCAGATTTCTTCGGCCAATATCCCTGATAACTGCTGGGACACCTCGCCGATCTGTTCCGCGGTCAAGTGTGGATTCAACACCATCACAGAATTGCCGCCGCGCTGGGTCATATTCCACGCCTCCGGCAGAGGGATGATGTGGGCAAATTTCGCCCGCAACTCTTCGGACAACGGAGATGTGCTCTCATACTTCAGCAGCCGTTTGCGCATTAACAGCAGAGCCAGCACAAATCGGAATCGCAGGTCCAGTATCTCTTCACGTTCCGCAAGGCGATTGAATAAGTCCAGCAGAACGGAATCATCAACAAATGTCCGGGCTTTTTTCTGCGTTTCCGGAACCACCGTTTTCCAGTAGGAAAACATTTCCACCGCCCCTGTCGGTCGCCGGCCGGTGCTCCAGCATTCCGGGCAGAAGTTCATGCGTTGCCAGGGGCTGCCGGGAGTTTTGGAATCGTTCGGCGCGGCCGGTGACGATTGCACTTCCACCAGCGCCGCCCAGCAGGCCGCACCGGGCGGCAATTCCGCGGAACACCCCGCGCACTGCCCGCCAACTTTGCCCACATCCCAATTTTGATTTTGCGTAAGTACTGTTGCCATGCCGATATATTACGGCTTTTATAACCGCAGGAAAAGCGGCTGCCGTGTCAATGCGACAAGTGAAAGCGATAATCGCCCTCCTCCTGTCCAAGTGATGTTCACCCTGCGCGTTGCGCTGGCAATTGGTTGTCACTGCCCGACACGCCCCTTATCTGACGTTGGATTCCCGGCACCCGCTTCGCGGTTGCTTCCTGTTACCGGTACGCGGTACCGAATCGGCGCAGGCCATGGTTCCCCATGCTGGATTCACCAACCGCCCATGCTTCCGCCCGCATGGCATGGTCAATTGACGTAAGCTTGCGAGGTGATAACATACTCGCAAACAACCGTGCGAATCCGCACGAGCGTCGGCCCGCGGAAGATCCGACGCACGATGTTAAAAATCTGTGGCATGGAGAAACGAGTGGTTACCAATACTTTACTGGCCGCGGTATCAACGGCCTTGCCGCATTCCGGCGCGATGATTCATCTGCACGGAATCGACTGGGCCATTCTGGTGGTTTACCTGTTGTTTGTTGTCGGCATCGGGATTATCACCGGCCGCGGCAGCAAAACCAGCGAAGACTTCTTCCTTTCGGGCCGAAGCCTTCCGGCGTGGATTACCGGGCTGGCCTTTATTTCCGCCAATCTTGGGGCGCTGGAAGTCATGGGCATGTCCCAGCAGGGATATGAATATGGCATGATGACCGCCAATTATTATTGGATCGGTGCCATCCCCGCGATTGTTTTCATGGGTATTGCCATGATGCCATTTTTTTATGGCAGCAAAGTTCGCAGCGTGCCGGAGTTTCTCAAAAAGCGGTATAACGAAGGTGCCCGATTTATCAATGCTTTCACTTTTGCCGTTTTCACACCGGCAATTTCCGGCATCAGCATGTATGCGTTGGCAGTGGTCATGCAGGACTTCCTGGGCTGGCATTTTGCCCCCAGCGTCTGGGTCTCTGCGGTAGTGGTGCTGGTATACACCTTTATGGGTGGATTAACGGCCAGCATCTACAATGAAGTACTGCAGTTTTTTCTCATTGTTCTGGGCATTGCGCCCATGACCATTATTGCCCTGATCGCCAATCATGGCTGGGCGCATTTCAAAAAGTGGATTGCCACACATCAGTTGCCGTTCCTTACGCCGGATCAGGTGGCAGCCGCGGCGGCCAAGCCCGGTAGCGTAGTTGCCCATCAAATGCCGGCCACACAATGGCTGCACACGTTTCAAAATACACTTCACCAGAATAATCCCATGCACATAACATGGCCGGGCATTGTGCTGGGACTGGGCTTTGTGCTGTCATTCTCATACTGGTGCACCAACTTTCTGGTTGTGCAGCGGGCTTTGGCCTCCAAGGATATGAACTCGGCACAGCGAACTCCGCTGCTGGCCGCGTTTCCGAAAATGCTTTTTCCCTTTATCGTCATTCTCCCCGGCGTGTTGGCCCTGCCGCTGTTGCCGCATTTATTTCCCGGCAATACCACGGTGAACGGCCATCTGATTCCGGCAACCGAATCGTTTAACAACGTCATGCCGCTGATGATGGCTAAATATTACCCCGCCGGCCTGCTGGGCCTGGGGTTGACGGCCCTGATGGCGTCGTTCATGTCAGGCATGGCGGGCAATGTGACGGCATTTAATACCGTCTTTACGTATGACCTTTATGCGGTATTTATCAAGCCCAATGCCACCGACAAGCATTATCTGTGGGTGGGTCGCGTTATGACCATCGTTGGCATTGTTATCAGCGTGGGCTTTGCTTATGTGGTCCGCGGGCAATCCGGCATTATGGGCTATACCCAGACGATCTTCGGCGTGGTGAACGCGCCTTTGATTGCGGTATTTCTTCTGGGTATGTTTGCCACATTCACAACCCCTGCGGGCGGTTTGTGGGGCTTGCTGATCGGCACGGCGACATCCGTAACGCTTTGGATTATCCGGTCGTATCCCGGCTTGCCGCTGTGGCATCATTACAACAACAACACCACGGGCGCATTCTGGGGCGCGGTATGGGCGTTTTGTGCCGGTGCCGGTGCCACCATCGTGGTGAGCTTGTTTACCAAGAAAAAGAAAGATGAAGAACTTGTCGGGCTGGTGTATCAGCTTACTCCCAAGCCCGAACAGGATGCCGGCCTGCCCTGGTGGAAGAAGCCCATTATTCTTGGTGTGCTAGCGCTGGTGCTGACCCTGATTATTAACCTGTTGTTCTGGTAACGGACAAGATAAATTACTGGCGGCTCATGCCGCACTGGAGTTTAACGATGATGGATTTAAGATTACCGATTGGCATATTTTTTGTGCTGGTGGGCATTATCATGACCGCCTACGGCGTCGTGTCGCCGCATGATATTCCCAATATCACGCAACAGGTGAATATTAATCTCTATTGGGGAATCGTGCTTTTCCTTTTTGGCGCGCCGATGACCATTTTTGGCTGGCGCGCCGAAGCCAAGGCCCGGATGAACAAAGATAAAAAGCCTTGAAAAATAAGCCGATGCCGCCAAGGGACTCGATTCATGCCTGCGGCTCAAGAGGCATTGCGGCTTGGTCAGTTGCGGCAAGCGTAACGCCCAAATAGCCTTGCATTCACGGCAATATACAAACTTAATTAGCCCCCCCACGGCGAGCGGGGCACGATGATAATCCGCGGCCGCCGCAGTTCGAACCAGAACTCCGGGTTCCAGTCGTGATGGCAGCACACGTTGCCGCAAGAGTGGTTATGCGTTCATGTTATATGCCGCTACGAACTGACCTGTTGATGGGTCATCGGCAAGGGTCGGAAATATCCCCTGACTTTTCCGCTGTCGCGCACGCAGATTTGGATATGCGTTTTCTCAAAAAATCCACTCTCCTCGTAGATTGGTGGCCCCTCAACAAACGCAGCGCGAACAGAGTCAAAACGCTCAAAATTGTCTCTCTTCCGTGTGGAGTGAACGAAGTTGATCACGGCACAATCCAGCTTTCTTAGCAGGATATCATTACTCTCGGATAGTTTGTGGTTTTTCGGAATATCTCGCCCCGCCTGCTTCAATGCGTCCGTCATTTCCTGGTAACCCCTGCGGATAATTTCAGAAAACCTTGAATCCAGAAGGTCCAGGCAGTTCCCAAGGTCTATTACCGCGCCGAGCACACACGGCTCTTTAATTTTATTCAACCGCCCGGTACGCGACATTTGCTGTTTTGCATAATTCATCGCCCGTTCCGGACTGTTCTCCCAGAAATAAATGCCGTGCCCCAGCCAGTCGTACTCGTTTTGACTGGGATTAAGGTGTGTGGTTTTACCGGAAAAAATAGCATCGGCGACGGATTTATCGCATCCGTGATATCCCAGCACAAATGATGGCAGCGTTGAAGACATGATTCAACGGTAAATCCTGGATAATTGCGTACCTTTTTTATTGAGTATGCCGGCCTCGATCAGAAGCTGACGAGCTTTCTTTGGAGATCCTTTAAATGATTTGCGACGCTTCTCGGACGCTTTCACATATTCTCTGACAATTTCATCAACAGTGGCCATGATTCTTTCCTCATAGGCTCGTTCCGTAAGCTTTATATCACATCACGTTCGGGGTTGGGCGCAGCGGCTATTCCGATATATCCATACCCAGGAACTATTTCCATCACCGTTGACAGAGCAGTCTGTGCGGGCATTCGCTGCAATATCGCAGCCAATCGCACCATCCCTAATTCGGATATTACGCTTGTGTGCCTCCAGATGCAAGTGCGGCTTGGTGGACAGAAAATGTCCGGAACCGCAGTGAATCGGCAATATCGTCTTTGAAATCTGCGGTTGTTTAACGTCGGGTTTTCCATGCACCGACGCATACGATATTTGACGCGTCCCCAAGTCCGTGCAAACGCGGACAATCGGAATTTTTCGCGGCGCATGGGATTACTGCTCATGCCGGGGCCGATGCTTCCAGCGGCGGTGAATCCATAGATATTGTGTTGGATCTTCGCGGACAAATGTTTCAATACCCCTGGTATAGCGTTCCGTGATGTAGCGCAGCGGCTCACCATGGGTCTCCCAATCCGCCGGATAAATAATGTCGGTGACACCGATGTCAAAATCAAACAAATCGCCGCGCCGACGGGCGTAGCCGATGATCACCGGCACGTTGTGCTGCATAGCCAGCAGACCGATGCTTTTGTACGTGCTGGCGAGCCGCCCGAAAAATGGGACGAACATTCCCTTGGGGCCGGCATCCTGATCGGCGATAAAGCCCAATACGCCGTTGTTTTTCAGGATATCCTGGGCTGTGGCGGTTACACCGCGTTTGGATAATATGATCTGCCCCTTCTTTTCCCGCACGCCCAGCAGCCAGGCGTCGATATGCGGATTATCAATGGGGCGTGCCACACTGTATGAGGGAAAACCGAGTGTGGCCATAGTGTAGCCGAGTATTTCCCAGTTGCCGTAATGTCCGGTGACCATAATGGCCCCCTGCCCGCGGAGAATGATCTGCATGGCGGCCTTGAAATTGTGCAAATGGACATGTTTATGCCATGTTTCCACATGAATAACGCGGGTGGAAAATATGACATCCATCGCCAGTTCACAAAAGTGCTGAATCGACCGTTGCCCGATGCGTTCGAGTTCCCGTTCGGACAAACCTGGAAAGCTTGCGCGCAGATTTTCCAATCCGCGCAGTCGATGTTTTTTATCAAACGCCCACAACAATGACCCGAATCCGCGGGCCGTCCGCAGATTGGCATTCACGGGGAAAAATCCGAGCATCATCGCCGCGCTGCGTGCGGCAATGTAAGTGGCTTGATCCAATATAGGCGACGGCTCTTTCATTACCTTCCCATGCTAACCGCCAATGCATGGTTCGTTAAGGGCTGGTGGGGCCATAGCTGACACGGCAAATTCATATAGAGACGTATTCATATTATAATGTGCAAAATATTGACTTAGCCGTGATGAGCCACTCCCCCTCCAACTGGGGGAGAAGCAGTTCCAGTTTTGCGGTTTTCCATGCCGTTGATCAGGCCGGAGAGCATTTTTCCAATAATTTCCAGCTCCGAGCGGAACTGTGAATGTTCGACCTCGGTTATCAGATGTAATACTCCCCAAAAACTGGGCGCGCCGCTAAGGTAGTTTTTGACCCGGTTTTTTGGAGTAGTGTTATGTCAGCGAAGTCCCGATGAATATCGGGAGCGGTTTACAGCACAGTTCAAGGCGAAGGTGGCGATGGAGGCGGTGAAGGGACAGAGGACCGTCGAGGAGTTGGCAGGGCTGTATCAGGTTCATCCATCGCGGATTGCCGCGTGGAAAAAACATCTGGTTGAGTACTCGGCGATGGCGTTTGAGGAATCGTCTGGCCAAGGTTCGGACCATTCGTCGCCGGCGTTGACGGCGCAATTGTATGAACAGATCGGACGTTTGCAGATGGAATTGTCGTGGCTAAAAAAAAAGTCTGGCCTGGACGACTGATCGGAAGCGTCAGGCGGTGGATGTCGGCCATCCCGGCTTATCGGTCCGTCGGCAGTGCGAACTGCTGGGCCTGTCGGCCAGCAGTATGTACTACCATCGGGTTGCTGTGGATCCTGAGGATTTGATGATCATGGGACTGATTGATCGGCAATATCTGGAGACGCCGTTTTACGGCGTATTGCGTATGAGCGCCTGGCTGCACCGACAAGGCTTGGCGGTGGGACCTAAAAGGGTACGGCGATTGATGCGGCAGATGGGTCTGGAGGCGATATATCCCAAGCCGAGGACGACGATTCCGTCCGCTGGCGATAAGCGTTTTCCCTATTTGCTCAAGGGGCTGACGGTAGATCATCCCAATCATGTCTGGTGCATAGATATTACGTATGTGGGATTACATACCGGCTGGGCGTATCTGGTGGCGATCATGGATTGGTTCAGCCGGTATGTGCTTTCATGGGAACTATCCAACACGTTGGAAACAGGCTTTTGTCTGTCGGCCCTGGAGCGTGCGATGCACCGGCGGCGGCGTCCGGAGATCTTCAACAGCGATCAAGGATGTCAATTTACATCGGAGGCGTTTGTGGGTGCTTTGGAGCAAGCACAGATCAAGATCAGCATGGACGGTCGCGGGCGTGCGTATGACAACATTTTTATCGAACGTTTGTGGCGGACAGTAAAATATGAAAACATATATCCCCTTGAATATAACAGCATGACGGAGGCCAACATGGGGCTGCGGAATTATTTTGAGTTTTACAATCAGGAACGGTTACATCAGTCGCTGGGATACCAAACGCCAGCGGAAGTATATCAGGCCCGACCGACGGTCGGTCGGTGCCGGGGTGCAGGGGGCAGTAAGGCAGCCCCTCCGCTCGCCCTTCGGGCTCATTGCGGGGCTGCCTTGTTGCCGGGGAGGACTCTCTCTTAGCAGGGCCTGTTTTGCGCCCAGTTGACAGGGAGTACCTCAAGATTCCGACGGCGGGCAAGCTCGATTAATGGGACGCACTCCTGGGCCGGGCCGCGAGCGATTGTGAAAAAGTTTTTGCGGTCAGCCTTGGTGAATCGGCCATTTCCTTCCGCCAGATTCGTGGCGATGGAAACGGATGCCCGGTTTAATTGATCGGACAGAAAATAAAATCCGCGTGGGAATTCGGAGGTCGCAACGAGGATCCGCTCGGCAAGGTCAATGGACTTTTGATAAACATCGAGTTTTTCAAACATGAATGCCAATGGGACGT
>JAJYZY010000049.1 GCA_021799715.1 Planctomycetota bacterium | reverse complement strand
TGCGGATGGCCGGTATGCCGATTTTCACGCCTTGCGGGCAACGTATATCACTATGCTGGCGAGAGCCAACGTACCGGTAAAGGTTCTGCAAACTCTCGCCCGTCATTCTGATCCGAAACTGACCTTGAACGTATACGGCATTATGGGCATAAGCGATATGACCGCCGCGGTGGCTTTGTTGCCGAATTTGGACGGCATTAAAAGCGCTGAAAGAAATCAGCAAGTGCTCCGGGCCACCGGCACCGACAACGCCGGAATTGACGCGGGTAATAGCGCTGAACGGCGCGCTGAAAATGCGCTGAAAGCCGGGGGCCAAACCGTGCCTTCTGGTGCCATTGCGTGCCACCAGGAATCATCGGGCATGACATTGAGAAAACCCGCACTGGAAGCAGGAAACCCGCATGAATCAAGCATTGCGCCCGACAGGGATCGAACCTGTGACCTGCGGTTTAGGAAACCACCGCTCTATCCAACTGAGCTACGGGCGCGACGCACACAATTATTACCCGGAATTATAACCAGTTGTCCGGTTATTGCCCAAATCCGATAAATGGCCAGGCCAGAAAGCGTAACGGGACGGGGGCGATGACCGGGTGCGACATGGTTCCGGAGACCCGCAATTCCAGAAGTTGCGACCGGGCGAGTCCAAAGAGAAATCCCAGCAGCGGCACGCGCGTGCCCTGGGGAGATTGCGTTAGCAACCGAAGGTTGATATCCGTGGTTTTGAGGTTCAACGACCCTTCCCCCACCAGATTCACGCCCGGACTGCTTAACGAAATGGGCTTAAAGCGCACCACATTGTTGTCGATGACATACCGCACATCCGCGTGTTTGAAGTCCGAACTGATTGGCAACCGCAGCGTCACAATCTGCATCAAACCCATGGCCATGGGAACATCATAAATACTGGCCTTGTGAATAATCAGTTGGCCGCTGCCCTGTCGGGTTGGCGTTTTCCCCAGTGTGGCATTGAGAATCAATGACGCATCGACGAGTCCGGTACTGGTCTGAATGCCCTTGGCACCGGCTCTTTCTGCCGGCGCACTAAGCAATCCCGCAAGTTGCGATCCATGTAATTGACACGCCACGGCGTAGGACGCATTTTTCCCGGTATGAATTCGGATATTGCCCGTCAACTTGCCGCCGGCAACCATACCGTTGATATGGTTGATGGCAATAACATGCGTGAAGGAATTGGCGGCGATGTCGCCGGTCAGCGGGTCGGCAATTCGGCCGTTCCAATTCAAGCGTGTCACACCAAATTGCCCGTCCAGCATGGGAAATGAATTGTCCGGCGCCAAGTCCAGCGCCAAGGTGACGGTAGCCTGCCGGGCTTTAAGTTTAATATCACCCGAGGTGACCAGATGATTCAGCACCACCGACCCGGTAAAATGCCAGCGATACGCCTTTCCAACCTTGATGCGATTCAAAGTCGGCAGGTCCAATTCCCAGCTTGCGCTGGGTTTGAGTTCCGCTATGAACTGCCGGGTGGACTTGGGAATAAGGGACATCCACGTTTTTGATAGATGCGGTCCATCGGCGATTAGGGAAAGAGCCAGAGAGTCTGAATCGGTTTGGTACGTGCCGGAGAGATTCAGATGCTGGGCACCGGCTCTGGCGCGGATATTTTTCATTCCCACCACGCCATTGTCCACATTGACCACCCCGGTGATTGCGGAAAGCTCGGCGGGCAAAAAAGCCGGTGCCACACTCATTCCAAGCGGTTGAATTTGCACATCATACTTCTGATGCCGCATTTCGGTCATTGCGGTAAGCTTGTTCTGGTGAACCAGTACCGAATAGGTGAAACTGCCGTCGCTGGGGCCGCGAATTTTCCATTTATTCCAGAATCCACCGATCAGCTTTGGTATATGCGCCGGGGCCGGAGAATTTATTTCAATGTTTTTCCAATTTCCCGCGGCACTGATCCGCACCGGCCCGGCATGAGGCTCGTCAACGGCACCGGATACGGTGAAGATTCCCTTGCCATCCGCACCGGTAAGCCCGGTGAGATTGTTGATGATCAGCCCGCGGGGGCTGATATGCGCCAGTGCCGAAACATTCCGCAACGGCCACGGGAGTTGGGCCGGATTCATAATGCCACGGTCGATATTCAGGGCACCCTGAACGGCCGGATTTCCGGCTGGTCCGCGCGTTATCATTGCATCAAGATCAGCATACCCGGACTGAACATGCAGCAGATCAATCCACCGGGACCATGACTCCGGCAGGCTCCCGGTAAGCGTGCGATTAATTGGAATACCAACGGCTTGCAGGTGCACCATGGGTTTGAGTTTGGCAAGATCATTTGGCGAATAGGTAACCTTACCGGTGAAAATAATATGACCCGCGGCACCAACCGGCGCTTCCAGTTTTATTATCTTCGTCTCATGATCCGTAAATATCAGCGAGCCATGAACATGCTCCAACGGATACGGCAAATCCCGGTAGGCGCCGGAAACATCCCGCGGAAAAATATGCAGAACAATGCGTGGATCGCCGGGCGTCCCGGCGGCATGGGTGACATCACAGACAAATCCGCCCACGCCCACGGGATTAAATCTGTTCCAGATAGGCCGAATGTCCAGCGGCAGACAGGCCGCAAGTCTGCGATCAAAATACGCATGCGGCGAACTGATAACCAGATTAATCGGGCCGTCGTTTTCATTAATCGCCACGCTGCCCACCAGGGAAACGGGAAATGATTCGGCGGTGGCGTGCACATTAACAAAGTTGATGTGATGGGCGGTAAAGCGGATAAGTCCGTGAACGTGATCCATGGGGTATGGAAAATTAACATATCGAGCCTGTACGTTTTTACATTCTATATCACCCCGCACACTGGGCGCGGCGTGTCGTTGGGCGCGGTCAATATGAACGGTGATGCTCAGCCGTCCGCTGGGCCGCAACCGATGAAAAATGGCCTGCGCCAGCGAGAAATCGCGCGTTGAGAAAATCTTTGGGTAAGGCAACGGAATATTGATATTGGATAATTTAACCGTCAGATGAAACGGAGCGCCGGACTCATAGCCGTCAAATCCGGCGGTGGGTACCTGAAAGTTCCAGCCGAGCACCACGCCCCGGAGGTTCTCAATGCTGAAACCCGTGTTGCTGATCGCCACGCGACCATTGAGATTATTTAATGGAACAATCTGCGGCCCGAATCGGCGGCTCGGCGCGACAGTCTCAATGGATACGCCGTTTAGAATCGCATGAACGTGCAAACCCGTCGATGGGCTGACCCGGAAAACAATATGACTCATGCCGCCCCGCAAATGCAATTTGCGCCACAGCTTCTGAACCGGTTCCGGCATGGTTTGGCGGAAGCCCGGAGTAAATTGAAGTTGATTGATCCGCGCGGAAAATTCCCGCGTGCTGATGTTATACCGCCCGGTTAAAACAATGCCCGGATGGCCATCAAATGTCTGCTGTTCCATATCCAATTGATATGTGGAATGCGATTCCGGGCTTGGACCCAATTCAGCATTTATCAGGCTCTGGCCGACAATCCTGTAGGCACCATGTTTGATCTCTCCCCAGCGCACGATTGCATTTTGCAGATTGATGGCCGGCAAATGCGTGGGACGACTGCCGCCATAAACAGCGCGCGGGGGTGCTGGTTTCCGCGTGCCGGCGGGACTGGTTGCAGCCGATTTCACGAATCCTTCATAATTCCACTGCCGGGCATCAATATCATCAACCAGATTCAGCATCGGGCGAACCGCCGTAATTTGAGAAGCATGAAGCCGTCCGCTGAAAAGCCCCAGCCAGTTAAAACGAACTTCAACCTGATCGGCGGAAAATAAGGTCGTTGACGGCATTTTCTCCGGATTGGTGCGCATCCGCACGCCGCCAAGTTTTAATGTACCATTCCAGGATAATTTGGCATTCTGAACCGTTACCCGAGCACCCAGGACATGGGAAAGCAGCAACCCGGACATGGCACTTAACCGCTTGGGATTGGTCAAATACCACACCGTGCCGATAATGAACGCCAGCAGAAGCAATACCGATACGGAAATCAACCGCCGCACCCGCCCCACAAACATGGCATGGGGCGACCGATGCACGCGCCCAATGGCGGTGGTTTTCCACCATTTGGCGGGACTGGCTCGGGGAAAATCAGCCATGAAACAGCACCACGTCCATTTATCCTTTGCAACTTCGCGGACTGCTTCCGGAAATCACGTTCAAATTATTGCGTTCTTACCGCGATTCCATCATCACCGCGACATCGGGCAGCCGCCGAATCGAGCGGGCCATGCCAATGGCCGTAAAAACCACCACCAGCGGCATAACCGGAACCCGGTAACGAACCGATCCCAGGAACACCGCATGCATGAGTGTAAAGTATACGATTGGAACCAACAGGATTCCAAACAGGGGTGCGCAAACCGGGCAGCGGCATACACCCACGATCGCAAGAATGAACAGCGGACTATACCAGAGAGTCAATATGATATTGAGCCACTTATTGGTATAGCCCCTGGCGTGCAGCCAGGGTGACCATGTGCGGGCAATTTTAACAAAAGCCAGACGGATGATGCGTCCTGGATGTTCGGCCATATCGGTAAACGCGCGGTGCGTCCATGCCAGATCGCGTTGACTTTCATTAAGCCGTGCGATCGAGCGCGGGATGACCAGATCCGATTGTCGCGGTCCGCCGGTTGCACCGGAATAAACCGATTCATACAGACTGATTCCCTGCATGGTGGTAAATCGAAAAAAATCCTGATGAAAGAGTTGATAGTTGCGCATCCACCAGGGCAGGAGACACACAAAAACAATCAGCAGAGCCGACACCCCGCCCGCCACGGACTCAAGCCGCCCCTTGGGTCCTTGCGCCACCCACACCCCCCAGGCCAACAGTGGAAACAGACACAGCGACACTTCCGCGCGAATGTACACGCCGATGGCAAACGTGACCGCAAACCAGACCCAAAGCCACCATTGCCGCGGATTTCGCATTGCCCGCAACAAAAAATATAAACTTGCCATAAATACAAATGTGAACAACGGTTCGGTCAACAACGAAGCGGAAAAGCCAATCCCCAGCGGGTCCAGCGCCGAGAGCATCCCGGACAATACACCAGTCGCGGGCGAAACACATCGGCCAAACCAGGCGGCAAACAGGGTTGTCAGGGCGCTTAGCAAAGCCTGCGCCAGCAGGATTGGCAAATGGTGGAACCCCAATACCGCGTAGAATCCGGCCATAAATATTGGATAGCCCGGCATTCGCCGCGCCAATTGGCCATGCACCTCATAGGCATGACCCGCAGCAATCGCCTTGGCCAGGGCGGAATAATCCGCTGAATCGGGAAGATAATACGGGTGGGCCAGCGCGGCAATCACGCGAAGCGCCAGCGCAAAGAAAAATATTGCGGCCAATGCGCGGCGATAGTGCGCGGCATCCGAAGCCCAATTATCCAGGCGTTTCCAAATCCGGCCGTAGCGCGTCAGCATGTCGTGCGGCTCCGCTTCTTGCCATTTTTTTCCGACGCGCGACGGATGTGTATGCGATCGCGGATTAACTTCAGTCGAATCGACCCGCCAAATTGAATTTCTCCGCGTAAAGAGCCGGTTTGCAGCTTATCCAACACTTCCTGCAATACCGTGCTGTTGATGCCATCCTCATCACCTCCGGCAGCAATAATCGCCGTTCGCAGGGCCACGGCCGCCGGTGCCGGATCGGCTTTGGCAATGTTGTCCGCGGCAAGGCTCACTGCGCCGGTGCCGCGCCGAAAACGGGCCGTTCGCAACAATTCATCGGCATGCCGCTTAAGGAAATCAGCGGTGGCACGGTCATGGCGGGCATTACGCTGCAACAATTCCCGGATGCGCGGCTGATACGTTTCCAGAGCGGGCAGCAATTCATAGCGAATTCGATTGCGCAAATAGTGCGTATCCTGATTGCTTAAATCTTCGCGCCACGGTTGGTTGATCTCTTTGAGCCAATAGCGCAGCGCGGCACCCGGCCATGGCAGCAGCGGTCGCACCAGATACACCGTCCCGCGCCGCTCTTTTTCATTTATCCCCGCCAGCCCCGTCACACCAGCCCCGCGCAGCAGCCGCATTAAAATCGTTTCGGCCTGATCATCCGCATGGTGCGCCAGCAATACCGCATCACATCGACTTGTCGCGGCCATGGCCAGCAAGGCCTTATACCGCCCGTCGCGGGCCACATTTTCGCTCACAATTCGCTTTGAATCCCGGCGGAGTAAATTTAACTTTTTACACCGCAACGGCAATTGCAACAATTGGGCCAATTTTCTTACAAATTCTTCGTCGCGGTCGGATTCGCGGCCGCGAAGTTGATGATTTACATGTCCTACAATCAATTCCCAATTCCAATGATGGGACTGATTCACCGCGCACAACAACCGCAACAATGCCACACTGTCTGCTCCGCCGGAGCAGGCCACAAGCAGCCGCTGATTCGGCGCAAGCAAGCGCCGCCGATGCAGATGTTGATCGAACTGTTGAACCAGACCGGCGGGAGCGGGCATAATACTTCCTATGAAACACCTCGCTAATTTTAACGACATACGGTTGTTGCGGCCAACCCGCGGAAGATCCAATGTTCTCCGCCCGGGCCGGGCCGTACATTTTTCCGCTGTCCGGAACTCGCAATCCGGCGGCGGGCAAAGCGGCCAAGACATATCGGCACAACCATACATGATGCGCCTGCCGAGGCTTTTCGGAGCGGCCGGCATTGCCATCTGGTGCCTTTTTCTGGCAGTGCCGGCTCGCAGCCAAAGCCTTAACAGCATTCTTTCGCACGCCCAAACGGTCAAGGCTCCGGGCAGCGGCGGTTTCAAACCCGATAATCACATGCACCCATTCGGCACATCTAACGGCACGGCATCTCTGGCGGTCCGCCGGGGGGTTGTGACATTAAGCAATGGAGTACAGCTTTCGGGGAAAATATGGACAACATTAAAAACCCCCTTCCGTGTCTGGCTGGCGGACATCAAGCAATATCGTGACATTGATATACGTTTAATTAAGACCATCCAGGTTCATCTGCTGGCGGCCAAAGAAATACGCGATTGGCGTTATCAGCAGGAGGGCAGCGATATAAAAAACTACTCGGGCAAAACCCGCCCGCGCATCAGCTTTTCCTATACCTTTACGCTGGTAAGGGGAAAATCCATCACCGGCACGCTCGATGCGCCGCTGTATGTCCGCAGTCATGGGCATACGTCCAACCTGATTATCTACAAGCGCGTTGAGGGAAAACTGGGCGAAAAACTCTCCTCCGTGGTGTTTGTCAAATCCGTTACGCTCAAGGTCACCGCAGCTATTAAGCATTATGCCGCCGGCCTGACGCGCTTATTGCCCCTGCTTCACTGGCGTAAATTGCTGGCTTCCGGCGGCGGCAGGTAAAAATCCATGCAACGATAACTCCGCCGGATCAATGCGCCTGCCCGGTGGAACGATTGGACCGGCCGGCCATCGTGACTTGGGGGGATCCGTTTGCGACAGCCATGGACCCTTCTGTTACGCCGCATTCAGTGCTTGTGCGACGCGGCCAATGCCTTTTCCACCGCCGCGTGGGTAATTTTACCGCCATGGATGTTCAGGCCTTCCGCCAGGCCGGAATCCTGTTTCGCGGCTTTTTCCCAACCATGTTGCGCAATGGCCGCTACGTATGGAAATGTGGCATTGCATAAGGCAAATGTGCTGGTGCGGCCCACCGCGCCGGGCATGTTGGTCACGCAATAGTGCACCACTCCATCGACAATATAAGTTGGCTCGTGATGCGTGGTGGGGCGACTGGTTTCGGTGCAGCCGCCCTGGTCAATGGCCACATCCACCAGCACACTTCCGTTTTTCATGCGCTTTAAATCATCGCGGGAAACCAGCCGCGGCGCACGGTCGCCCGGAATCAATACCGCCCCCACCACCAGATCGGCATGGCTTAATGCTTCCCGCACCGTTTGCGCATCGGAATACACCGTTGTCACATTGGCGGCGGAAACATCACTCAAATATCGCAGACGTTCCAGGTTTATATCCATCAACGTTACGCGCGCGCCAAGGCCCGCCGCCACTTTCGCGGCGTTCTGACCGACAACTCCCGCTCCCAGTATCACCACATTGGCCGCCGCCACCCCCGGCACCCCGCCGAGAAGAATGCCCCGTCCCATCATCGGCTTTTCCAGATATTTCGCCCCCTCCTGAATCGACATTTTCCCCGCTATTTCACTCATCGGGGTCAAACAGGGCAGCAGACCGCGCTTATCGCGAATGGTCTCATACGCGATGGCCGTAATCCCGTGCGATAAACACTCCAACGCCAATTGCGGTGCCGCCGCAAAATGAAAATACGTTAATACCATCTGGCCGGATAGCATCAGCGGATATTCCGCCGGCTGAGGCTCTTTGACCTTCACGATCAATTCCGCCTGTCGCCATATATTTTCCGCGGCCGGAACAATTTCCGCACCGGCTTGAACATAGTGCGAATCCTCAATACCGCTGCCCATGCCGGCCTGAGTTTGCACGACCACCCGATGGCCATGGCGCGTCAGGAACTCCACCTCCGCGGGTATCATGGCCACGCGATATTCATCACTTTTAATTTCTTTCGGAACACCAATGAGCATGGGATATCTCCGGTTCAATCATTTCCGACCAGCACCGACCGACTTTTGCACTCCCGTTATCCGTGCATAGACAGTTCGTATATTCAATTGCCGCAACAGCCGACCGGCCGCTGTTTTCCACCGCGGTCGGTGTAAAACTGGTGCATCATACGCTCACCAACGCTGCCCGCGGACGCCATACGGGATTCCGGAAGTCGCACAATGTCATTGACGGTTCGCCAACGTGGCGGCAAAAAACTGACGCTTGGTGCGAAGCGTCAAAGTCAGCGTCCTTTCAACCGAACGAATGGCGGTAAAATCACCGGTAATGCGCGACGGCCCCAGGGCGTCGGTGAAATAGCCGCTGGCACCGCTCAAACGCAAATCCCCATCAACCAATGACGCGTGCATCCGCCGAGCATGGGAACTGTTATGCAAACGCACAAAACCGGCCCCCTGATACATGCCGCATCCGTCGGGGGTAAATATCAGATAGCGGATCGTGGTATTGATGGCCGTGTGCAATATCGGCGTGACACCGGGGATGGGTTTCCAGAACACCCGCAGTATCATCACTTGCCGCACGGTGCCGCCATTGGGAGCCTTGCTGGAAGCAAAAAGTATGAAGTGATAAGCCTGATCCCGGCTGACGCGATAGTATCCGCTGGTGAAATCCGGGCGTAGTGCGGCTCCGATCGAAGAGGCGATGGGTTTGATCCGCATGGGACCAAAGGATTTACACCCGGCCAATCCGATGGCAATGATAAACAACGCCAGCGTTATAATATTTCTTTGCTTCATGCCAGTAGCATAATCGCCTTTGCGCCCCTGCGAAACCAGACTACGCCTTTTCCACGCTGCATCAATCAAATATCATCCCGCGTGAAAAAACGCATAGAGCGGTCAATGTCCGAAAAAGCTCGGCAAGTCATTGAAAATTGTCACATATAAAAATATGCCCGCGATCAGTGTAATGCCGACAAGTTGGATGGCCGTTTGCACCTTGACGGACAACGGGCGGCCCCGGATTTTTTCAATCAAAAGCATTACAAACAATCCACCGTCAAGTACCGGCAGGGGCAGAAAGTTAATAACCGCCAGGTTGACCGAAATTGATCCCAGAAAATACAGCAGCATCGTATTGCCCATGCTTTCGGACTCGTACAGGATCGGAACAATGCCGACCACACCATGCAATTCATGCGCCGGAACCGTGCCGGAACCCAGACCGCGTAAGGTCGAATAGGTGCGTAAAATCCAATTCCACGTATGATTCAATCCCATCGCCACCGCCCCATACACGCTATGGCTTTTTTGCAGCCGCAGCGCGGGCAACAATGCCAAGCCAATTCTATAATGGTATTGGCGGAGAAACGTCATCAGCGAGCCATGCAGGTTCACCGTGACCGGACTGAATTTTCCCGCAAACACGATCCGGACTTTCCGACCATCAAATTTTTTCGCGGCCTCAAAAAGATCATACCAGTTTTTTACCGCTTGCAGCTTGGCGGGCGGCACTCCCACCGGCCCGATGGCGGAAATCGTTGCGCCCGGCCTGACCCCCAGAGCCGCCATGGCATGCGTGACACTTCCAACCACCGGGGAAGCGAAGTTCAATCCCATCGCCACACCGAGAAAACCTTTGCCGGATTGGCTTTCGGGGGTGCAGTTCAGGGTCAGGTGCCTGTCGCCGCGCAGGACTTCAACGGCAATTTTCTGTCCGGCATTTTCTTCAATGCTTTTCCGGAACGACGAAATATCCGGGTTGGTCAGTGCGCCGACGCGCACGATCACATCCCCGGCCTTTAATCCGGCCTTGGCCCCGGCGCTTCCCGGCTCAACCGCCTCCAGAACAATTCGGGGATACATGCCCAACACCGGCGGTATGGATGTAACCCAACTGCGCGTGTCCAGCGTCGCGCGGTCCGTGGCGTGATATATCACGCCCTTCCTGGAACGCAGGGTAAACCGCATCAGATGGCCATTGGATGCCTGTATCAAGTCATAGAGTTGTCCCCAGCCATGCACGGCCACGCCATCGCACGAAATAATGCGGCAGCCGGGCCGCATTGCCGCCAGCTTTGGATTGCTCTTCAGGAGTCTCTGGAAATTTGACTTTGACATCCGCGGAATATTCAGCGACGGCGCGGACGATACGCCGATACTAAGCAATCCACCACCGGGTGGAACAACCGCCTTAAGGCTGACATTACGCACCGCTTTGCTGCCGTTGGGATGATATTGCAATTCGATAACATTCCTTCGACCGCCCAAAGCCGCCGCCATCTGCAAATCGGGAAATTCCAGAAATCCGCGCGGCCGGTGATGATTGATGGAAATGATTTCATCGCCCACATGCAACCCGGCTTTCTGCGCGGGACTGTCATACGCCACGCCTCCGATAATCGCCGGCTGAACCATCAACCCCATGCGAAAAACGATGGCAAAGACAACAATGGCGAAAATGATGTTCATCGTTACGCCGGCGGAGATAATAATCATCCGCTGCCAGACCGGCTTTTTCCCAAAGGAAGCCGGATCTTCACTTACTTTCGCCGGGTCCATATCATCCTGTCCCAGCATCCGCACATAACCGCCGAACGGCAGCCAAGCCAGTCGATAATCGGTCTCACCGAGTACCGGTTTTTCGGCCATATCCGAGCCGATTTCGCCAGATGTCGAAGCATCCGCTTTCGCCGGCCCGATCTCCACATCTCCAAATGAAAATCCCGCGCCTTTTCGCCAACCGCATAATCTTGGACCGATGCCCACGGCAAAGACATCACAGCGCACGCCAAACGATTTGGCGGCCAGAAAATGCCCCAGTTCATGAAAGAATATTACCGATCCGAAGCCAATGAGTACCAGCAGCGCTTTCCACACACTTCCCGCCGCCGCTGCCAGGGAAAATGTCAAAGCAATTGGGACGCCCACGGAAAACAGCATCACCCGGCCGCGCCGGAGATTTCCGCGCAATTTTCGAGCGATCAGATGATTGTTTCGGGTTGTCATTCAGAAGCCTCCGCACGCGCCCACGCATCAGCCGCCAATAAATCAACCAGCGCGGGCCGGGCCACAAAACCATGATGTAAATGCTTTTTCAAAACACCGGACGTTATATCAACTATTTTACCAAACGGTATTTTTCCTTCCCGGAAAAGGGCGTTGGCCGTTTCATTGGCCGCATTCACCACTGCACCGCTGGTTCCACCGCGGCGAATGACTTCATACCCGATTTCCAGAGCCGGAAAGCGCCCATCAGGCTGTTCAAAAGTCATCTCCTTTATTTTGGCCCAATCCAGCCGCGAACTGCAACCATCATGCCGTTCCGGGTGGGTCAGGGCATATTGAATGGCTGTCCGCATGTCCGGCGTTCCAAGCTGCGCAATAGTGCTGCCATCCACAAATTCAATCATACTGTGAATAATCGACTGGGGATGAATCACGACATCAATACTTTCCGCGCCGAGATTGAAAAGCCAATGGGCTTCGACAATCTCCAGTGCCTTATTCATCAACGTGGCGGAGTCGATGGTAATTTTTGGCCCCATCCGCCAATTGGGATGATTTAACGCCTCATCCACCGTCGCCGTCCGCATTTTTTCAGCCGTCCAACTGCGAAATGGGCCACCGCTGGCCGTCAGAATAATGCGGTCAATCTCCCGCGCTTCACCCGAACGCAGCGATTGAAATATGGCGGAATGTTCCGAATCCACCGGTAATATTGTAGCACCATTTTTTTCCGCCACCGGCATAACCAGGCATCCAGCCACCACCAGCGCCTCTTTATTCGACAACGCAATTCTTTTCCCGGCCTCAGCGGCGGCCAATACCGGTGCCAATCCGGCGGCCCCCACCACAGATGCCGCTACCATGTCCACATCATCCCGCCGAGCCAATGCCACGACCGCCTCGGCACCCGTTTCCACCTTCACATTAGTATGACTCAATGCCGCTTTAAGTTCAGCTAAATCCTCTGTGGATGCCGGCTGACTTAAAATTACTATTTTTGGCTTGAACTCAATCGCTTGCGCCGCCAGCTTTTTCCAATTGGATGCCGCGGCAAGTCCGATAACTTTAAATGGCCGCCCCAGTGTCGAAAGATGCGCCATGACATTCAACGTATTGGTACCAATTGAGCCGGTGCTGCCAAGCACTGCTATACCGCGGGGTTGGTGGTGATGCAATGCTGCCGCGGTCGAGGATTTTACATTCATCAAAAGCAATTCCTTCACGAGCGGAAATCCGCCAATATCCTGATAATAGATTTAACCAGGCGATTTGCCAAGGCCAGACGCGCGGCAATCTGGTGCACCACCCGGCTAGGGGAAGAGCCATCGTCACGCGGCCCAACTGCCTTGCCATCGGTTCAAACCAGTGGCGATTTTACGCACATCGCTGTGACCGGCTTGCTTTTCTTCTCATCAGATTCAACGCATACATCAACCCGTGATCTTGCCAAATGACATTTCTATTCGCTCTTTGATTTTCCGCAATTCCACATCGGGCAGAACAACGCGGCTGTTGTCGGTCGGTATAGGCGCTTTCAACGGCACCCAGCTTTTACAGCCCGCGTATTGCTCATCGACTGCTATTTTTAATGGTTCCGGCAATACCCAGGACCGCAATACAATGACGTACAGCGGGTAATCCGGGCGATAATTAAATCGCATATCAATCAGCGGTACATCCCACAAATGCAGATCATCCAAACCGTCAAATGCCGGACGGCTTGGCACACGGGCAATCCAGAAAGCTTCCGCCCACCCGCGGATTGTCAGTTCCTCCGGCTCCCGATCCACCGTTTTAATTTCGCCGCGCCATGCCGGTTTTACCGAATCCGGCTTCTGATGCAGCACCGTTGGGAACAAAATGAATCGCGCATGCTCAAGTTCGAATTCACCGGCGGCTTCGTATATTCCGCCTTTCCGCAGCAATATGGCCTGTCGCCCCGCCAACAGAGCATCGCACACCACGGACCATTCTTTTAATGCCACGTTCAAAGCCGTTTGCATATCGTTATCCTTAACAGCGGTTTTAATTTGGTGCCCCGCCGGATGCCGGTTCAATATGACTGGCTATTTCCGCAACCTGCGGCAAACGCATGCGAATGCGCTTTTCCAGTTCCGTAACTTTGCCATGGGCGTCCGCAACCGTAATGTCCGCGCCAAATTCCGCGTGAAAAGTCAGGTACACCCGTTGGTTAATTGTATGCGCATGCACCGCATGAACCGCCACTCCGATGGCTTCGGCCAGACCCCGTACGATTGCCGCGATGCTCGGTTCGGCATCTCCGGGTTCCACATGCACGGTAATATCAATACTGGGATGTTCATTGGAAGCGGCGAGTTCCACCGACGTGGCGATTCGGTGCCCCTCTTCCAGTGTGGCGGTGGGATTAACGCGAATGGTGGTATCCACAAAGCGGCGGTTACCCCCCTGCCGCACCCGGATGCGCGACACATCCATTACTCCCGGTACCCGGCGGATAATATCCTGGAGTTGTGTGTCCATTCCCTCCGGTGCCCGATCCACCAATACATCCACTGAATGCAAGGCCAGGCGAATCGCGGCACCTATCATAAGAATCGCCACCGCCAAGGCCCCGATATTATCCATCCAAGCCAGCCGCCCATGACTTAATAACGACGCCAGCAACGCAATAAGCACCACCGTGGCACTGATCAAATCCATCCGGAAATGCACGCTGCTGGCCCGCAACGCCTCACTGCCATGCTTTTTGGCGGATCGCATCAACTGAATGGTGCGCCAGATATCCACGCCAATGGCCGCGCACAGAACCACAATGGCAATGATGGTAGGATCCACCGGCAACGTATGCGGACGACCAAAATCCGCCAACGCCCGCCAGAATATCCAAAGTGCCGTCAGGGCCAGTATGATGCTTTCCGCAAAGGCCGAAAGATTTTCCACCTTCCCGTGGCCATAATTATGCGTCTGGTCCGCCGGGCGATCACTGATATGCACCGCAATGAGGGTAATAATGGTTGCCAGTACATCCACCGCGTTGTGCAAAGCGTCGGAAAGTATGGCCAGACTTCCCGTTAGTATCGCCATCAGAAGTTTCAACAGAGTCATGGCCAGACTGGCCATCAGCGAAATCCAGGCTGTATGCTGCTTGTCCTTGGATAGTTGAATTTCCGCCACGAAAGCACTTCCCCAAACGCGCAGTCAATATAGAAAATCCGCCATCGGCGGCTGTATCGGCGTCGCACCCGCGACCTTGCGCAACAGTATACATAACTTCCGGGCTTTACGATTATTTTTTGGGATTATTGAATTGTTTGCGATTCGGTGTGGCCAGAAACTTCTCCGCAGCGCGCGCGGCTTGTTCCGCTTTACGCCGTTTCAGGGCCTTGTATTCTTCTTCGGTGAGTTCGCCGTTTTTGTACATGGATTCGATTTGTTTAAGCGAAAATCCGAAGCCCATCATCTCTGCGGGAGGGTTTTTAACTCGTTGACGAATCGCGCGAATCACCAGCCAGCCGACAAAGACTACGGCGATCAGCACACCCCCCCATATAAAAATACCCATCTCGCTATTTGCCAAATCAGCGACCTCGCATTGACGCCATATTGAGCCAACACATTCATTATATACGTTTTCAGGGTTACCGCGAGTTTGATTTTTCCCAAAAAAACGTTGACAGGCTGTCGTAGGCGCGTATGATAAAAGATGTTAGACAGGCGAACTGCCCGCTGGGAGCATTCCTTTATCGGGCGGTTATGGAGTCAGGCATGCTTCAAGATGCGGCAAGGCTGAAAATCACCCGCGATGGTGATGTCGTTCTGGTGGAGTTTACCCATCGGAAAATACTTGATGAGGCGAATATTGCCGAAATCGGGGATCAGCTTGTGGCATTGGTCGAAAATGAGCATCGCCCCAAGGTTATCATTTCATTCGCCGGAGTTGACCATCTTTCCTCGGCGGCTCTTGGCACCCTTATCACGGTCAACAATAAAGTTCGTAATCATGATGGGCAGTTGCGGCTATGCAACATCCATCCGCAGATATTTGAAGTTTTTGTTATCACAAAACTTAATAAACTCTTTCGCATCTATCCGACAATAAAGGAGGCGAAAGAAAGCTTTGAGCCGCAAAACAAGCAGAACGTCACATAACGTCCGCTTGGGACAGGCTTTTTCCGGTGTGTAGCCGGCGCGGTAAGGTTAGTTGAGTGTGTCACGCAAGAGGGTATGGATGCCCGTGAATCGCATGGATTGGTAATCGCTTGCGCATTTATTCAGAACGGGCGTCTTTATGGGACGAATGCGACTGGAAAAAACTACCACTTCACATCGCTCCAGCGGTGTTGCTCCTGCTTCCCGTGGATTGTGGTGTCGGCTGGAAATCCCCAGCGACCTCAAGCGCGTGGAAGAGGTTGAAGAAACCATTTTATCGCAGTGTCAGCGATACGCATTTACCGACCGTGACCTTTTTGCCCTTAAACTTGCCATCGATGAAGCATTTGCCAATGCCGTCAAGCACGGCAACCGCTGTGATTGTGATAAACATGTCCGCATCAAATATCGTGTAACGCCCCGCCGCGCGGATGTCGTGGTGGAGGATGAAGGCCCCGGA
>JAJYZY010000202.1 GCA_021799715.1 Planctomycetota bacterium | reverse complement strand
CGCTTCGCCGGCGGTATCCGATTGGCCTAAATAATGCTTGCCGAGAAATTGCAGCAGTCGGACATCGCCTTCCTCTAAGGTGGCCAACTGAATCTGCTTTTTTCGCAACACGATATGCATAGACGCTCTACCGCGTTTTAACTGCCTGCCAAATTTGCCGCGCAGTGCGGAAACCGGTAATTCCAGATAGTCCGCGATTTCCGCATCGGTGGCTCCGGTATGCGCCAGAGACGCGATCTGTTCCGCCGCGTCCGCCTCCTGCAAAAACTCCTCTCCACGCAGCATCCGTGCTGCCGCCTGCTTAGGCTGCGCATTGTCCGGCACAGCGGCACCGGCTGGTGGATCCACCTCTTTCGATTTTCTGGGCATCGCATAGTCCATGATCATTGATCGATAAAATACTGGACGACATCGCGGACCATATCAGGCCCCGGCACATTCAATGCGACAGCTAACATACAATTCTGACTTCTGACGCCTGATTTCTAACGCCGCAGTATTGGAACGAGCAAATCCGCCTGGCGTGGGCAGGCTCCGATCCGCAACTCCGTTGTTTCAGTCCGGCCTTGGAGTCCGAATAGGTGACAGCCTTTAATTTCCATTTTTCGCCTGCCCGGCAGGAACGGATCATGGCGGGATGGGAAGTAATCAGGCTTAGACGTTTGCAGCCTGCCTGGCGAACGGCAATTTCCGCCACGGCATCACGGAAATTGCCACCCACCCCTATTCCCTGATAATCCGGCAATACCACAATGCGGGAAAAGCGTTTGTAGCCGACGAAACCCGCGACTTGTGTAATGCCGGCAAATGCAATGGGTTGGCCGTCCAACAGGCCACAGTAATAATCGCCGCCCGGCAGCTTAGAGCTTAAATAATGATGGCGTTCAAACATGGGCCATAAGTTGCGTTCGCACCGGCGGATTTCAATGCGCAGTTGCGGTCGCTGAAGACACCCCCGTGCCAGAGTCTGATCCGCCATATCCACAATCCAATCCGGGCATAACCACCGGGCAATGTCATAATGACAGCTCACGGCCACAAAGCGCTTTTGCACCGCACCGGTGCGAATAGCCCGGGCCACCGCCGCGGAACCTACCTGCGCCACCGTGCGATCCACTACGGATGTAAATTCATCCATAACAGCAAGGTTGTTATCCGGTGCCAGCAGCAGCCGGGCGAGATCCACGCGGAATTTTTCCCCATTGCTTAAAACATGATAAGGCCGCAACCACGCCGGCGGCGAACTGAAACCCACCGCGGAAAGCGTTTGCGTGATACTGCGAATATCAGAATCACCAAAGCCATCAATAATGGCGGCGTTGGCGGGCCATGGGGAAGTATTATGCAGCGCCGCATCGCCATAAACACGCCGGGCTATGCTGGTCTTGCCGCTGCCGCTGGGACCGACAATCAAACCAATTTGCCAAGGGTCCTGAAGTGTCGGCACATCCACAGAAAAGCGTTGCATAGAACCCACCGCCGCAGGCAGATCAAACATGCCGCGGACCTGCTGAACCCGAAAGCTTTCTGTAATGGTACAGGAGACCGTGGTATTAATACGCATGGGTGTGGACTCCAGGAAAAGTTTTGACGGCAACTCAATGGGGACTTCTACGCGGAAAAGCCCTTCTTTTATAAGCCGATTGCATCTCAATGAAAAAGCAAGCGATGGAACCGCTGGTACCGCAGGCATCTTGCCTGCATCGGGAAAAAACGAATGCAGGCGGGACGCCTGCGTTACCTGTGCAACCAAGCATCATCCATGGCCGGGCGCTCAATACGTTCACCGGGCGGCGGGGTCAAATCGTCAGCACCCGGCACTTTCGCCCTTCCTCGGTGAGGCGGTTATAAATTTCGCGTTGATCGTCTTCATCCCGACATTCCACGGCCACTTCAAAAACTTGCCGCAGGGGAATTTCACTGTCATCCTCAATGGATGCCTTGTTGATATCGGAAGTCAGGGCCGCCATTTCTTCGGGAGTAAATCCGGCGGCGAGCTGCAAATGCGAATCCAGCGCGGCCAGTTGGTCTGCCAAGGCCGGTGAATCCCATTGCGCCAGTTCAGCGGTGCGATTATCCGCGATGGCATAAGCGACCGCATCACCACCGGAAAGTGCGGTTTTAATAACCCAGATTCGCTGCCAACCCAAAGCCTTGGCGGCAGCCCAGGTGCCGTTGCCGGCACGAATTATGTCGGCAGAATCTACAACAATGGGCTTCTGCTGACCAAAGCGTTTAAGGCTGGCCTTGATCGCCTCCAAATTATTATCCGGATGCCGCCGCACATTGGCCGGATCAGGCGTAAGCGAATCAATGGGTACCAAAGTCGCCGGTGAAATATCATTTATCATGCGCCGGCTTTAGGCTTAGTGATGGGGAGATATGGAGGTGAACGAAATTATTCGATGGTACAGATTTTTATGACCTCGTCGCCGTAGTGGTTGATTACCTTAATGGCTATTTTGCCGGTGGCGGGCCTGTCGAATGCCCGGCTGCGGGTGGAATACAGGGCAGACCAGGCGGCTTCGTCCACTTCGGCACGCAATGCCCTTTTGAGCTTGTCATACGGTTCACCCGCACCGGTAAAATAAGCGTGGCGGACGAAAAAACTCTCGCCGTTGTAATTGGTGTCGATGAACCAGCAGGCAATGTCGTCGGTGGTGCTGGCACGAATTTCGCCGGTGGTCGGGTCGTAAACATCCAAGCCCTTGAGTTCCATGCACACCTGCCCATCAGCCAATTTATCAATGGCGATGTCCGGTTCGCCGAAAACCATGAACAGATTCCCCGCGCCGGTTTTTTTCAATAAATCACCCATGGCCAGATCAGGATTGATGCGGGTGGGCAGCACCATCAATGTGCCATAGCGTTTGGATTCCTCGCTGACATGCGGGTCAAAGGCGAAGCCGCAGACAATCAGCAGGTCAAAGCCGACACCCTGCACCGCCTCCTTGGCGGCTTCTTTGATGAGTTCCGGGCCGACGGTGCCGTGCTCCGGCCCGATACAGATCGCGGCCCGCTTTTCCTTGCCGTCGGCATCGGTATATTTTCCCTCGGCATGAATCCATTGCCCGGCATAAGCGGCCAATGAATCAAATTTAAGCCGCTCGGCCTTGCGGGTGTTCTGCACACCGGCGGTGCGCAGATTATCAAGAATCATCTGGCCGAATTTATCGGTGCCCAATACGCGCAGCGTGGTGCCATATTCATTGGGCACGGTGGCCTGCTTTACCTTTTGCTGCACGGTGATGGTGCGGTGCGGCGACAGGCTTTCCACGGTAAATGGACCGCTGACGCGGACTTTTTTATTTTCTTCAAATGGCTGGTCATACAGCGTTTCCATATCCGCCTTGCGGGCGATGGAGGCGTCGATTTCCTTCTGGCGTTCACGGCGAAGTTCCCACCATTGGCTGTGTATCTTTTTGGCCTCGGCGGGCCATTTGTCTTCGGCGGACCGCGGAATTCCCCATTCTTCCCATTTTT
>JAJYZY010000048.1 GCA_021799715.1 Planctomycetota bacterium | reverse complement strand
ATATGTGCAAACCCCGCGCGGCATTTTTCCGCTGCGGGCCTTTTTCAGCGGCGGCATGGAAAATTCGGCCGGTGAAACCGTCAGTTTTGACGCCATTAAAGCCAAGCTTATGGAAGTAATTGCGGAAGAAGATAAACGCAATCCACTCAATGATGATGACATCGTTGAGCGGCTGAAAGCCAAAGGCCTTACGCTGGCCCGGCGCACCGTAGCCAAATACCGGAAAATATGCAAAATTGCGCCGGCGCGGCAAAGACGCCAATTTGGCGATGGGTCGAAGTAGCGCAGTGGCGAATCATGCCCTTGGATCCCCGCTTCCGCGGGATAGTCGCCATCGGTAATCGATTCGCCAAGTTGGCTTGATGAATATCGTGACAAATGACATCCATACACTGATCCAAATAGGCGCTGTGGCGAGGCTGATTTCATCGGCTAAACTGAATAACTGAAAGATTTTGGAGTTGCTTACATGACCGTTTTGCCCAATGACAATATCTCCAACGCAATGCAAACGCTGCTCAAGGGGGTCGATGCGATTTATTCTGCAAAGGAATTACAGGAACGGCTGGTTCAAGCCGCAAAAGCAGGCCGCCAACTGCGAATCAAGCTGGGAATGGATCCAACAGCTCCCGATTTGCACCTTGGACATGCGGTGGTGCTGCGCAAATTGCGGCAATTTCAGGATTTGGGGCACCGGGCGGTACTGATCATCGGGGATTTTACCGCCATGATCGGCGACCCGACGGGAAAAAAGAAGACACGGCCCGTACTTTCCGCACAGCAGGTTGAGGATAATGCGAAAACATATTTCGCCCAAGCGGGGAAAATCCTGGACACCAGCCAGGAAAAACTTGAGATTCGCCGCAACAGCGAATGGTTATCCGCGATGAACTTCGCCGATGCTTTACGCCTGGGGCAGCAAATGACCGTAGCACGCATGCTCGAACGCGATACGTTCAGTGAGCGCTTCAAGTCCGGCGGGGCAATTTATATTCATGAATTCATGTATCCATTGATGCAGGGCTGGGATTCCGTGATGATTCAAGCGGATGTGGAACTCGGCGGAACGGATCAGACTTTTAACAACCTCGTCGGGCGGGATTTACAGGCGGGACAACAGCAGCAGCCGCAAATTGTCGTCATTATGCCCATTCTATGCGGCACGGATGGCACTGAGAAAATGGGCAAATCGCTCGGAAATTATGTGGGCATTGCGGAATCGCCCCAGGAGCAATTCGGAAAAGTCATGAGCATTCCTGATTCCCTCATGAAGCAATGGTTTGAATTATGCACCGCCTTATCAGCCCAGGAGATAGCACAATTGTTGGATGGCAATCAGACACATCCGCGTTCCGCCAAGGAAATATTGGCCCGGCACATTGTGGAACAATTCCATAGTCAGGCTGACGCCCAAGCCGCCGCCGATGATTTTCGCCGAAGATTTACCGAAGGACAGTTACCCGAAGAAATTGTCGTGCAGGAAGTTTCCGCATCCCTGTTCAAAGATGGACACATTGGCCTGCTGGCACTGATGAAGGCGGTCGGTTTTGCACCATCGACCAGTGAGGCCCGCAGACTGGTGGAAAGCGGAGCAGTGAGTTTTGACGGGAAAAAGATAACCGATCCCCGGATTCAGGTAACTGTGGACGATTCCCCGGTACTGCAGGTTGGAAAACGCCGGGTATGTAAAGTCACACTCGGTGGCTGATCGCGCAGGCGCAACGAAGCTGCAATTTGGGCAACTCCGATATCGGCGATGCCACCTATGGCTGAATTAATTTTGCGCCCAGCACGTCAAATTTCCGCCAGGCTTGGCTGTTCCACCGCCATAAACTCCATATTCCGGAAATACACACGTACAGCGTTGCCATGAGCCACGGCCCCGACGGACCTGATTCCGGAGCAAAACCCATGACCAGTCCCCCGCCGAGCACGCACAGTCCCCACGCCAGAGCGGTGGTATAAAGCGTTGGCACAAGTGTATCCCCCGCCCCGCGCAAGGCACCAAGATAGACAATATTCATACCGTCGAATATCTGAAAAATGGCTGAGAATATCAACAACTTTTCGGCAATATGCCGCTGCGCTGGCGATCCGAGCATAAAGTCCGCCAAAGCCCCGCGAAATACCAGAAATATCAAACCGCATATCCCCATATAGGTCATGCCGATGGTCACCGCCCAACGCGCCGCGGACTTCGCACCCGTGTAATCACCTTGACCAATTCGTTTGCCCACCAGCGCGCAGGCCGCCATGCTCATCCCGACGGCGGGCATAAAAGACAAACTCAAATAGCGCATGACCGCGCTTTGTGCCTCCGCCGCGGCGCTACCGAAATGATCGACCCAGGCGAGCGAGAAAATAGTCCAACATAGAATGTCGCTTGAGGACTGCAAACCCGCAGGAATTCCGATGCGTAAAATCTGCCACAATTTTGCTGCATCCGCATGCCATGAGCGATCGGTTCGCCAAACGCTACGATACGACGGCGACAGGAATATACCCAACAGAATTCCCAGCGATACAACAGAGGCGATTGCGGTGGCCAAGGCCGCCCCCAGCAAGCCCATAACCGGCGCACCGAGATGCCCGAAGATAAGCACCCAATCCAGGAACAGATTGATCACATTCCCCACCACCCCGGCGGTGAACTGATGTACCGGACGATGCACGCCGAGAAAAAAATTTCCAAGAACTGCGTTGGCCACCGTTATTGGCGCAATGGCCAGCAGAATCCGGGCGAAAAGCGTCTCCAGATGCAACAACGAATGGTGATGTCCCAGCAATCGGAACCACCAGGGAATCACGGCTATCAGCGGAAGGAAAAACACGGCCGATCCAATCGCCAGCCACAATCCCTGCCAGGCAAATCGGGCCGGTGCGTCAGATTCACGCCTTCCCAGCGACTGCGCCGCAAGCGTATTGACGACACCCGCCACACCAACACCGGCGGAAACCAGCACCCATACACTGATTCCTCCATTAAAGGCCGCCGCCAGATTGACGCCATGTCCATGATCCCGACGATCCACAATAGAAAGCATCCAACCATCCATAAACTGCATAAGCGTATAGCTGATGGTTCCGGCAATGGTGGGAAAAGCCAGGCGCAACAGCGTATGCAATGTGCCGAAAGCCGTTTCGGGAGCGGGATATTCGATGCTTTTTTTACTCATTGACTTGCCTGCCGGGCCATTTTCACACTAAAATCCGTCGGTTGAATAAAGGAAGCCTCACTATGAGTCAGGAAATATTAACCCTTGATCCCGCATCTTTCACCCCGTGCCACGAGAATGATCAGTCCGCCGGTCCGGTTCACACGATCGCGTGGCTGATTGTACTGGCTGGTGGCGTGGCGTGCCTGATCGCCAATTGGATCGTACATTTCAGTTACTTGCCGCACGCCCCCATAGCGGACTACGGCTTCGCCGGCGCTCTGGACCTGGAATTGCATATTCTAGGCTGTGCCATTGCGGGCGTGGCGGTAGGCGTTTCACCGAAAGCCAAGCCGGCGATGACGGCAAGCATTCTGGTTCTGGTGGCCAATCTGGCATTTTATGCACTGATATTTCTTTTCGGCCCCTTTACCAGCCTGCCGGTGCGTTGAGTTGACAGATCGTTGCGCCCAAGTCTGAAGAAAATCCCTTTATCGGCAAACGACTCCTTGTGGGACTCACTCACCTGGACCACCATGGAAAGTTAATCCGACAGCAGCAGTACCACGGCGTCATTACGCGAATAACTGAAAAGGGAATTTTTCTCCGATTTGGCGATGGCACCGAACGATGCGTATTACCGCCGGATACAACTCACTTGGAAAAAGCGAAGCCGGGGGATTATCGGCTGCGATCAAGCGGTGAGGTGGTCACGAACCCGGATTACCTGGCGCAATGGACAATTGCTCAAAGTCCGCCGAACAAGCGCCGCAAATCTTAGCCTGCGGCGTTATGCCAACACCATGCCAGCGGCCGAAGTCAATGGGAGAGCTTAATGCGCGGATCAGCCATGGCGCAGGCGATGTCGACCAGCAGGTTCATCAATACCAGAAGCACGGTGTATACCAGAACGATTCCTAAAACCAGCGGTATGTCTTTATCCAGACAAGCGTTGACGAATACTTCCCCAAGGCCGGGGATGGCGAATATTTTCTCAACAATAAACGAGCCCGTCAGAACATTTGCCGTGGCAGGACCTAAAAAAGCCAATACCGCAATTGAAGCATTGGGCAAAACATGCCCGGCGATAACTTTCATCGGCGGCAGCCCTTTGGCACGCGCGGTGCGGACGAAATCCGAAGAAAGCACGTCCAGCGTACTGGCACGTGATAATCTTGCTAGATATGCCAGGAACACCACGGCAAGGGTAAAGGCCGGCAAAATTAATTCCCTCAGCGTACCCCATCCGCCGGAAGGTAGAATTGCCAGTTCCACGGCGAAGAGCATCAGCAGTCCAGAGCCAATGACAAATGTCGGCAGGCTGATTCCCAGCAGCGTTCCAATTGTCAGTACAATATCCGGCCAGCGTCCCCGATAGACCGCTCCCAAAAGTCCCGCCGCAACCCCAAGCCAAAGGGCAATCAGCAGGGCCATTGCCCCCAATGCCACCGAAACCGGCAGGCTGTTGCGGATCACGTCCAGAACCGTCCAATTGGCATAACTGATTGTCGGGCCGAAATCGCCGTGCGCAATAATCCGCCAGCCATAAGCCAGATAAGCATGAAAATCCCCCTTATTGAGGTCATATCGCCGCCGCAGTGCCGCCAGTACCGCCGGCGGCGGTTGCTTTTTTCCAATAAACGGATCACCCGGTGTAGCCATCAGCAACCAGAACGTGACAGTATAAACCAGCCATACGACAATCACCGATTGCAGCAGTCTTGAAAAAATAAATTTCTTCATTGCGGCACCTTTTCGGCCGGTGGCGGGCGATGATGTATCCAATGAATGTATTTAAGCAGCGTAATCATCCGAACATTGGTGGATATGCCGCCAATCCGCCGGGGATTGTAGATCAGGCCGTCACTGTATTGGAATAAAGGAATCGACGGCATCCATCGCGTCACGAGCAATTTTTCCGCCTGATGCAGTAATGCGAAGCGTTGTGCCGCATTGGATTGATAGGAGGCTTTATGCAGCAAGGCGTCAAACCTTGGATTGGAAAAGCCGGTGAGATTATTGGGATTACCGGTGCGAAATAAATCCAGCCAGGTTGTTGGGTCCATGTAATCACCATACCAGCCGGCACGGGCAATATCATAATTGCCGTGCACCACATCCTGATTGAAGATTTTGCTTTCCTCTTCATGAATGCTGATGCGCACGCCCAGATTTTTTCGCCACATTGCGGCAATGGCCTGCGCAATTCGGATATTTATTGCCGCTCCACTGTTGGTAAGGAACTTAAATACCGGCAGTCCTTTGCCGCCGGGATAACCCGCTTGTATCAACAAT
Source organism: Planctomycetota bacterium (assembly GCA_021799715.1). Next base: position 10,822 of record JAJYZY010000048.1, on the reverse strand, counting down.
TTACGGGCTTTGGAAATATTCATCGATAGGCCGCGCGGACTGTCATATCCCGGAATGCTTTGTGGCGGCACCAGCACCTCCAACGGCTGATCCGGCAGACGTAGAATGTGTTTGACAATAGCCCGTTTATCAATGGCCATGTCCAGTGCCCGACGGATCAGGGGATTATTCAGCGGCCTGCGGCGACAATTGATGTTGTAATAATAAGTTCCGAAAACCGGGCGATAATGCACATCATCCCGAATATGCAGACGTTGTTGCCGCAGAAGCGCGGGAGCAAAACGCGTTGGTACGAATGACAGTACATCCACCGCGCCGCTTTGATAAGCCAGGAATGCGGATTGGGTATCAGGAAAATTGCGGATGTACAACACGGGGCATTTAACCACCTGCCGATCCCAGTAATAGGCATTGGGACGCAACTCAAGATATTGATGAAACTTCCATGCCGCCAGCCGATAAGGTCCGTCTGAAACAAGATATGGAGGCCGTGTCCACCGTGGATCATAATGTGCCGGCATACTGCCATGGGCGGCGGAAGCGAAACGGGCCATGGCCGCGGGATTGAGCGGATAAAATGGAGGGAAAGCCATTAAGGACAAAAAATATCCGCACGGGTGCGAGAGTGTGACAACGAGTTTGTAAGGCGTTAACGCTTTTATACCAACACTGGAAAAGGGGAGATGTCGCCGCGGATTTGCCGCCAGGGAATTAAAATAAGCCCTGGCTCCGGCGATATGAAAAAGCATGGTGACGTAACCCGCCGCTGTGGAGGGCTGAAGAATTCGCTTCCAGGCAAAGATAAAATCGGCAGTGGTTACCACCTGCCCGTTGGACCACCGGGCATTGTGGCGCAGATAAAATGTATAGGTCAACCCGTCGCCGGAAATCGTCCAGGATTTGGCCACACCGGCAATGGGCTGAAGGGTTTGGGGATTATATTGTGCCAAGCCCTCCCATAATGCCATGGCCACGCGCATGTCCTGCATCCACGTCATTTTATCGGGATCTAACGTGTGAATCTGGCCGGCTTCACAGAAGTTTATGGCGTCCCGGCTCTCGCGATGCGGGGTTGAAATATAAAAGCAGATCGAACCGACAATCAATAGCACCAGCGACGGAATCAGCAGCGTTTGCCTCATGGAGTATTACGATACACCCATGGAGCCAATGCGGCAATTTTCCTGCCCGTCTCACTGGGCCATCGGCTTGAGATTGCATCCGGTCTAGAAGTTCGGCGAACCGCTGGATGCAAATACAATAAGCTTGTATTATGCTCGCACGAATTGGTGAAGCATTGTGACATTGCGGATGCCTGAATATCCCTGTGGTACATTCAGGGCGCCACCTCGGCAATAACAACATGTTTCCGCCGATATTTGCAGGAGAAAAAAATGATGCGTGCCATGTTCATGCGGACTGCGATCACATTAACGGCTTTGGCAACGTTCACTTTCGCCGGCGGGGGAATTTCCCGGGCGGCCGATGCCGGGGAATATATCCGCACAGGCCTTACCCCGGCGCAGGTTGATGCACAGGCGGACGCCCTGCTGGCCAAGCTGACGCTCAAGGAAAAAATTCATCTGTTGGCCGGTAACGGAAGCATGTGTACGCGATCAGTGCCGGCATTGGGCATACCGCGATTGAATATGAGCGATGCATCACAGGGTGTGCGGGTATATGGGCCATCGACCGCCTATCCCGCCTCGGTGTGCCTGGCGGCAACGTGGGACCCGAAGTTGGCGAAGCGCGAAGGGCGGGCATTAGGCTCGGATGCTTTAGCGCGTGGAGTCAATATTATTCTCGGCCCCGGCATTAACCTGATGCGTGAGCCGCAGGACGGGCGTAATTTTGAATTTGTCGGTGAAGACCCGTATCTGGCCGGACAAATCATTGCGCCATGGATTCGGGGCATGCAGTCCGTGGGCGTGGCCGCCTGCGCCAAGCACTTCGCCGCCAATGAACAGGAAACCAATCGTATGTCCATCGACTGCATTGTAAGTCGCCGGGCTTTGGAGGAGATTTATCTCCCCCCCTTCCGCGCGGCGGTGCGGCAGGGACATGTCTGGACGATCATGGCAGCGTACAACAAACTTAACGGTTACCATTGCACGGCCAGCCGCTATTTGCTTACAGACGTGTTGCGGCATCAATGGGGATTCAAAGGCGTGTTGATGTCCGACTGGGGTGCCACACACGCTACCGTTGGCCCCATGGCCGCGGGCCTGGATCTGGAAATGCCGGACAATCAGTATTACAACTATCAGACAATTAAACCGCTGGTAAAAACCAAACAGATCACCGTGCATGAAATTAATACACATGTCCGCAGATTGCTGCGGATGATGATCGCCATGGGCTTTACCAAAAAGCGCGTTGAAGATCAGAGCATTCCATTAAACAACCCCAAAAGCGCCGCCACAGCCTTCCAAGTGGCGGCGGAAGGCACCGTTTTGCTGAAAAATAAGGGCGGGATTCTCCCGCTGCATTCGAAAGCCATTCATACAATTGCCGTCATTGGGCCAATGGCCACGCCGGCAATTTGGACCGGCGGCGGCAGCGGATATGCCCCTTCCATCATCAATCCGGTCAGCATGCTGTCCGCCGTTCGAGCGGCGACCGCTGGTTCAAACATCCGGGTTATTCGCATCCCCTTTAACAAGAAACTTTCACGTTTCTGGGGCCTGGGCGAATATCAAACACCGCAGGGCAAGCCCGGCCTGCAAGCCGAATATTTTGATAATGACCGTCTTGCCGGAACCCCTGTGATGACCCGAACGGATCAACGCATTGCGTTTAACTGGGGACAGTTTTATCCCGTGGAAACGCCCAACCGTCATTTTTCCGTGCGATGGAAGGGAACCATCACGGCGAAAACCACCGGCACATATCTATTTGAAGCCGCCGCCGCGGATCCCTGCCGCGTCTATTTGAATGGCCGCCGCATTATTAAAATTGGCCGCTGGCAAAACGCCTTTATCAAGAAGCTTAAAGGAGTCTCGCTGACCGCCGGCAAAACATATCGCCTGCGGGTGGAATACTTTGGTTCCCATTGGAATGCGGAAATGGAGTTTGGTTATTTGCCGGAAGGCAATCATCTGCTGACCGCAGCGCAGAAGAAAATCATCAAGCATGCGGATGTGGTCATTGCCTGCATGGGCTACGGCCCGAATCAGGAACATGAAGGAGCCGATCATACCTACCACCTCTGGGCACCGCAGGATCAATACTTGCGCGAAGCCGCCGGCCTGAATCCGCATACCATCGTGGTTTTAAATGCCGGCGCGGATGTCGGCATGGCTCCGTGGATTCATCGCGTTGCGGGCCTGGTGGACGCCTGGTACCCCGGTGAGAACGGCAATACCGCTGTGGCGGATATTTTATTTGGTAAGCTTGATCCCAGCGGGCGGCTTCCGGACAGCTTTGCCAGGCATTGGCGGGATGATGCGGCCTACGGCCATTTTCCCGGGCATGCCGGACAAGTTCTGTTTAATGAAGGGATTTATGTCGGATACCGCTGGTTTGACAAACGCCACATCCAACCGCGATTCTGTTTTGGCGACGGCTTGTCCTATACCACATTCTCCTTCGGTGCTTTGACTGTGACATCCAAAGGATCGGGAAAAAATCGGGTCATACATGTTGCCATTCCGGTCACCAACACCGGCAAAATGGTCGGAGCCGAAGTGGTTGAACTTTATGTCCGCCCTATGGAAGACCGCGCGAACCGATGCGTACAGACACTACGGGCCTTTGCGCGTGTGAATCTCAAACCCGGACAAACCGCCACAGCGCACTTGCAACTGCACTGGAGGGATTTCGCATATTTTAATTCCGGGCACAACACATGGGATGTCCCGGCGGGCAAATACCAGCTCGCCGTCGGCTCCTCAAGCCGCAACACCCCCGCCACCGCGACCGTGCGCATTCGGGAGTAAACAACGGTGCTTCTGACCATCACGATTCAGCATTTTGCGGCCCGCTATGAGGCCATGCTTCAATCGTGGTCCAGACTGTTTTGGATTTGGGACATCGCTCTAAACATTATCGGGCTGATATATCTGTGTTCGGCCCGGCGTGCGTATCGCGCATTGATCATGGCCAACTGTGCCGCTTTGGGCTGGTATCTGGCAATGTTTCTGGGCCATTGGTCATGGATTGCCGGTACCGCCGCGGCTTTGGTGGGTACGGTATTGGGGGCACTGCTGGTACCGATGATGCGCGTGGCGCTGTTGCTTCTCGGTGCCGTTGCCGGCGGAGCGGCAGGTGTAGCGCTTTGGCATGTATTTAAGGAGCCTCCGGATTACCGTTGGGTGCCGGCGATTCTTGGTGTGATTGTTCTAGGCGTGGCGGGGCTGTATATATTTGAAGCGTGCGCGGTGATGATCTGCACGCTGGAGGGTGCCGTCATGATCGTCATCGGTACCACGGGGTTGATCATGCGCTACGGAACGGCTCATTTGCGGGATCAATATGTGTTGAATGTGGCCAGACAGCCGATTAATCTCCTGGCGATTATCATCGGCCTGTGCTGCCTGGGAATTTTAGCGCAATCTGCGTGGGCCGCCCACGACAAAGAGAAGGAAAAAACCGCCTCGGATTAGCCGCATGAAATCCATGATCGCATCCATGGTGCCCATGGATTCCGACGGGCCGCAACCGCTACGGAATATGGAAGCTTCAAAATGAAACGTGAGAAATTGCCGCCGCTGATCCCTCTTTTGGCCGTTGAACCGCTGGGCCTGGATTTGCGGGATACTGCGCAATGGGCGTACAAACTGGGCTACGGCGGACTGGCCATCGGAATAGGCCATCCGGAGATCAACACCGAATCATTTGGTCACACCGCACAGCGCCACTTAAAACAGATTTTGGCCGCGCGCGGCCTGGCACTTGGCGTGCTGCGCGTTGGTGTGGGGAAATCCGGCGCGTTTGATTCCGCAACATCGCAGAGGCTGCTTGATGATGCGCTGGCAGCTTGTGATCTGGCTCATCAGTTTCAAACTCCGCTGGTTTCCGTTTATATCGGAGAAGCCGCGGATGATGCGGCCATTTCCGGCGAAGTTGAGGAAATATTCCGCCTGCTGGCGGTGCGGGCTGATCGCACCGGGGTTGTCGCGGCTCTATCCTGCGGCCAACCGCAACTGCTGCTCAAAATCCTCCGCAAAATCGGCGCTCCTTCCCTGATGGCCAATTTGGATTCGGCACGCATTATTGCCGCCGGCGGTTCTGTGCCGGCGGCTGCAGAAGCATTGGCCGGACTCACAGCCTTATGGATATGCAATGATGCCCTGCGCACCGGTTCGGCGGTTCAAATGACACCCCTTGGTGCCGGCGGAGCCAAGGGCGCAGAGGTGGCAATCCTGCTGAAGAACCAGGATTACACCGGGCCGATTGTGGTTGATGTCCGTGATCTGCAACATCCGCTGAAAGCCGCTGAACATGCCCGCGAACAGCTTCAACGATGGATTTTTACATGACCCAACGCGTAGTAAGTGAAGTGGCATACCTTGGTACCGTAGAATCCACACAGGATATTGCCACAGCCCATGCCAGAGAACTGGTGCTGTCCGACCAACCACTGGGACTGCCCCGCCAATTTTATGTCGCGGAAAGCCAGACCTGCGGCCGCGGCCAGCACGGCCGAACGTGGATAAGTCCCGACGGCGGCATTTATCTAAGTGCGGTGTTCCCTGATGTCCCGCAATATATGCACCGCTATCTGCCTTTGATCACCGGACTGGCCATCGCCCGCATGATTATGCGGCCATGGTTTGCCTCGCCGTGGCTGCCGGGGCCGCCAAAAAGCGATATTGCATTTACCAACGTCCATTTGCGCTGGCCCAATGATGTGCTGTTCAACGGCCGCAAAATCGCCGGCGTGCTGTCTGAAAGCATCACGATGGGACATCGGGCCGTTGCAGTTATCGGCATCGGCATGAATGTCAATGCCGATCCGGCGGCCAGCGATGCATCACTTCGGCAATACGCCACATGCCTGGCCCGCGAACTCGGCGGCCCCGTGGATAAAGTTAAGGTTAACAATGCGATCCTGCATAATATCGAGGACTGCATCGGCGCGTTGATCAACCGAAAATGGCCGCCGCTTCATCAGGATATTTGCCGGCTTGATTTTCTGATTGGCCGCGCCATAACTCTTGCATCTCAAAATCAAACGATCAGCGGTACTGGTGCCGGCATCGCTGATGACGGTGCGTTACTCCTGGCCATGCCATCGCACCGCGAACCGCGGGCAATATATGCCGGCACAATCCTCACCATCGATAACCGCCCCATCCGTCCTGTCGAGTAATGACAGCAGCAACAAACCACCAACTGCAGCGGCTGAAGACTAACACGGGTACGATTGGCTGAAAAATGCTCCAACGGGTTGCCGAAAACCTCGTTTGCGTCGAGAATTGCGCGTGAAAATTCCGGCACGCGCCGGATATGGAACAATGACATGAATGAAGGAGTCTTATATGGCTGATATTACATTCAAGGGCAATCCGATTCACACCGTGGGCGATGCGCCAAAAGTCGGTGGAAAGCTCCCCGCATTTACCCTCACCAAAGCTGATTTAAGCGAATTGAAATCAACGCAACTCGCGGGCATGACCGTTATTCTTAATATATTTCCCAGCATTGATACATCGGTATGCGCCCGATCCGTGCGGCAATTCAACGTGGATGCCGCGGCACTGACCAATACCGCGGTGTTGTGCATTTCAGCCGACCTTCCATTCGCCCAAAGCCGCTTCTGTGGCGCGGAAGGAATAAAAAATGTACAGACCCTCTCCACGTTCCGTCATCCTGAATTCGGCAATCTCACCGGATTAACCATTGCCGACGGCCCACTGGCGGGTCTGCTGGCCAGAGCGGTGATAGTGGCAGATGGAACCGGAACCATCAAATATGCGCAATTGGTTCCCGAAATCGCGCAGGAACCGGATTATGCCGGGGCCATCGGCGCGGCAAAATAGAGCCTTGCCGGACGCGCGGATCCCTCGATCCATTGGCTGAACTTCAGCGTATAAACCATGTTGTGGTCCGCGGGGCTGCCGCATGACGGGGCTTGAATGCACCACCGCCGAAATTGCCGGGTGACCAAGGCTGTATGGAGGCTCAACAATGACCATGAATATCAGCACACGTTGGCTTGAAACCGCTACGGGACGGCGGGCGTTTTATGCGCAACCCGCCGCTGCGGGGAAATATCCGCTTGTCGTGGTAATTTTTGAAGTTTTTGGCCTCAATGAACATTTCCAGCGTGTCGCCGCGGATGTTGCGCGGAACGGATATTGCGCTGTGGTGCCGGATTTGTTTGATGGCAAAGTTTTCGACTACAACGATATTCAAGCCGCGATGAACACGGCGAAAGAACTCACATCCGCTACGATCATGGATCACATTACCCGAAGTATTGACAGGCTGCATGACCATCCCGAAGTGGACACCGGGCGATGCGGAATTATTGGATTCTGCATGGGTGGTCGAATCAGCTTTATGGCGGCTTGCGCGCTGGGATCACGAATTAAAGCGGCGGTATCGTTTTATGGCGGGTCCATCGCCCCGGCAGCCCCCGACCGCATGGGGCGTGCAAGCCTGCTTACCGAAGAAAATCTTAACAATCTCTCGGCACCATTATTTTTAGCTTACGGCAGTGAAGACACACATATTCCTCCCGAAGAACATGCACGCATTGTTGAAGCACTGGGAAAATATAAGAAGCGCTATACCCTGGCACTATTTGATGGCCCGCACGCCTTCGCCAACGACCGCCGCGAATCCTACCGCCCCGCCGCCGCAGCGCAAGCATGGAAGATGGCGTATGAGCACCTGGCGATTCTATAACCGTTTACCCGAAACCGGCTTTGGCTTCCGCCGATTCATTATTAACGGCCATTTTCATTGGAATTTTTGACATTGCCCGCCAGTCGAGATGACATTTCCAGTTGCGATCATCGCGTTCGGGGTAATCCGTGCGGAAATGCACGCCGCGCGTTTCCTGGCGCGCCCCCGCCGCAGCGGTGATCAGTCGCGACATTTGCAGCATGTTCTGCAGTTCCCAGCCCGCGGGCTTATCAAATACTTTATCCAGCAGATAATGCGACCAGAAATCGATAATTTCCTGCGCCTCGTCCAGCCGCGGCCCCACCCGCTCAATTCCCACATTCCGCCACATCAGCGACCGCAGGGAGCCGAAAACATCCTGTATATCCAGTTCAGTGCGCTCACTGGGCGCTATTTCTGCCGCCACAATCGGCACTTCCACTGAGCGGCTCTGGCCGGCCAGGGCCGCCGCCGCGTGTTCGCCGGCCCGCTTGCCGAATACCAGCGCCTCAATAAGCGAATTACTGGCTAGCCGATTGGCTCCATGCAGGCCTGTATAGGCGGCCTCGCCAACGGCGTACAGGTCTTCAACATCCGTGCGTCCCAACAAATCACACGCCACCCCGCCGACCATGTAATGCGCGCTGGGATGAACCGGAATCGGCTGCAGGGCCGGATTAATTCCAAACTGCATACATACTTGATAAATGCCCGGAAACCGTGCCTTGAACGCTTCCCCGCCCATATGCCGACAATCAAGAAATACATGCGTCGTGCGGGTCTTGGCCATCTGCGCCATGATTCCGCGGGAAACCACATCGCGCGGAGCCAACTCCGCCTGAGGATGATAGTCCGGCATAAACCGGTAACCCGATTTGTCAATGAGTCTGGCCCCTTCGCCGCGCACCGCTTCACTGACCAGGGATCGGGCGGACCCGGCGATATAAATGGTCGTCGGATGAAATTGCACCATTTCCATATCCCTTAGCGTCGCGCCCGCGCGCCAGGCCATGGCGTGGCCGTCGGCGGTGGCAATCGACGGATTGGTCGTTTCCCGGTACAAAGCGCCGGCCCCGCCGCTGGCCAATATTGTTTTACGACCAAATATGACAAACAACCCGCGCTGAGCATTCCATGCCAGCGCGCCCAGCACGCGGTTATCCCGCGTAACGAGATCGAGAACAAACGTATGTTCCAATATCGATACCTGCTCATACCCGCGCACCACCCCCATCAGGCAGTTCGCAAGTTCCCGCCCGGTGGCATCACCCAGCGCGTGAACGATCCGCGCAAATGAGTGCCCACCTTCCCGCGCAAAGGCCAGTCGACCATCGGTTTCACGGTCAAAATTCGCCCCCCACCGTATGAGTTCCTCTATGCGCTGCGGACCTTCCCGGACTACGGTTTCCACGGCCGGACGATCACCCAGCCCGCACGCGACCGTGAGCGTGTCTTCAATATGGCTCTGAAAACTGTCATCCGCCTGCATGACACTGGCGATTCCGCCCTGCGCGTAATAGGTGTTTGATTCTGACAATTGGTGCTTCGATACAACCAGCACATCCAGAGATTCAACCGATACGGCCGCGGCGGCCCGCAATCCGGCCACGCCGCCGCCTATGATTAATACATCGGTATGTATTTGCGGAAGACGCTTGGTTTTGAAGGGCAGCAGATACCGGCGGTTCATGACTTGACTCCTCTTTAAGCACGGGTTATTTTCCCGCGCCCACCGCGGATGCCGGCCGTGGCATTTCGCGTATCGACAATACGTCGCGCATTCCGTACAATAAATTGCCAGTCATAAACCGAATGATCCGTCGCAATCAGGACCAGGTCATAGCGCTTCAGATTTTCCGCGGTCAGGGGAATGGACTTCATCCGCAAATCATGCTGCCGCTGCGCGTGTGTCCGCGGGATAAACGGATCATTGTAATCCACACGCGCGCCGCGGTGCTTGAGTTGCTCAATCAGCACCACGGACGGCGACTCGCGCAGATCATCAACGTCTTTTTTGTATGCCAGCCCCAATACCAGAATCCGCGCGCCGCGAATCGCCCGCCCCGCATCATTGAGTGATTCAGCGACTTTGCCAATCACATAATAAGGCATGGCGGTATTGAGTTCGCCGGCCAGTTCAATGAAGCGGGCGGTAACATCATACTGTTTGGCTTTCCAGCTTAAATAAAACGGATCAATTGGAATGCAGTGCCCGCCAAGGCCGGGGCCGGGATAAAACGCCTGGAAGCCGAATGGTTTGGTTTTCGCGGCGGCAATGACTTTCCACACATCAATACCCATGCGGTCGAAAATGATTTTTAATTCATTGATCATCGCGATGTTGATGCAGCGGTAGCAGTTTTCAAGAATCTTTCCCGCTTCGGCAATTTCGCAACTCTCCACCGGAACTACCGTTTTCACCGCCTGGCCATACAAGGCGCAAGCTGTTTTCAGGGCACCGGCATCCATGCCGCCAACTACCTTCGGAATATCAACGGTCTGAAAATCCTTGCGTCCCGGATCCTCGCGCTCCGGTGAATAGGCCAGTAAAAAATCCTTTCCGGATTTCAGGCCCCCGGATTCAAGCACCGGCAGAACCACTTCACGGGTTGTTCCGGGATAGGTTGTGGATTCAAGAACAATTAATTGGCCGGGACGCAAATACGCCAAAATTGCCCGGGCAGTCCCGGACACATATTGCATATCCGGCTCCCGGTTGAGGGTTAACGGGGTGGGAACACAAATTATCAAGGCATCGCACCGCGCCATTCCTGAAAAATCCACCGTGGGCGTGAATCTTCCATCGCGCACCAGACTGCGAATGGTAGCGGCGGAAATATGGCGAATGTAACTCTTTCCCGCCTCCAGCATTCGCACTTTTGCCTGATCCACGTCAAAACCCATGGTGGTAAATCCGGCATCGGAAAACGCCTTGACCAGCGGCAGGCCGACATAGCCAAGACCAATGACTCCGACAGTCGCGCTTTTT
>JAJYZY010000047.1 GCA_021799715.1 Planctomycetota bacterium | reverse complement strand
ATATGATTGTCTATATATGATTTCGCCCTGAGAGCGACGCGGCACGCCGCATGTTCAATCGGTGGTGGTTGCCAGATTGACGTGCTCAACGCGTGCGCTTCCCCCGTTCTGAACCGCAGATTCCGCCGATATTCGCAGATAATTGTTCACGAAGCGCCGGCTCAATTTCCGTTCGATGGCACCCTGATATACCGTTTGCAAGTACTCATGGCCCAGGGTGCCATGGGCTTCGATGACTGCAAGTGTACCTCGGAACATACTGATTTCTCAGGTGGTCAATTTCGGCTTGTTCTTCCTTGATAAGCCTCCGCTGATGTTAAACATAAAGAGAGCGGGCGATAATTTTCTCTTCTAAAGTCACCGACCTTTGCCCGCATCGCATATCATCAGCGCCCATCCGCGTCATCTGAGATTGCGACCGTCGGCTTTCGCGTCAGCGGATTCTGGATTGCCACGGGATGATCGTCGTAAAGACAACATTGCCATTTGGCCATGACCGCTTTGGGGATATTTTCACCGTCAAGTTCGCACATGCCCGCTTGCCGGCAAAGGCCTCGCAAACGATCCTTCGGGCGGCACCCATTTTGTCACGCTGCGCGGCGCGGCTCCCCACAATACCATCTTGTTGCAGTAAGCCGGAGTGCCCAGTACTTGTTAGGAACTGAAAGCCACTCCAATGGCCGGGTGCGATCAATCGCGGCTGGTTAATTATGAACAGCCGAGCGATTCACCACAATTCAGGCATTTGTAGCAACTGCCATTACGCACCGTGATACTGCCGCACTTGCAAACCGGCGCATCACCCATCAAGGTGGCCATTTGCTGCGACAGCGCGCTGGCGGAAGAGCTTTTCTCATTTGTCGTCACACGCGGTGTGGCTCGGACAGTGGCAACGGTTTCCTTGTTGACCGCAGCCTGCAAACCTGAAGAAGCCGCAAGATCACTGGGGCCATCTTCCAGCCGGTTGTGGTGGCCATTGCCTTTACCATTGCCATTACCATTGCCGCCGGCCTTTGGTGCGGGAACAACAATCGGCGTTATGGGTTCCAAAGAGGCACCGGCCAGATGTTCCGGCGCATGTGCGGCATGACCGTGCTGCCGCCGTGGAGAATTGGCATCACGATACCCGACAATAAACTGCATGCCCAACCAGCGCACGAGATAATCAATGGGGCTTTTGGCAATGGGAATATCCGCGTTGGTGGTCATGCCCGCGGGTTCAAACCGCATGTGTTCAAATTTCCGGACAATGGCCTCCAATGGAACACCATATTGCAGATTCAGGGATACCAGGGTGGCAATGGTATCCATAAGTCCGCCGACGGTACTGCCCTGCTTGGCCATGGTGATAAACACTTCACCCGGGCTGTTATCATCAAACAGGCCGCAGGTGAGGTACCCTTCATGGCCGGCAATATCAAACTTATGCGTGATACTGTTGCGCGTGTCCGGCAGGCGCCGGCGCAACGGGCGATGCACCACTTTTTCGACAATCCGTTCCACCACCTTGGAGCCACCGGTAGAGCCGGTTTCCAGCGTACCGGCGGGAACGGTGCCATCGCCCAGTAATGCGGGACTGGGGTCGCCGCATGTCGTGCAGGCCGCGGCGGCTTCAACTTTCAGCGCGTCGATATCGCCGTCATCGGAAGCATCATCATCCGAGGTGGAATTCAGCGGCTGGCTTAATTTTGAACCATCACGATACAGCGCCACGGCCTTCAGGCTCAACTGCCAGCTTTCCCGATAAGCTTCTTCAATATCGCCGATACCCACTTCGTTTGGCAGGTTGATGGTTTTACTGATGGCCCCGCTGATAAAGGGCTGGGCCGCGGCCATCATGCGGATGTGGCCCATGTGATGAATAAAGCGTTTGCCCTTGCGGCCACAGCGATTGGCGCAATCAAAGACCGGCAGATGTTCCGGCTTGATGTGCGGAGCGCCTTCAATGGTTTGCGAACCGCAGATCACATCGCTGGCTTCACGAATCTGCCGTTTGGTAAAGCCCAGCGCCCGCAACAGGTTGAAACCAGGCTGTTGCCATTGCTGGGTTGAAAAGCCAAGGCGGGTCAATGCCGCCTCGCCGAGTGTCCAGGTAGAAAAGGCGAAGGCCAGCTCGAAAACAGAAGGCAGGCATGCCTCTATTTTTGCCAGTTCTTCATCCGTGAAGCCCTTCGCCTTAAGGGAGTCAATGTTAATATGCGGCGCGCCGCGCAAGCTCAAGGTGCCCATGACATAAGTTAAAATATCCTTAATCTGATCCGGAGAGTAGCCCATATTCCGCAACGCCGGTTCAATGGATTGATTGGCGATTTTAAAATAACCGCCGCCGGCGAGCTTCTTGAATTTCACCAGGGCAAAATCAGGTTCAACACCGGTGGTATCGCAATCCATCAGCAGGCCGATGGTACCCGTGGGGGCGATAACGGTGGTCTGAGCATTCCGATAGCCATATTTTTCACCGAGGGTAACGGCCCGATCCCATGCCTCGCGGCAGGCTTGCAGGAGCGTGGGCTCCAGTGTGGGGTGCGTGCCAAATTGCGCCGCGTCGATTTCCACGGGCTTTACCGATAAGCCGTCATATTCACCGGAAGCATAGGCCGCGGCGCGGTGATTACGCATAACCCGCAGCATGTCTTCCCGGTTGGGATGAAAACCGGGAAATGCGCCATGTTCCCGCGCCATTTCCGCGGAAATTGCATAAGACTCGGCGGTCATCAGGGCGGTAACGGCCCCGCAGACGGCCCGGGCGGCGGGACTGTCATACGCGATGCCGGCGACCATTAACATCGTGCCGATGTTGGCATATCCCAGTCCCAGCGTGCGGTATTCGTAGCTTAAGCGGGCAATTTCCCGACTTGGATATGCCGCCATGAGCACGGAAATTTCCAGCACGATGGTCCAGAGTCGGCACGCATGCTGAAAACCTTCGATATCAAATTTCCCCGTTGCGGCATCAAAGAATTTCATGAGGTTAATGGACGCCAGATTGCAGGCGGTATTGTCCAGAAACATGTATTCGCTGCACGGGTTGCTGGCGTTGATGCGGCCGCTTTGCGGGCAGGTGTGCCACTGGTTGATCGTGTCATCATACTGCACGCCGGGGTCGGCACAGCGCCAGGCCGCAAAGGCCACTTCCTGCCAGAGCTTACGAGCTTTGAGCGTCTTATGAATTTTGCCGTCGGTGCGGCGGATCAGGTTCCAGTCGGAATCCTTCTCCACCGCTTCGATAAATGCATTGGATACGCGAACGGAATTATTGGAATTCTGGCCGGAAACCGTGGCGTAAGCTTCACCGTTAAAATCGTAATCGAGCTTGAGCTTGAGATTTTTCGCCAATTCCTGCTGTTCCCTGGGCAGGTGCTTAAGCCCCTCAACCATCGCGGCGACTTTGATTTCTTCGCGGACTTTCCAGTTTACAAATTCTTCAATATCCGGATGATCCAGGTCCAGACATACCATTTTTGCCGCCCGGCGCGTGGTACCGCCGGACTTAATGGCTCCGGCCGCGCGATCTCCGATGCGCAGAAAACTCATGAGGCCGGATGATTTTCCACCACCGGAGAGGGCTTCGTTTTCGCCCCGGAGTTTGGAAAAATTGCTGCCCGTGCCCGAACCGTACTTAAACAGCCGCGCCTCGCGCACCCACAAATCCATGATGCCGCCGTCATTTACCAGATCGTCACTGACACTCTGAATAAAACAGGCGTGCGGCTGCGGATGCGTGTATGCATCGGTGGATTGTTCCAACTGGTGTGTTTTCGGATTGACATACCAATGGCCCTGGGATGGGCCGGTCAGGCCGTAGGCATAATGCAAACCGGTATTGAACCATTGCGGTGAATTGGGCGCGGCCTTCTGGGTAAGCAGCATGTGGGCGAGTTCATCATAAAATGCCTGCCCATCCTGTTTGGAATCAAAGTAGCCATATTGCTGTCCCCAATGGGCCCAACAGCCAGCCAGGCGATGAACGACCTGCTTAACTGATGTTTCCGGGCCGTTCTTGGGCTTTCCTTCGGCATCCAGCACGGGTTTGCCCTGGGCATCGGTTTGGGGGATGCCCGCCTTGCGGAAATATTTGCTGACCATGATATCGGTGGCCAATTGCGACCAGTCCGCGGGGATTTCCGCATCCTTCATTTCAAAAACGACCGAGCCGTCCACATTGGAAATTTTGCTCGTGCGTTTGCTGAATTTGACCGTGGAGTAAACGTCCACGCCCGCTTTGGTAAACCGACGATTGATTTTCATAGCCTTGACTCCTGCTTCCGTGCGTTTAAATTTGCCGGCGACGTCCCATCCTGCGGCGTCGCCGGCCACTCCATGAAAGCCCCGGCTTTCCGTGGCCGGCGGCATGGTTTTTTGAGCGGATCAACGGCATTAGCGCCGCTGATCCGCATTTTCAGCGCATCAACCAATCAACTAATCAACCTTGGGCAACGTCAAGCCGGGTTGATCTTGATATTTCCCCTGTTTATCCGCGTAACTGATATTGCAAACCTTTTCACCGCGGAGAAAAATAATCTGGGCGATACCCTCATTGGCGTAAATTTTGGCCGGCAGCGGCGTGGTGTTGGAAATTTCTATGGTGACGCGGCCTTTCCACTCCGGCTCCAGCGGGGTCACATTGACGATAATGCCGCACCGGGCATAGGTGCTTTTGCCTACGCAAATCGCCAGGATGTCCCGTGGAATTTCAAAATATTCGACGGTTTCACATAAGGCGAAACTATTGGGCGGTATCAGCACGTAGCCGTCTTTGCCCGCATCGACATCCACAAAACTCCGAGGAGAAAAATGTTTGGGATCCACAACTTCAGAATTCACATTGGTGAAAATCTTAAACTTAGGCCCCACCCTTACATCGTAACCATAACTGGAAACACCGTAGCTTACGGCTCCGGCGCGCTTGATCGACTTTTCAAATGGCTCAATTTTGACGGATGCTTGAATTTGTGTGTCTGCGAGAATTGCCATACTGCCTGCCTGCACATAACCGCAAAACGGTTTGGTTTTTGTTAGTGTATTACAATTCCGGTTGAAACTCAAGAGAAAGGAACTTCGCCCCTGAATCATCTCAACCGATATTGTCGGCCCCATTGTGTTCTTAATCGTCACGCTTTCGCGATTATTAAGAACTCAATAAGGCTCACGCAGGTTACTTTAACACTATATCTTGTGGTGTCAATCATTTTCTTCACTAAATATTGACGGACAGGTTCTCCACATCACTAACCCATTGTATCCACAAGACTTGTGTTACTAAAAAAAATTTCTACCAGATGTAGTGGTGCGAGAAATCGCTTTGTGGATAACTCAACATTACCCTTGCCGCAGCGGTACCGTTTCCCGTATTTGATTTATTGATGAATCATGCCGGGCAGCTAAAATCTCGAATATGAAATCAGCACCCATAACCGTTGTCCCCGCTGCCGTTAAACATCACCTCCATCAACGCCTGACGCCATGGTTTCAAACCAACAAACGGCCAATGCCCTGGCGCAATACCACGGACCCGTACGCGATCTGGCTGTCGGAAGTGATGCTCCAGCAGACGCAGGTTTCCACGGTGGAACCATATTATCGGTCATTCCTGCGGCGTTTTCCCGATGTGCGCGCACTGGCCGGGGCACCGTTGGAAGAGGTGCTGAAACTCTGGGCGGGTCTGGGTTATTACCGCAGGGCCAAAAGCCTGCACCGGGCGGCACAATTGGTCATATTGACATATCATGGTGTATTTCCATCAAAATATGATGACATCTTGCAACTTCCCGGCATCGGCCCATATACCGCGGGCGCCATCGCCAGCATCGCATTCCATGAAAAAGTGTCGGTGCTCGATGGCAACGTCATGCGGGTGCTCACGCGGCTGCTGCTTATTCAAGACGATATCGCCAATCCAAAAACCCGGAAGCGGCTCTGGAATATTGCCGATTCGCTGGTTCCGCTGAAACAGCCGGGCGATTTTAATCAGGCCATGATGGAACTCGGGGCCACTGTCTGCACACCGGTCAAGCCGACCTGCCGAACCTGTCCGCTGCAACGCGTTTGCGGCGCGCGGCGTGAAAACCTGCAGGAGCAACTGCCGGTCAAAAAGGCCAGGGAAAGCACGCCGCGGATCATGCTGGCGGCTGTGATCATCCGTTCACCGCAAGGCTGGATGCTGGCGCAGCGTAAATCAGGCGGCCTGTGGGAACATCTCTGGGAATTTCCCGCGTTTGAAATCGCACGCCCCACCGCGGCAACGGTTGGCAGGCAACTCTTTAGGCTCACCGGATTGCAAATAGGGCTGACACGCCATGCCGCCACCATTACCCATCAGCTCACGCATCGTCGCATGGAATATAGCCTTTTCATCGGACAATGCCCGGCCGGGAATGTCCCACAAATCCATATGACAAGCAACCCGCATTATGACGCGGTGCGTTGGATCGCCGATATGAAATCCGTGCCGAAATCCCGTCTGACCGGAAAAATATCGGCCGTGGCAACGTGAGCGGGGGGTTATTCCACCGTGACACTCTTGGCCAGATTCCTTGGCTTATCGACATTGCAACCGCGGGCCATTGCGGCGTGATAGGCCAGAAGTTGCAGGGGCAGGACCGTCAGCAGCGGCTGAAGAGGTTCAATGGTATCCGGAACGGTAAATACGTGATCCGCGATTTTGGTGATGTGGTCATCGCCTTCACTGGCGACTGCTATGATTTTCCCGCCGCGGGCTTTGACTTCCTGAATGTTGCCCAGAAGTTTTTCATATTGGCTGCCGCGGGTGGCGATAAACACGGCGGGCATTCCGGGGTTAATCAGGGCAATCGGGCCATGCTTCATTTCCGCGGCGGGCAGGCCCTCCGCATGGATATAACTGATTTCCTTGAGCTTTAATGCCCCTTCCAGGGCCACGGGATAATTAAATCCACGGCCCAGAAACAACCAGTTTTCCCGCTGGACATATTGGGTTGTCACCTGACGGATCAGTTCACTTTGCTCCAGAATATGCCGCATCTGTTCGGGCACGCGATCCAGCGCAGTTAAAAATTCCTGCAGTACGCTTTGAGACATGTATTTACGCCGGGCAATGCTCAAGGCCAGAAGCGCTGCGACAACAATTTGTCCGCAGAAGGCTTTGGTGCTTGCCACGCCGACCTCCGGCCCGACATGCAGATATACACCGGCATCGGTTTCACGGGCAATGGTGCTGCCGACAACATTGACCACGCCGAGGCTCAGAGCACCGCGGTCTTTGGCTTCGCGCAGGGCGGCCAGCGTATCGGCAGTTTCACCGGACTGACTGATGGCAATGACAATCGTGCCGTCTTCGACGATGGGATTGCGATAACGAAATTCACTGGCGTATTCAACTTCGGTCGGAATTTTCGCCAATTCTTCAAATAGAAATTCCGCCACCAGACCGGCGTGCCATGCGGTGCCGCAGGCGGTAATGATAATGCGCCTGGCCCGGACAATATCGCGACTGTATTGGGCAATGCCGCCGAGAACCACGCGCCCCTCATGCCGATCCACCCGTCCGCGCAGGCAGTTGGCGATTGCTTCGGGTTGCTCAAAAATTTCCTTCAGCATGAAGTGGTCATAACCGCCAAGTTCTATTTGTTCCAGAGAAAACTCAACCGCGGTGACATCTTTGGTCACGGGAACATCATCGATGGTCATGGTACGGAAACCTTTGGGGGTGATGACCGCCATTTCATTATCATTGAGATATATCACCTGAGTGGTATGTTCCACCACTGCCGCGGCATCAGAAGCAACAATATATTCATCCTTGCCCACACCGATAATCAGGGGAGACCCACGCCGCGCGACCACCAGCACATCCGGTTCTGCGGCGGACATGACCGCCAGGCCATAGGTGCCGCGAATTTCGCGCAGGGCCAACTGCACCGCTTTGGCGAGGTTGCCGTCGTAAAAATGCCCAATCAGGCAGGATAATGATTCGGTGTCTGTATCACTGACAAAACTGTGCCCCTTGGCCGCGAGGAACTGCCGGATGGCAGAATAATTTTCAATAATGCCGTTATGGACAATGGCGATCCGCTTTTTATCATCCGTATGCGGATGGGCGTTGCATTCCGTTGGCGCTCCATGCGTGGCCCAACGGGTATGGGCCATGCCGACATGGCCTTTGGGAATGGCTTTTTCCTCATCGAGAATCGATTCCAGAACACTGATGCGCCCGGCGGCCTTGCGAATGAAAAAGCCGTCCTTGCCGCCAATACAGACACCTGCTGAGTCATATCCTCGATATTCAAGGCGTTTCAACCCTTCGATCAGCACGGGCCGAACGTCTTTATCCCCCACATACGCCACAATTCCACACATAGGACATTACCTCGGCCAAACAACAGCATCCGATATAGGTTATCGGAGTTACCAACACCTTAACTATAGCAAAGTTTCCGGGCGGCAAGCCAAAAAACCGACGATCAACCGGCCATGGCAGTGGCTTCAATTTCTATCAGTGCCGCGTCGTCGATGAGTTTGGAAACTTCAACCATAACCGTTGCGGGACGAATTTCCCCGAATATCTCGCCATGAACCAATGCCACCTGTTCCCAATTTTTAATGTCCGTCAGATACATGCGGGTCATTACCACATCGGCCACCGAAGCGCCCAGCGCCTCCAGTGCGGATGCAATGATCGCCAGCGAGCGCCGTGTCTGTTGCGCCACATCGGGTGAGAAGGTTTTATCCGCCTCAATTCCGACGCAACCACTGATAAATATAGTGTTGCCCTTTTTTACCGCCCGGCTGTATCCGATTTTCGGTTCCCAGGCGCTGCCCGAACTGACGGCCAATTTGCCGCAACGCTGCGAGACGGTAAAGGGGTTCTTTTGATTGGTCTGGGTCATTGCATTATCCTTCAATAATGACATTACTGATGCGAATTGTTAAATGAGAAACTTATCCCACAAATTCCACCGGCGTACACGGTGGAATCAGTTGCGCTTTGGCACCGGCGTCCAAAATGGCATTGACGGCTTTTCGGCCTTCCGGCCCGAAGTCCAGCGTCCAATGATTGACATACATGCCCACGAATTCATCGGCGAGCGATTCATTCATATCCCGCGCATACTGCAGGGCATGACGAACCGCTTCCTTCCGATGCGCCAGCGAAAATTCAATGCTGCGCTTTAATATTCCCGTGACTTCCTGCATGGCCGCTTCACCCATATCCCGGCGAATCACGTTAACTCCCAGGGGCAGCGGCAGGCCGGTTTTTTCCTTCCACCACTTGCCCAAATCCACACAGCAGACCAGGCCATTATTCTGAAAAGTCAATTGCCCTTCATGAATAATTAACCCCGCGTCCGCATGGCCCGCCTGAACATATTCCAAAATCTGATCAAAGGGTTTAACCACGGTGTGCACGCCTTTGCCCAGAAGCAACTGCATGGTTAAAAACGCGGTGGTCAGCGTACCGGGAATTGCGATGCGTTTGGTTTTTAATTCGTCAATCGTGTAGGGCTTTTTGGATACCAGCATGGGGCCGTAATTTTCCCCCATGGAGCAGCCGCTGGCCATCAGGGCGTATTTGTCCTTCACATACGGGTAAGCATGCAGGCTGATGGCTGTGATTTCCAATTCACCTTTCATGGCCCGTACATTAAGAGTTTGAATGTCCTGCAGGATATGCTCAAACTCATAATCACCGGCATCCAGTCTACCGGTAGCCAGACCATAAAACATAAAGGCATCATCCGGATCCGGTGAATGCCCAAGCCGCAGTTTTTTCTTTTCCGCCATGGTTAACCTTTCCAGTTCAAGGCGCAACATCAAACGGGAATTCTAGCGTGAAATTCGGAAATTGTCCGCCTGCCTCAGGCAATTCATGCTTCAAGTGCGGCCGTGCGACAGGTGGCTTGGCAATTTTTCGGGGCAGCCGGCAAAATCGCCGACGTAAATGCCGTCGCTATGGGAATGTTCGGTCTTGCAAACTCGCATCGCGGAGCTCTGCACGGATCCGCCGCGCCCGCCAACGGGCTGGGAATCGATCACACGCGGCATACCAATCACGCCGAAACGCATGCAATCGCGCCGCCAAGCGTATGCCAACTCAGCGGGAGACTTGGACCGCGGGTGCGCCGCTGGAGTAAACCAGTCGAACAAGAATATTGTGGCAAAAAAACATGCCTGTGACTCGATATGATGCCGCGCCGGCCCCGTTATTCCGCGGGGACGTTGCAAACGCCCAAAGGAGCGGGAAATATGCTATAATTTTCCTGGTTTTGGAGACGGATTTTGTCCGCGAACGGGAAAAAAGTTGTGGTGGCGATGTCGGGCGGCGTAGATAGCTCGGTCGCGGCGGCGTTGCTGAAAGAGCAGGGCTATGACTGCCTTGGCGTGTTTATGCGCCTGGGTAATGATCCGATGCAGCAGGCGGAAGATGAACTGGTAGCCTGTTCACCTGAAAAAGCCGCCAAACCCCATCATCAAGGTTGCTGCTCAACCAATGACGCTGCAGATGCCCGCTATGTCGCGGGATTGCTGGGCATTGAGTTTTATGCTTTGAATTTCCAGCATGATTTCGGGGGCATTATTGATTATTTTGTGCGCGAGTACAACAACGGACGAACCCCCAATCCGTGTGTGCGCTGCAATGAATACCTGAAATTCGGCAAATTATCGCGCTATGCGCGGGCGGTGGGTGCCGATTTTGTCGCCACCGGGCACTATGCCCGCATTGGCCGTGATGCCGCCGGTGCCACGCGCATTTTGCGCGCCGCGGATCACGCCAAAGATCAAAGCTATGTGCTTTTTGGGGTTCCGCCGGATGAATTACCGCGAATGATGCTGCCGATTGGCGAATATCCGAAAAGCGAAGTTCGAGCCATGGCGCAGCGATTCGGATTGCCCGTTCATGACAAACCGGACTCGCAGGAAATCTGCTTTGTGCCTGATAATCAATATTTTAACCTTGTGAAAAAGCGTTCGCCGGAATCAGTAAAGCCCGGACCCATTGTGGACCATCATGGCAAAACGGTTGGATCACACGATGGCCATCAGCATTTCACGCTTGGTCAGCGCCGCCGCGTGGGAGTCGCCCTGGGTTATCCGGTCTATGTCACCGGCATTAACGCGGCAAGTAACACGGTGACCATCGGCCCACATGAAAATTTGTTACACCGGCGGCTTGTGGCCAGAGAAATCAACTGGCTGACCGCCCCACCAACAGAGCCGATACATTGTCTGGCCAAAATCCGCTATAACACCCCGGCGGCCCCCGCGATGGCCCAAATCACCGGGGCCGATGAATTGACCGTGACATTCGATCAGCCCATTGCCGCCATTACACCCGGTCAGGCTGTTGTGTGTTATGACGGCGATGTATTACTCGGCGGCGGCTGGATTGACCGCGTGGTCGCCGACGACAGCGCAGGGTAAAATTGCAGATTTTCCGCAACAACGCCCGGTATACGTTTCAGGCGCACGGTTAATCCGCCTTGGCCTTGAACAACCGATAGACCAACCCCGCCAGAACCGCGCCGACAATCGGTGCCACCCAGAACAGCCAAAGCTGATGGAGATAGTCCCCGCCGGCAATCAAAGCCGGGCCGGTGCTGCGGGCTGGATTGACGGACGTATTATCCACTGGAATGGAAATCAGATGTATAAGCGTCAGGGTCAGGCCGATAGCTACGCCGGCAAATGCGGACTGCCCGCCCGGCCCCGTGACGCCCAAAATAATCGTGAGGAAAAAGAACGTGCAGATAATTTCACAAACCATACACGCCAGCAGACTGTAATGCCCCGGGCTTAAATGGCCATACCCATTGCTGGCAAAGCCGCCAACCACAAATCCGGGTTTACCGCTGGCCACCACGTAAAGCAGTCCCGCCGCGGCAATGGCAGCCACAACCTGCGAAATAATATAAGGCAAAACGTCTTTGGCACTGAATCGGCCGCTGGCCCAGAAGCCCAGAGTTACCGCAGGATTAAAATGCCCCCCGGAAATATATCCAACCGCGTAAATCATGGTCAGCACCGTAAGACCGAATGCCAAAGCCACGCCCGCAAAACCGATCCCCAGATGTGGAAACGCCGCGGAAATCAGAGCGCTGCCGCACCCGCCGAATACCAACAGAAAAGTTCCCAGAAATTCGGCACCCAATTTTCGCATCATAAATATGTCCTCCAGCAGCATATCAACAAACACGGCGGACTATCCAGAGTCCGCCGATAAGGTGGGCCATGCTACCGCCAAAACATTAAATTTGCGATAGCACGCCGCAAACACCGCGGGGTGTGGTCGCCGTATTGCATATTCACAAATTCATAAAACCAGATGGATGTCGGCATGGATTCCAGGAATCGCTGCCGGAAAATATCCGCCCGGGACATCTACAATAAGGCCTGCGCGTAACTCGCCACCGGTGAAAACCGATAAAATAACCGGGCTTAAATTGGCGGTCTTCGACTGTTTTGCCGATAAAAGCTGCAGCAGGGTCTGTGTTGGAATTTTCCGGCTGTATGCGGCGCGGACTTCCTGAGAGTCTGGTTTATGGAACTGGCAAGATGGGTATTGACCCGCGCACCATTTTTCTTGCAATTATGCTGATCTTGGCGGTTATGGGGCTGGCGCAATTTGTTGTCTACCATCTGCGGCCGGGCGAACTTTACTTTGGTTACTGGGGACTGGCCAATTTCGCCGGCCTGGTAGCTAATTTGCTGTTATCCTTACGCGGCAGCATATCGCCGCTGCTGTCGATTGCCACTGCCCACACGCTGATAGTCGTGGCATGGTGTTGCTGCTTGACTGGTTGTCAGTTGTTTTCCGGACGCAGGCCGAAGGAGCTTCCCCTCGCGGTTCTGACCGCGGCAGTTTTTGCGGCTCTTGCAATCCCGTCGCCCATAAGTGAAGACCCTTCATGGCGCATCGTGGTTATATCCTCCGTCTGTGATTTTCTGGTTGTGTCTATCGGAATATTGTGTGCTGATATTGCACGCCGGGAACGGCTTTTGGGCGCGTGGATTGCAGCATTGTTGTCATTTTGTGTTGCGATATTGATTGTGGTGCGCGGCTGCTGGGCTTACCGCTTAATAGGGTCTGGAGCATTTTTGAACTTGCACGATTTGGGGGCGCTGCTCTTGCCATCAATCGTCGTGGTGCTGGCGTGGAATTTGAGCCTGACGTTTATGGTTGCCGAGCGAATGCGGAATATGCTCATTGGTGCTGCCAACCGGGATGAACTTACCGCGGTGCTCAATCGGCGTGGATTTCAGACCGCATTGTGGGAAATCATGCGACAGAAAAGCGAAGCCGCAACCGGTGCCGTGATATTAATTGATCTTGACTATCTCAAAATCACCAATGATACGCTGGGGCACGCGGCCGGAGATCGGCTGCTGTGCTGCCTCGCCGAGGCAGTCAAAACCCAACTGCGTTCCGGTGACGCGATCGGCCGCCTTGGGGGCGATGAATTTGCTGTGGTGCTCACCGGTGTGGATGCCAGACAGGCCGCGGAAATTGCCCAGCGCCTGCGTGCCGGCTACGTGAAGGCCGCGGCACTGATTGCGCCGGACCTCCACCCGTCGATGAGCATGGGTATCGCCATGATCAGTCAGGAGGATAGATCAATGCACGACCTGATTGCACGTGCTGATAAGGCTTTGTACAGGGCAAAAGCCGCGGGGCGTGGCCGGGCGGTTGCCTGGTCGAGTCAGGGCGGCATGATGGTTGAATTGCAGTGCGCCGGATAGACCTCCGGCCGTCAAACATACCCAATGACGCAAGGGGCATTTCTTCCCGGGCACATTGCACAGCAGCACCTGGAAGCTTTGGTGCCGCTGTTAACCGAAATAGAAATGTCACCCTGGATTTTGAGGTTTTCCGTTGCGGTTTTGCCGATTCAAATCCAATGCAAAATGATGGGCGGTAATGTTCATGCCATGGCGCAGGTAGAAACGATGTGCAGCAAACCGCTGTACTCCGGAATCCAGAGCCAATTGCTCACACTTGTGGCGGCAAGCCTCGCCGATCAACCAGTCCAGCAGAACTTTTCCCAACCCCCTGGATCGGTGTTTTTCATCAGTTACCAGATCGTCGACATATAAATTGCGGCCACGTGACAGACATTCCGCAATACGGTAGCCCGCTACAGCGCACGGCACGCGATCCGCAAATACAGCAGCAAGACGGAATCCGGATGCTTCCTGTCGGCGCACGCGGATGACAAACTCCGACTCTACCAGATGCGGGCGCAATTGACGAATTACCGGAAAGCACGCCTGTATCTGGCGATCCGTTTTGATTCTCTTTACATTCATGGTTCCGCCTCGAAATACCGCGGTATTTTAACTCGCTTATAACTGGTTGTCCCGGATATAAGAGCCTCTAAAATTACGCCCATCTCAGGCGGACATGCGATGGAAGCATTTATCTTCCAGAAAGCGGGGCGGACAACGCGTGGACCAACCAGAGCTTCTCGGCCAAAATTCAATGCGATGTTGATTTGACGGGGTTTTTTGTTCGGTTCTTCTGCCCCGCGGGAGAAGATGTTGCAGGCGACCAAATTGCAGGATATTTCCGATACTTTGCTTCGGTGCGGTATTCTTGCGCTATTGATTTGACGACCGAGGCGGTACAGCAGTAACGAGGCAAGGGGGCAGATTAACCCTGCGTCGGCCGTTGGCAAGGCGGCTGCACCACATCCACTATAAGCTTCAACGACCGGTCGCCGGTCATCCGTGTGCTTCGGAGTTTGTGCGCTTAAGCCAGCCGCCACGCAGGCGATACCGATACGCCTGATGTGTGCGTGGTCTTCGTGTCGCATGTGACCGGGTCGCAGTGCCGTACGGGCCAAAATCGGTTCCCCGCTGATTTTCCTCATTCGCGGGGTGCGGTTATAGTTTCGTGGTGGTCTGTTGCGGGAAGCAATAAAAGGCGAAAACAACCTATGGCAAGCTTTTCATTTAAAGCACACGTTCTGAAATTATCCCCTGCATGGATGCTTTTCACCGTGCTGGTCTTAAGCGGATGTTCGCAGCAGGTTCCACCAGCTCCGCGCAAAATGATGGCCATTCCCCCGGCACTTCAGGAAATACACGTGCTGAATGATCGGTCCGCACTGTTGGATAAATTGCGATTGACGGGGAATGTCAAATTGATATTGACCAATCAGAATGGCGGAACGTCGAGTTTTCAGGCCCACGCGGTGCTGCTGGTGGATCAGAACCGCGTGCGGCACCTGTTGCTTGTGGGTACATACCTTGGGCAGGATGCCTTTGAGATGGGCATGAATCGCCGCATCTATTGGCTTATTGATCATGAACATAAGATCGCCTACGTCGGCCGGATCGCCACGGTGGATCAGTTGCCGCCGGGCGTCATGCCGCTGCGGCCGCAACGGGTTTTGGATATGCTGGCAATCACACCGCTGATACTCTCGGATCAAAGCCGCATTGCCATGTTCAATGTGCCGCATTCCGGCAGCTATGATTTGCTGCTGCTGCATTCCGGCGGCGGCTCACTGGAACATATTGACCGGCAAATTTCCATCAGCCGATATACCGGCCAAGTTAGATCGGTAAAGTTGTATGATCGCTATGGCCGGGTGATTGCGTACAGTCAATTAAGTGATTATCAGCCGCTGGATCACGCCTTTGACGGCGTGGAACTGCCAATGCGCATTGTTATCCATTATCTCGATGCGCAGGCCGAAATGGACTTTCACGTCCATCGGGCAACATTGGATTTTCCCGGCCAATCAAAATTTATCTTTGCCTCGCCGAGTTTTCAGGGCTTGAAGGTTGCCGATATGGACAACCCGGCCAATTGGATGACCCGCAAACAGACCCCGGCGGCCAAATAAGCAAACGCACCGCAAGTACAAATCGGTGTGCGGGCCGATCAACCGCTGTGCTTATAAACTGTGGCTATGCGCCGCAAGATATTCCGCCACGCCGGCGGAATCGGCCCTCATGCCCGGCTTTCCGGGTTCCCAACCGGCGGGACACACTTCACCGTTTTCCTCGTAGAACCGCAGCGCATCGACCATGCGGAGCGTTTCATCCACATTGCGGCCCAGCGGCAGATCATTAATCAGTTGATGCCGCACGATGCCGCCTTGATCAATCAAAAATGTCCCGCGCAAGGCCACCGCATCATCATGCAACACGCCATACGTGCGGGAAATGGACTTATTCAAATCCGATACCATCGGAAAATGCAAATTTCCGATTCCGCCGTCTTTAATGGCCGTGCGTTTCCACGCCAGGTGGGTAAAGTGCGAATCAACGCTTACCGCGATGACTTTGGTGTCGCGCTTTTCAAATTCTTCGTGCCGATTCACTAC
>JAJYZY010000201.1 GCA_021799715.1 Planctomycetota bacterium | reverse complement strand
TACGTATCCGGCGTTGCCTGCCAAAACCCGACGGGGCGTGATACTGGACTTGGTGCATGGCCTGGGCTGCACGGTTTACCATGCCCAATTGAATATTGAAAATGCCACAACCATCAGCGGTAAACGCTACACCCATGGCTGGGCGGCGGATAAGCAGGTCTACTTTGTCATGGAGTTTTCGCGGCCCATAGCCGAAGCGGAAGTTCAGGTGGATGGCAAGACCCGGACTGCAGAATCGGGTGATCGCTTTTCCGGCACGCGTATTAAAGCGATTTTCAGCCACGCGAAGCATTCCGAGCCATTAATGATTCGTGTGGGCATTTCCTGCACGGGAATAGAGGGTGCCCGGAAGAATCTGATGAGGGAAATACCGGTATGGGATTTTGACGCGGTGCATCAGCAGACTGAAAAAGTCTGGAATCAAGCCCTTGGGGCGATCAATGCGGAATTTCCGGATAAAGCAACGACACAGAGTTTTTATACCGCAGCGTATCACGGCATGGTGGCCCCGGCGACGTTTAACGATGTGGATGGCACGTATCGCGGAGAAGATCGGAAGAATCATTCCGATCCGGGCTTTACCAATTACACCACGATGTCAATATGGGATATCTATCGCGGCGAATTTCCGTTTATGATGCTCATGCAGCCGCACCGGACCAACGATGTGATTAAAACACTGCTGGCGGATTACCGGCAATTAAATCAGCATTCTCTGCCGGTCTGGCCGTTATGGGGCAATGAAACCTGGTGCATGACGGGATTTCATGTCGTGGGAATGATTGCCGGGGCTTATGTGCGCGGATTCAGGGATTATGATGTGGAAGCGGTGTATGCCGCCATGCGCGATACCGCCATGGTCGGCGCCACAGCCAATAACAATCAGGCGCTGCAGGAGCAGTTTCGCACGCTGGGGTACGTGGCCTCCGCGCCGGGCGCGCAAAGCGTATCGCGCACGCTGGATTTTGCTTATGACTATTGGTGTGTGGGGGCGATGGCCCAGTTGCTGGGAAAACATGAAGATGCCAAGATGTTTTACAAGCTCAGCGGGAACTATAAGAATCTATTTGATCCCCAAACTGGATTTATGCGAGGAAAGCTTGGAGACGGTTCGTGGCGCACGCCATTCAGGCCGGATCAGGAATACTGGCATGACTACACCGAATCCGATGCGTGGGAGGCAACTTTTAATGTCATGCAGGATGTGCCGGGGCTGATAGATCTATTGGGTGGTGATCAGGCTTTTATCGCCAAGCTCGATGCGCTATTTACCGCTCCATCAAAAGTGTACGCCTCTCCACCGGACATCAGCGGCATGGTCGGCCAGGATGCCCAGGGCAATGAACCCAGCAATCACATTCCTTATCTTTATCCGTTTGCCGGTGCAGCGTGGAAGACGCAATATTGGATTCGCAAGGTGCTGGCACTGTACAACAACACGCCCAACGGTATTCCCGGCAATGATGATTGCGGACAAACTTCCAGTTGCCTGGCGCTGGGGGCCTTGGGATTCTACCCGGTTAATGCGGTGACGGGAGTTTATGTTATCGGCAGTCCGTTGGTGAGCCGTGCCAGGATTCACAACCCGGCGAAGGGAACGGTATTTACGATTATTGCGGAAAACAATTCTCACGATAACATGTATATTCAAAGTGCCACGCTCAATGGCAAAGAACTAACCCGTGCCTGGTTTACCAATGCGGACATTCTTGCCGGCGGTGAGTTGCATTTTCGCATGGGCAATAAGCCCAACAAAGAATGGGCCTCCGCCAAGGCGGACCGTCCCCCATCAGGCCTGATATTATGACCGATGCCGCGCGAGTGCCAAACAACATGTCCCGCCGCAACGTGCTGAAAGTAATCGCGGCGGCCTCGACTTCAATGGTACTAACGCCCGCACCGGGGGCCACAGCACTGGCTTATGCGGAGGAAATTGGCGTTCCCCTGCGCGGGCCGGATGGTCGGATAATTGTTTTTCATCCTCCCATGGCATCAGGAATACCACTGGGGGGCATGGGGGCCGGCACATTCGAACTTCGGGCTGACGGCGGAATGTACGAGTGGCAGATTTTTAATAATTGGGGCCAGCGACTGGTTCTGCCTGATACGTTTTTCGCCATTCGCGCCAGTCAGAAGGGCCGGCGCGCCGTAACGCGCCGTTTGGAAACAATTCGTCATTCCCCCAACCCCGGTCAGGGGATTAAAAATATCACGTATGAGGGGCGCTCGCCCATTGCCCGCCTGCGGTACGAAGAACCGGAACTGCCGGTTGAAATATCGCTTACCGCCTGGTCTCCGCTGATACCCCATGTGCCGCGCGAGTCCGGATTTCCGGCGGCGGTATTTACCTTTGAAATTGCCAATCGCACGGCGGCCGCGGTACACGCTGTACTGTTGTCATCCATGCGCAATGCTGTGGCGCTAAGCAATGGTTGGACTGGAACACAAAATCACCTTGAGCAGGATGCGGCTCTGACCGCCATTTATATGAATGCCCGCGCCGATGCGCGGCCTTCATCGTTCAATAAACCGGTGCGGGTGTTGGTATTGCTTGAATCCATGCCAAATCGCGTGCGGGAAGTGCTCAGTGGCACGCGGAATTTGACATTGGATACCAGCGTATCGGTCAATGCGGGCATAGTTAAGCTGCCTTTTTCGACCGCGGATGAACTGGCCCGGCATTATGATGTCATCTGGCTTGGCGAGATACCGCACGCCAGTGCTACGTTGGGCCACGTGAATATGACCATCATTCGCGATGCGGTCCATAAGGGGGTAGGCCTGTTTGTGACCGGTGGGTGGGACGCGTTTTACGGTCACAACGAAAAACGTTGGGGACATCTCAACGGCACACCCATTGAACAGGCTCTGCCGGTAAAATTCTGCAATTCAACGGATACCGTTGCTGAATCAACGCGGATTCTCGTTGCAAAAAAGACTGACTTTATCCTTGGGGAGCCGGAGATGGAGACTCTGGGCGGCTATAACCGTGTGGCGGCGGTTCAGCCGGGCGGCGACGTGCTTTTGAAGGCGGAAGATGGCTCTGCTTTGTTGACAACCGGGCAGTATGGCGCGGGTCGCACCGCGGTCTGGGCATGTTCGGTCAGTGGTACCTGGCCGCCGAAGCAATGGACTCAACTCCCCATGTTTTACGCCGGATTGCTGGCGCACCTTTGCGGTGCCAAATTCACACCGGGATATGGGGTTGATTCCTTTGATGCATCATGTGGTGATATGACTTTAGCCGCTGTTTCCGCTGATGCGCATGCGGCCGTTCAATGGCGTGATTCCAAGAGTTTCTGGAGCGAATTTGAAAGCCACGGCACATTAACGCCGCAGGATGTAGCGCCCGGAAATGCGCGTAATGCTGCATTGGCCTTGAACATGGAACTGCAAGGCGGTGAAACAAAAAAAGCAACATTTATCCTGACCTGGAATTTCCCCAACCAATATGACTATTCAAGAAATGCTAATTTCCTCGGGCATATTTATAACCGATGGTTCA
>JAJYZY010000200.1 GCA_021799715.1 Planctomycetota bacterium | reverse complement strand
CCCAATCCGGTCTTTTCCGCGAAGTGCGGTTTTCCCATTCTGGCAACGGGCCATTGTCGCCGCTGTAACACCGACAAATCTTCACTTTTCAAAGAACTTCCATACAACGCGAAACCCCCGCACTCCCGTGCGCGCTTTAGGTTCGCGGAATACATTATATGTTGTCTATTATGTAATTTCATCGTCACTTTCAACCCTGTCCATCCACGATTCACCTCTATTTTAACTTGCTGCCGCACGCGGACCAAATGACTGTCATCTGTTGACCGCGGGCCAAGCCCGCAAACACGCACAACCGCGGCCACGCCGCGTGGCCCGCTAAACAGGGGCGACGCCGACACTTCGTTCCCACAGGCACATGCAATGTGCCGGCTAACATACGCGATGTTCCAAACACGTCCGGCCACCATCAAAATACCAATGGCTCGCTTAAATCCCGAGGTTCTTTGGCCCCTAAATGCTCTACCCGACCTATTGCCGCGGCATCCAGAAAATAAAAGCGCAACGAATCCAACTTCGCATCAATCTCTTCCACCAATCGACTCCGCAACATCGCCCATTCCTTGTCACCAACCGCGCATTCAAACACTGAATATTGCACCCGCTGGCCATAATCCAGGCACGCCTTGGCCACACGCCGCAAACGTTTTCGTCCCGCGCGGTCCATCGTGTTCACATCATACGCCACCAGTACCATCATATTTTCGTACCCCAAAACACCGCGGCCACGCTGCGTGGCCCGCTAAACATGAAGAAACAATTATGTCATTTGAACACCACCGGGACATAATGATCAATATCGCCACGGATATTCCGGGCTAAAATTCTTGCCTGCAGGACGGGAAATCTTCCCAAAGGGGCTTCCTGATTCAAATACGGATGAATGCGCTTTTCCTGTTTACGCTCCTGATAGGCAGCAATTAGCCGCTTGCGCGCGGCGTCCTTTAATTCCACGGCACCGCCGGGCCGCGTGATAAAATCATCCGCCCCCACCTGTCTGCGATTAACTAACGTAATGACAAACCGATCCACCAGAAACGCCCGGAATTCCTCCATCAAATCCAGCGCCAATGATGGGCGGCCGGGCCGTTCCTCATGAAAAAATCCCACCGACGGGTCCAACCCGGCGCACGCCAGCGCTGCCGTACAAT
Organism: Planctomycetota bacterium; assembly: GCA_021799715.1. The sequence goes on along the minus strand of JAJYZY010000200.1, from coordinate 2,388 downwards.
CATGCGTTAAAATACTGTAAAACAACGATAACAACGCATTGATCGGATCCAACGGCGGGCGGCGCGTACGTTTGCTAAACTGCAGTTCCGTCGGCGCACCGGGTGTCATCCGGGCGAAGTTTTCAAAATAAAGCCGCGCCGCATCGCCTTCCAGTCCCCGCATCTGTTCCAAGGAATCGGCCTGCTCGAGTTGTAACAATCCATTGGCCAGATACGTCGCCGCGGATCGCAATGCTTCCGCATCCGCAGCCCGATCATCGGGCAAATCCCGCGCCGTTCTTAACAGATTGCCCCGCGCATTTTGCACTTTCCCCGCCACAACCGCCCGCGTAAAGGCCATGCGAAACAACATGTCGTCGGCCCGGCGAAATTGTGCCCGCTTTAATCGCACACCCCCTGATCCCGGCGTATCAATGCGGGCCAGCAATCGGCCGGCGGCGGACATGAAGTTCAACGGAATCTGCCCTTCCGCACAGGCCTCCATCAATTGCGGACTGACCATTACCCGGCCGAAACACGCGATGGAGTCAATCATGTGCATCGGTAATCGGGCGGCAACATTGCCATCGATTTGGATTAAAATCGCCTGGCCCTCGCGGTGCAGATACGCGCCCTCGGTGACAACATACAAGGTGTTAAGTTGAATTTCATCCATGGTCAGGTCCCTGTCCGCAATTCCATGTCTCCGTTTAGCGCCTGTAGCGCGTTCATCCCGCGGCCGACGTAACCCATTTTTACGGTCCTGGCGCAAATAGTTCGGCGTAGGCCGCATCCAATGCCCGTGACCTGCCCGTCAACTCCGGCACGCACAGACTGTGCAGGGAGCACCCATCGCATTGCGGTTTTAGCGAGGCTGGTGGAACCGTGTCGGCCAACATCAACGCCCGCACATTGTCGATGGTGTCCATGGTCAGTTTTCGCAAGGCTTCGGTGAATACAACTTCCCGCCGCCGCTTGGTTTTAACGTGGTAGATCGCCCCCTTGGGCACCGGCACGCCGATCATTTCTTCCAGGCACAGAGCTTGGGCGCATAACTGAACGTCGTCGTTGTCCCACTTCTTCCGCTTGCCCAGTTTGTAATCAACCGGCAGGGGAATTTCCCGACCATCCGCCTGCGCGCGGAATTCCACGATATCTGCTTTGCCCACCAGTCCTAATTTTTGAGAAAACAACGGCAACGCCCGTTCAATCCGTGCCCCCTCGGCCGTCTGCCGATACCCTGGATCATCGGCATGTTCGTGTGCCAATGTCCCGGAAACGGTCCAGGCATTATCCACCCAGAGCGCATCCAACCGATGCAGGGCGCAGCGCCGATTGCAATATAAAAAATCGTTCAATGCCGATATTGAAACGGGGTCGGGCGGGTCGATATTCATAATTGGTACCATTATTGTCGCCAGCTTTCTGTCATCATCGGGGGATAATCGCGATGGACACCATTATGACGCATTCGCGGCCACGCCGCGTGGCCCGCTAAACGGGGGAATTTCCCCAGGGCGTAATAAAGTCCCACTTCTGGGGTGGCATTCCGGCCTTGATCGGATTGTTGTTAACGTATTGGATTGCCCGGGCGATGTCCTGGGTGGTATTCAAAAATACGTTCCAACTGTTTTGCGCCCAGACGGTTGGATCGGTCCGCAGTGATTCGGCATTCAATTGTTTGGTGCCGCGACTGCGCAGATGGCCGACCACCTGTTCGATTGCTTTTGTGTGGCGCAATATCACCGTATGCACATGATCCCGCATAATCGCACATGCCAAAATACGATATTCTGATTCATCCGACGCGATACCAAACCCGCGGCCAATCGCCGCGATCTGTTCCATGGAAAACCGCACCGGCGGATTGGCCAGGGTTTCCTTGGCGCGCCGGCGACTCTCAGGGTCATGCGTCACCGCCGCGACTGATCGCCGCGCGCCGCACGCGGTTCCACCGCCTGCGGCGTAGAACAAATCCCAACAGCGCACATAATCCGACCATGATCCGCGCGGATCGTTGGGCAACCAGAATCCATACGCACAAAACGTACTATGGTAGGCCGCCACCATAAACAATCTCCCAAATTATCCCATGGCCCAAAAACGACGCGGCCACGCCGCGTGGCCCGCTAAACACGGAACGGGATTTATACCATGCCGTGCCGCAGCCCGTCGCCCCCATCCCTCCGTTATAGGGGTAGGGAAGACCGCTTTTATTGCGGCCTCCCCTCCCTCCGAACCGGACGTGCGGATTTGCCGCATCCGGCTCTCCGGTTAATGTACCTTCTTCAAGGACTGACATGCGAGTTGATGGGCCATGGTTAGTGAATACAGGCCCATTTCGCGGAAGTACGCGTTTGGCCAGCGCTGATGATCTTTGCCCCGACCAGGGCCTCGGCGGCCATGCCG
>JAJYZY010000199.1 GCA_021799715.1 Planctomycetota bacterium | reverse complement strand
TCCTCTTTGTTCCTCATCCGCCTCTTTGTATTAAATGCTTTGCCACCCGCCGATACCGCCTTCGGCTCATCGCCTCGGTGCCGATCGATTTTACTAATTAAAGCCACCGCTTGATTCCACCGTTCGCAAACGCTGTTGAATTGTTGCAATCAGCAGCGGGTATAAATTTCAATTCCATGCTACATTATGCGTGTTTTATGTGATAAGGTAACACCCGAATGTTGAATCGCGCCCAACTTGCCCGTCAAATCGATCATACGGTTTTGAAACCGGAGGCCGGTGAACAGGATATCCGTACGGTAACCAGCCAGGCAGTGCAGTACGGTTTTGCCGCGGTTTGCGTTAATTCCCGCTGGATAAAGCTGGTGCGAAACCTGCTGGATGCCGCCGGGGAAAAAGCGGGTCATGGCTTGGCGGTGTCGGCCTGTTCAGTGGTGGGATTCCCATTTGGGGCGCAAAACAGTTCGGTTAAAGCGTTTGAAACGCAACATGCTGTGCAAGACGGAGCGGATGAAATTGATATGGTCATCTGGATGCCGGCGCTATTATCCGGAAACGGTGCGGAGGTGCGGGAGGATGTGCGGGCGGTGGTGCAAAGCGCCAAGGCGGTTTGCGAAAAAACAGTTGTCAAAGTTATTCTGGAAACGGCGCTCCTTAATGAATCGCAGATTGCAATGGGTTGTCAGGCGGCGGGTGAAGGGGGGGCTGATTTTGTTAAAACCAGCACCGGCTTTCATCCCGCGGGTGGCGCCCACATTCAGGCGGTGCGATGGTTGAAACAATATTCGCGCGGCTTGCGCGTTAAAGCCTCTGGCGGAATTCGTGATCTGGCAACGGCTCAGGCCATGCTGGCTGCCGGAGCAGACCGGTTGGGTTCTTCCGCCAGCGTGGCAATCATTAATGAACTGCCGCCGTGGGAATAAAGGAGTTAATGGATGAAAGTTCTGGTAACCGGGGCGGCGGGTTTTATTGCTTCGCGCCTTTCGGCACGGCTGCTGAAGCGGGGTGATTCCGTTGTGGGGCTGGATAATTTAAGTGATTACTATCCGGTGGAACATAAGCGCCGCAACCTGGCGGACCTGACGGCCCAAAGCAGCTTTACATTTGTTGAAGGCGACCTGCGTGATGCCGATCTGATGCTCAATATGGCGCAGCGCTACCAGCCGGATGCCATTGCACACATCGGAGCCATGGCCTCGGTGCGGTACAGTGTGGCCAATCCGTTGATTTACGCGGCGGTCAACGTGCAGGGTACGTTGAATCTGCTGGATGCGGCCCGGCAGATCGGCTCTCCGCACTGCGTTCTGGCCTCCACAGGATCGGTTTATGGCCAATCCACACCGGTTCCCTTTCCGGAAACCGCCGCGGCGGATCGTCCGCTGGCACCCTATCCGGCCAGCAAACGGGCCATGGAGCTTTTTGCCCACAGCCACCATCATGTATGGAACCTGCCGGTCACAATTCTCCGGTTTTTCAATGTATACGGGCCGCATGGCCGGCCTGATATGATGCCGTGGCATTGGGCCCGGCAAATCATGGCCGGGGAGGAACTCACGCTTTTCGCCGCCGGGCACCTCAAGCGGGATTGGACGTATATTGATGATATTCTTGACGGTTTCATCGCCGCGCTGGATACGCCACGGGGATATCGGATTTATAACCTTGGGTGCGGCCATCCGGTTGAAAATCTGGATTTTGTCAAAACATTGGAAGCAATTCTCGGAAAAAAGGCGAAATGTAAATCAATTCCGGCTCCAGTGTCGGAACCCCCCATTACCTATGCGGATATAACCAAGGCCGGCCGGGAGCTTGGCTACAACCCCAAAGTGCAGGTACATGAGGGGTTGGAGCGGTTTATCGGATGGATGAAAAACACCGGTTTGATCTGATCGTTGAATCTAACACTCATGCTTTTATCAGGCTATGCCGATAATATGGGCAGCAATGACATGACCGCAGGTGATGCGCGGATGGCTGAAATATCGCACCAAAGCGTGTACGAGGGCGTATAATTAAAGGGGCAATAATGGTGGGCTGCTTGCCATTTGGTGGTCATACCCGGACAATGTTGCCTCTGAACAGTTTCCCGGCTTCTGTGCCGATAGTATGTGAAGAATTCCGCTTGTGGCCGCCATTCCCGGACAGGACGGCCGCCGAAGCGGAAAATTGAGTGCTGAATTTATGAGTAATCCTGCAAATGTTGCCAGTAAAACCGAAACCATGCTGGGCAAATACATTGTTGAGCAGGGCTTTTGTACCCAGGAAGAGCTGGGAGATTGCCTTTCTCTGCAGGCGGAACTGGAACGACAGGAAAGCCATCGCTCTTTAACCGACATACTCGTAGCCAACGGTTATGTCACGCAAACGCAGCTCGCCCGGGTTAAAGCCGCGGTGGAAGAGCAGAAAACCTTCCAGCAGATTCCCGGCTATCAGATTATCTCCAAGCTCGGTTCCGGCGCTATGGCGACCGTATTTAAAGCCCGGCAGCTTTCGCTGGACCGAATTGTCGCCATTAAAGTCCTGCCCAAGCGCATGAGCGAAAACAAGGAATTTGTGGATCGCTTTTACATGGAAGGGAAAGCGGCGGCAAAATTAAATCATCCGAATATTGTAGCCGCTTACGACGTAGGCGAAGCGGGGGGGTACCACTATTTTGTCATGGAATATGTAGCCGGCAAAACAGTGTACGATCATCTGATCGACAGTGGCAAACCGTATCCGGAAAAGCAGGCTTTGGATATTATCATTCAGGTATGCCGGGCGCTGGTGCACGCCCATCTCAACGGCCTGATCCACCGCGATGTAAAGCCCAAAAACATCATGATGACCCCGGAAGGCATCGCCAAACTCGCGGATATGGGTCTGGCGCGCGAGGCCGATGATAAAGTGGCCGCTGCCGCCGAGGCCGGCAAGGCCTATGGCACGCCCTATTACATATCCCCAGAGCAGATTCGCGGGCAGTTGAATATTGATTTCCGCGCGGATATTTATTCGCTCGGTGCCACCATGTATCACATGGTTACCGGGCGCGTGCCATTTGAAGCGCCCTCACCGGCGGCGGTGATGCACAAACATCTGAAAGAGGAACTCGTACCACCCGACCATGTAAACACCAACTTAAGCGCGGGCATTTCGGAAATTATTGAAGTAGCCATGGCCAAAGACCCGGCCAAACGATATTCCTCTACTTCCGATATGCTGTCGGATCTGGAATCCGTGGCGCATGGCGATCCACCGAAACTGGCCCGCCGGGCGTATGATCTGACCACATTGGCCAAAATTGAAAAAGCCGCCGCCGACTCCAACCCCACGGATCAGGTTGATCTGGTTGAAGCTGAAGAAGAACAAACCATTGATCTCGGCTCGCGCACCATGATTCAAAAGTTCAAGGACCCGCTGGTGCTCATGCTGCTGGGCTGCCTGATTTTCGCCATTATCATAATCGTGATGCTGGAATTAAAGGGCCATTAACCCAAGCCATAAAGCTGCCCATCACCGCCATTACCGAGCTTTCATCGGACAAGCTGCTTTACGGCTGCAAAACGGGCTTAAAAGCCATACCAGGCCCCCGGAATGTAAGACCGCACACGCGTGACCACTCCATTATGCAGATCAACCAGCACCGGCAAA
>JAJYZY010000198.1 GCA_021799715.1 Planctomycetota bacterium | reverse complement strand
TCAATGTGTTGCCCGATGCGTCACTGGTAGAAATTCATGATTCCCAGCCAGCTATAGCCGACCTGCATCTTGTCGAGATTCTTCCAACTCACCGAGCCGTCATTGTACAAGGTGTTGCCGCCGTCCGGCTGTCCACTGGATGTGACGGTGTGATTCGATGCCGGCAGCGGACCGGGCCAGTTCCAGTTGCCCGCCAGATTCACCGTCAAATCGCTGGCCAGAACCGTGGATCCCGGATCCACAGGAGTTTGGGTGAACTGTATGCCGGTAAATCTCTGGCTGACTCCGGGAAATTGCAGCGGCTGAATCTGATAGTAATAGCAGTAGCCGTAAGCCACACTGCTCCAGTTAATCGTTCCGCCTTGTTGAACCAGTGTCGGCAGGTATTGGTGATTAACTGTGCAATAGGGGCCGTAATATCCCGGTTGCGGGCAATAGAACATCGTGGGGTTGTTGATCATCTGCGTGGTATACAGCAGTCCCAGTCCCGCCGGAGCGGCCTGGCCGTTTTGCTGTTGACCATTGGTCATTGCCAGGAAGGGCAGGCCAAATCCGCTTCTGGCCATGGATGAATTGCACGGATATTGATTTTCATTGTTCGCCGCGTAAATCTGTATCGCCTGTCCAATCGACCGCAGATTTGTAGCGCACTGCACACGCTGGGCAAGGCCGCGCGCCCGGCTTAAGGCCGGAAGCAGCAGCGAAATCATCATGGCGATAATGGTGATCACCACGAGCAGCTCAATCATGGTAAAGCCGCTTCGATTGCACACTGATTTGTTTTTGTGAACATACAACATAACCCTGACTCCCGAAAAACCGCCGAAGCGGTTGAAAACATCGTTCAAAACGCCGCACGGCGCTCGAACACACACAACTACGTCAAACCAAAGTTCTTATCGCGCTGGCTGATAGGACGCTTGGCGATAAGTCACCGCCTGATCGATCTGATTCTCTCAGGCTACGGAGATAAGTATCGGCAAAACGCCGCGCAAACTTTGGCGTTTAGCCCCGTGAAAACCATTTTATTTTACGGCTCCCATAATAGCGGTTCTACCCCGGAAGATTCATCATGCGCCAAAAATTCTGGGACGTGTTGGGTAAAAAATCTTTCTTCCCGCCTGCCGGTGCCTTGCCGTTTTTCAGCGATCAACCGTGTCAAGCGGGGCGAATATTGAATAATTTAACGGCTATCGCACCCGATAAATCATGATGCCCGGAGCAGTTCCCTCCGGTATGGGAGATAAACCAAGGGCCTGCAATTTTTCAATATTCCGTCGTGTGATAATCGGATCAAAACCGTAGGTTTTCCGCAACCTTATGATTTCCGGCCAATCAACCAGAAGATAATTCACATGATGCTTTTGCAGATAGTGTAACGCCGCCACGGCTCCACCGTGATGAAACGCCCGCGCCAGCTTATTGCGGTCAAAGACGGTGGAATAAATAACGTGCCCCCGAATGTACAGCGGCGTGCTTAAACCCTCCAGATAGTACGTGGTGCGGCGTGTAAATTGGCCCGGCGGAGGAACGGATGTCAGCCAATCTTCCGGCAATTCGATGGCCGCGCCGATAGGAGGCGGCGTATGTGGATCAATCGGTCCAAACAAAAGTCCCGCTTCCGGCCGCAGCAGCAAGCCGCAGGCAACGGCCTGCACCGCCATCAAGGCGGTAGCCGCAGCGCAATAGCCCGGTAATAAATCCACCGCCATGCCAAGAATCCAGGCTGATGGAATAACCGCCGGTAATAAAAATCGGGCCTGCAACTGCGTGCATGTCAGCCACATCAATATTTGCATGCCCAGGCACAAAAGCATCAACCATGCCTGTAATCCGGAAAATAGCGCCAGGCCAAGAGCGGGAATAACCACCAGCCAAATGGGACCCAAGCGTAACAGCCAGAAGCTTTTCGGATTGGGAAAGCCGGGCGTGGGTCGTAGCGCATCCACCCACGCGGATATGCCGGGTGACCATTGGCGGTTCAATATGGATTGATCGGCCAGGGCATGTAAATGACCGATGATTCCCGCATCCCGCGCCGGAGGCCGGTGCCCACGGTCAAACCGAAGGGCAATAGATTTACTCCAGTGCCCGCGTCCGAGCGTGCCGGTGAAAATGGGAAATATCGGGTTGCCGATGCCATGGGAAGTATGCGTGGCAACCATTGATCGCGCCATCCAAGGGCTGTAAAGCAATACTGCCGTAAACGTCACGACGGCCAATTGCCGGAAGTTACGCCGACCCAGAAGAATTGCGGCAACCGGAACCGCCACCATGACCCCCGCCGTCATTTTGGTGCCCACTGCGAGGCCCAGTAATACACCCAGCGTCAGCCATTCCGGCCAGCGCGTTGCTACGCACGCCAGGCAGATTCCCAATACACCGTAAAGCAGCACCGCGCCGTCGTTATATGCCAACGATCCCACAACCAGCGTCCAGGGCGTGCAAAGCACCAGCAGCGCCGCGAGAATGCGGCCTGAAGCCTTCAGGTTCAGCGGTGCCAGGGCGATTCCCGCAACCGCCAGAAGTGTCACAAACGCATGCAGTATTTGTGCGCCGAAAACCAGCGCGTAAATATACCCCGCCCCAACCGCGGATTTTGCCACCGCCGCCAGCATCAGGTAGAGCATTTCCATGTTTAAGGGCATGTATGAGTAAATGTTGGCCCGCACCGGCGCTGTGCCATGCATTGCCAGAAATTGTCGGGGCAATTCCAGGTGGTATTCCAGTACATCAAAGCCATTGCCTTCAGTGTGCCACAATGTTCCGGCGGGAAACGTTACGGCGATCAGCAGCACCGCAATGGGAATGCAACCCAATAATATCAACCAGTACCGGCGCGACATGGGGCCAGATAGAAATGCCAGATCGGGTTTAAGTTGGCGGGCAAATGGATATCCGGCGGCCGCGGCAATGATTAATGTCACGCTACAGGCCGGGCCGGAAACAAGCCCGCAACTTCCCAGTGCCAGGGTCGCCAAACTCAACGCCCCCATACCCAGCGCGGCTGATAAAACCAGCCGAAATCCCAGCGGCCATGGAGAAAGCTTCATCATGGGCAGTTCGCGGAGCCTATGCGTTAGTGCCAGCCCCAGCAATACCGCCGGCACAAGAATGATCCCGGCCCAGGCGCAATTAAAAAGTGTTGACAGTACCGCCGTGGTTTGCGATCCGGCAATTATTGTCATCATCAGCAGGGAGGTCAGTCCCATGGCCGGGATGGCAACCCAGCGTCGCGGGCCATGGATTGCTCCGGCCAAAGGTATACGCGTGCGGCGGTATGCTAATTGTGGCTTCATGACGCAAACCAATTGGCGCAATGGATTCGGTTGTCCAATCACCACCGTGTACTACAGCCGCCGTTCGGATTGCCGTCCCACCACGCGCTAAGCCGTTGTCGGCTGTTGGCTGCAGCAGCTTTTGCATTTGGTGGCGGCGGCTGGAATGGTCTCCAGACAAAATGCGCAGGATTTTGTCGGTGGCGGTGGTGGTGCCGGAGGTGGCGGCGGCGGAGCCTTTACGAGGAGTTTAATGATCAGAAAGCACACCAGACCGGTAATAATTAACGTCAGAAACGTATTGCCCAGATCACCAATCAGCAATTTAACCGGCTCCATGATGACCTGATGTGTT
>JAJYZY010000197.1 GCA_021799715.1 Planctomycetota bacterium | reverse complement strand
TCACCTCCGGGTGTCGCGAATATTCACAGTGACCATCTGCGGATTGCGCAACTGGCGGCGGAACATCTGATCCATTGCGAGTTATCGCATTTCGCTTATTGCGGATTTGAAGGGCGGTTGTTTTCCCAACTTCGACTTGCCGCATTTCAGAAAGTTCTCGGCACGCGAAGCAGGGAACCACTGGTCTTTGATGTATCATTGCGCTCCAGCGGTTTATCAGCAAAAGCAAAGCGGGACGGGCAGGCAATATCGTACGATTCCAAACTTGGAGCCTGGCTGAACCGGCTCCCCAAGCCGGTAGGCATCATGGCCTGTAATGATATATGCGGCCGCCATATTCTGGCGGTCTGTCAGGAAATAGGCCTGCGCGTTCCCGAACAGGTTGCCGTGATCGGCGTGGACAACGATGAAGTGCTGTGTGAACTGGCCATTCCGGCGTTAAGCAATGTTGACCCGGGAGCGGACAAAATCGGCTTTGACGCCGCCGAATTGCTTAATGACATTATCCGCGGCGCACCACTTCCCGTGGAACCTCTGCTGGTGGCTCCGCGAGATGTGGTCATGCGGACTTCAACGGATATCATTGCGGCAGGCGACGAAACCGTGGTCGCAGCCATGCGGTACATCCGTAATCATGCGACGGGTACAACAACCGTTGAACAGGTATTACAGTACCTTGCGGATCAATCCATGCTGGTTTCCCGCAGCACGCTGGAACGCCGATTCAAGGCGCTGCTGGGTTTTCTTCCGCACGATGAGATTGTGCGTGTCCGGATTGATCGCATAGAAAGGCTGTTGAAAGGCACCGAGTACCCGCTCTGGCGGATAGCGGAAATCGTGGGTCTGGGTGATGAGCCGCATCTGAGTCGATTTTTCAAATTGTATAAAGGGATGGCCCCCGGTGAATTTCGCCGCCGCACGGGACTCGGGCTGGTTTGAAATCCGGCCATGCGCGCAAGCCCCAATCGATCAACCCCAAAAGCGTGAATGTCATTATTCAAGTGCCTGTGACCGCTTCTGCAACATGGATGCGATTGCTTGCGAACACCATGAAACAATAGCCAATGAGTCACACTCAACGATCAGAAGTTCACCATGGCGCGCCGGGGAGCAACGGCCAACCACCAATGATCAATGATCAACGGGCAAACTGATTTTTGGGTGCGGCGGGTATCTGCGATGGCGAATCGAATTAGCTTCCCGGGGCAGGATGGAATGGACCGCGGATAGCGCGGATGACGCGGATACGGGGGGCAAATCCCGGCGAGCCGGGAACCAATGGCCGATGATCAATGGCCAATAATGAGTGACAGATGTCCAGCGGTCCGCTGCGCGCCGGAGCGGCAGGCGGGTCCGGCAAGTGGGGATTCGTGTTCCAAGATCCAGATGCTCAATGCAAAATGCTCGGTGCTCAATGCACTTCATCCGCGCTATCCGTGCAGGAGCTTTACCCCGTGCGCGCCGGGGCGGTTGTCCACCGGCCATGTTGCTTCCATGAGGGGGGAGGACCACGGATTTCACGGGTTAAAACGGATACGGGGGGCAACTTTCAACGTACAACGAGTCCCGTCGCGCCGGGGAACAACGAGCGATGGGAAATTTGTTTTGTGAGTGCGGGGGAATATGCGATAGCGAGATGGATTGGAGTGTGGATTTGGCTGATGGTGCCGGCAACGGCAGCGTTAGAAAGCCAAGGATCAGGGCCATGAAGGCCTTGCAGAATCTGTCACAGACCCATTATTTGATGATGGGGCGGCTGGTGATGCGGCATTATCGAATTTTGGCCCGGTAATAAAAGCGAAACGGTGGGCCGCAGTCGCCGTTGAGATAAAAATCGGTCCAGCTTCCATTCTGCCGGATGTTGTCCGCCCACTTGAAATGAATTTCATTGGGCATAAAACCGGCGATCCCCAAAGCGGTTCGTGGAATGGCCATTTGCATTTGATCGCCCTTGATGCCAATACGCGCCCGCCCCACCGCCCGCCACTGATATTTGCCGTTGACATTTCTTTCCACTACCGATGTACGGCCATTGATAACACGCCGATCTATCACGTAGTTGTAGCCCATCCATGTTTTGCTGCCTGGATGCGGAATATGCAAAAACAGCAGCATCCAGGACTTATCCCGCCAGGAAGTCAGCGCTTTGCGTGTTTTCACCCAGAAATAGACATTTTTGAGATCGTATGTACATTTACTGGCCACAATATCATTGCGCCCCGTGTTGTTCACATAACGCCTGGTTCCCCAGCCCGGCGAATTGCGGTGCACCGCCAGGCCGACATTATTGGTAAACAGCGGTCCGATGTTTTTCCATTGAGAAAATGATCCGTTGACGGAAATCGTGGTTGGATGAACAAACGGCAAGGGTTCAACGCCCTGATAGCGCCGGATATACGAGATCATCTGATAATAATAGTTATCGCCAAAACCGCCATACAAGCCGCCTTTATCCGATCGCATCGGTTCGGCATCACGGCTGTATTCGGGGCTGTATTCATCAATGAAAATCGGTGCCCCCTTATTCACCCAGTGGCCGGCGAAAAATTGCCGGCCAGGCTCGGGCCAACAGCCGGCAGTCCATTCATTCCAGCCGGTAATAAACACAAACGATGGGTTAACTTTCAGCACATGTTGCCATTGTTGAGAGAAACACATTCCGCTCCCCGGGTGCTGTGAATCCAGAGGTGGCTCATGACCGTTGAAATAGCTCCGTCCCGTGGTGGTATTGGCCCATCCGGCAACACAGGCCGGCATTTCCTCCGGAATGTGCGGATTGATATGCCATGAATAAAGCCACGGATCAGATCCGGTATTATCCCACCCCCACCTGTTTTTTCCGCCCGTCCAGGCCCAGCAATATCGCAACGTAAAGAAGTGTCGAATGGTCGCCGGAAGCTTGCGCATATTGCCATGAATGAGCATCAGCGGTTTGCCGTCCCAGTAGAACCAGAGCTTTTTGGCCAAGCCGGTTTGATATATGTTCTTGTAATCGGCATTCCAGGCACCCTGTCCCGCAAAGCAGACGAAATCCGGCACCGCATTGCCCAGCGCCTTCATTCGCAACCAGGTTTTAAACAATGTTTTTTGAACACTGTTGAAATAGGTCGGCCCATTGGTGTTATCAAATATAACCGTATTGATCCCCGCATCGCCGAGCATCGCGGCGTGTTCACGCAAGACAAACGGATCGGAACTGATATAAAAGCCAAACAACGGCTTGCCCCACCAATGTTCAGAATTCAATGGGCCGATCACCTCATTCGGATTTTTTGCCAGTATGGCCGCATTATTCAAAATGGGATGACCGGGCTGATTATTGGCGGTGAAATAAAAGATCCCCACGGTTTTACCCGCCCTTGGCGGACCGACCTGGCGGAAGTCGGGCAGGACACGGCCCAATGCATCCACAGCGCCCCATGTATCCGGTCCGGCAACGGGGACATGTGTTATTCCAGTAGATACCGATTGCGCCACCATACGGCGTGATGTGACCGGCAGCAGGCTCATTTTCATCAACTCGGATTGGAATCGGTAATCTCCTGATTCCAGCCTGTAAATGGCCCGGCCGTTGACATAAGCCACAAATTTGATCCAGGGCTTGTTGCGGATCGTATGGCCGTCGAGTCGAACGGTATTGGGACCGGATGCCGGGACTTC
>JAJYZY010000196.1 GCA_021799715.1 Planctomycetota bacterium | reverse complement strand
AGTGTAACCGTTTGTGTGATGCCATGCGAATCCAAATCACCGCGCAGGCCCCACCAATCACCGGTCAACGTATCGCGCGTCAGCAGATCATGGGCAAACTGGGCGAATGAGCCAGGGGCGGGCCGGGCCGGCGGAATTGTGGTCGTCGGCGCGGCCATCGGTGCGGGATTTTGCGCACTGCCCGCCGAAAGCAGTTGTATGGTGGCGGCCTGCGACGTGTCCGCCGTCACCGCGGACTTGGCGGCCGGCCGGTTCACGGGCGGTGGGGCAACCGGATCGCTTTGCGCTAAACCGCAAGCACCGATGACTATGGCACCAGCGGCGATCAACAGACATTCGGCGAAGCGCGGGGCACATGGGACAGCATCATTTAAGCACTGGAATTTGAATAGCACAGTGATCTCCTGCGGCCCCGCAAACTCAGTTATGGACGTTTTAAGCCCTCTGGCTATTGGCCCGACTACGCCGGCCCTTCCAGCGCGTCAGCTTCGGAAGTTCATCCAAGGCCTGTCCGGGTAATCGACGCTTTGCGAAGGCGGTTACTTAGACAAGTTTCATGTTATACAAAGTATAACAGTATTACACAAGCGGAATATATCGTCCCGCAGCTTACCTCGCATTATTGCCACTTCAAACTTAGGAATCAATCCGGCGGGTTGCCGCAAAAGTCGGAATGCGGGCAGCCGACGCATTGACCGAACTGGTTTGTGGCCTGCCTGTTTGGGTTAGCAAAATCAGCCGCAGCCTCCTCCAGTCGCGGGCTACCCAGCTTCTGCTGACACACAGTCGGCATCATGCCCGAAATTTTGCGATGGCCTGGATGCGGGCGGTGGCGTGGTCTACGATGCGGGCCGGGTAATCTTGACCGATGATGCAGCCGCATTGGCTTTGCAATAGCGGAGGCATTTCCCACGGGGTATGAATGAAATCCCTGGGGACGTTGGCAAGTTCCGGAATAAAACGCTTTACGAATGTGCCGTCGGGATCAAATCGTTGGGCTTGAAGAATTGGATTCATCACGCGGAAATAGGGCGCGGCATCGGTGCCCGTGCCGGCGCTCCATTGCCAGCCACCGACATTGCTGGCCTGGTCGTAATCCATCAGCCATTGCATAAAGAGTTGCTCCCCGATGCGCCAGTGGGTGTCCAGATCTTTGGTGAGAAACATGGCGGTGATCATCCGCAGGCGATTGTGCATCCAGCCGGTCTGTTGAATCTGCCGGATGGCGGCATCCACAATCGGATATCCGGTACGGGCCTGGCACCAGGCGGCAATCAGCTCCGGCTTGTTTTCCCACGCCAGGTGCTCATATTTTTTCTGAAACGCGCTATGACAGGTGTGGGGATAATGATAAAGAACCATGCGATAAAACTCGCGCCAGATCAATTCGGAAAGCCATGTTTCCGCCCCTCCGTTGCCGGTCATCGCCCCCTGGTTCACCGCCGCGGCAACGCACTGGCGGATGGATATTGTCCCGGCGGCAAGATGAGCAGAGAGTTGTGAAACGCCGGGCACCGCAGGGATGTCCCGGTCTTTGTGATAAAATTTGATTTTTTTCTGGATAAATGTGTCCAACAATGCGGCGGCACCGCGCTGGCCTGTTGGGATTGGCAACGTCACAGCCGGATAACCCAGCGATTCAAGATCAGGAATCGGATCAGAAGAAATGGATGTAACAGGCGATTTTGCCGGCAAGCCGGCATTTTGAACAGGCGACTGCCCCAGTTTTGCCAGCCAGGCGCGTTTGTATGGCGAAAAAATGGTATACGGATTCTCGGAGCCGGTGAGGATCTCAAAAGCCTCAAATATTACGCCATCTTTAAAGCTCTTAATGTCAACACCCCTATTTTCCGCCTCACGCGCCAAGCGCTGATCCTGGGCAATTTGTGCCGGCTCATATTCCCTGTTGAGCGTAATGGTGCGGACATCCAGACATTTCGCCAGCCCCAGTATGGCCTGTACGGGATCTGCCGTGGTGAGAATTTTCAATGGAATATTTAAGTCAGCCAAAGCGGCAGAAAGCTCCTTAAGCGACGTAAGCCAGAACGCCGCCTGATATGCGCCAGTCTTTCCCGTGGATGCGGTAAACCAACGCGTATCAATGCAAAATACCGCGACAACGGCATCTCCCAATCGGGCGGCAGCCGCAAGGGCGATATTATCCCGTACACGAAAGTCCCGCCTGAACCAATGCAAAACCGTTCTCAAGCAATATTCTCCAGCACCAGCCAAACCGCAAAAGCGGCGGCGATTATAGGCGGCCCGCGACCAATTGTGCCAACGCGATATCCAGCGCTTCCACCCACCCAGTGGGCCATCACCACGGTGATCTATGACTTATAATCCTGTGGCAACCTCCTGATTACTCGGACAGGCTCCAAGCAGAATGGCGGCGTTGCGTTGCCACATGTTGAATTTGGCCCGGCGGAACGCTCGCCCGCGCGTGGCTTGATCCCAATCATGCTTAGTCCAGCGCAAAACCGTCTGCGGCGAAACAGTTCCGGAAAATGCGCGGGGCTGAAAATCAGGATGACTGGCGGCCAGCGGACGGCGATTAAACGGACAGACGCTCTGGCAGATATCGCAGCCGATTATATATTCGGCCTCGCGCATGGGGGCGTGAAATTCCTCAGGGATATCCCCCCGATTTTCCAATGTGAGATAACTGATACATTTACCTGCGTCCATGCGATAAGGCGTCAGGGCGTCGGTGGGACACGCGGTAATGCACCGGGTGCAGGTGCCGCAGCGATCCGGAACCGGCGGGTCAGCCGGCAGCGCTACGGACAGAAAAAGCTCCCCCAGCAGAAACCATGAACCGTGCCGGGGGTGAATCATCATCGTGTTTTTCCCGATCCATCCCAATCCGGCGCGGGCGGCCAATTCCCTTTCCAGGCACGGCCCGGTATCAACATATGCACGCGCTGTAATATCTGAATTCATCAACGCCCGAACCGCCCGTTCAAGCTTTTGCAGCAAACCCGTGAATATGCGGTGATAGTCCCGGCCGGCGGTATAAGAAGCAATTTTTGCGTCCGGTCGCCGAACCGCCGTGAAGGGATTTTCAGGGCGATCAGCATGGCCAGCCATCACCTCGCGCGATAAATCACCCAGCGTGTCCACGGCCGATCCATCCGGGATCTGCGCCGGCGCTTCGCCCGGGCTGTGATGATAACTCATCGCCACGCACACAGCGCTTGACGCCCAGGGAAGGTGCGACCGAATATCGATTTTAGCTTGCGCCATGCGGGCGAGATAATCCATCGCGCCATGGCGGCCAAGGGCAAAAAACTCCGCAATATAATCGTGATGCGGTGAGGGCTGAATATCGGCTATTCCAACTAAATCAAAGCCGATATCGCAGGCGGCGCGTTTTATAGCGATGACCAATTCCCGCGATTCAATCGCCCGAACACGAGAACCGGCAACCACGGATAAATCCGCGCGGTTGGCTTCATCAGGCCCGCCGAGCGGTTCGTTACTATTCATTTCGGGCAATACGGTCATTATTTCCAACTTCAGGGGCGCTAGCTGGTCCTAGGCGGTTGATTTTCAGGCCCGGCGGGCGGCTCTTTATCTTTGGGTACAAAATCAAGCAGGTCATCGGGTGCCGGTTCGCTGTCCGCCAAGGCCGCCTGAACTTCCGGATCCAGGTCCATGTGTTC
>JAJYZY010000195.1 GCA_021799715.1 Planctomycetota bacterium | reverse complement strand
AACTCCCGCCGCCCGCGCGAGCTTACCGATTTCCCGGATAGGCTGCACGGTTCCGGTAACATTGCTGCCTTGCCCGATGGCTATGAGCCGCGTGCGGGAATTGATCGCGTCGCGAATATCCGCGGGATCAACCAACCCCGTGCCGGCTTGCGCTGCCACGCGTGTGTGGGAAATAATTCCGCGGGCGGTTAATTCGTTAAGAGGTCGAAGAATGCTGTTATGATCCATGGCGCAACAAATAGCATGATCACCCGGTTTCAGCAGCCCATGAATGACCATATTCAACGCATCCGAACAATTCAGCGTAAAAATGAAATGATCGGGATTTTCACCGTTGAAAAGTTTATTGAGCCGCTGCCGGCATGTGCGAATGACTTCCGCGGATTGTCGGGCCTCGGCATACGCACCGCGCCCGGCGGAGGCCCCGATATTCTCGGCATAATGGACCATCGCCTGAAGCACCTGGGGCGGCTTGGGAAAACTCGTCGCGGCATTATCGCAATAAATCCGCTGGTCAAAATTTCTGGTCATGGCACAATTCCTCCCGCGGCCAAAATTCCCGCCGCGGATATCAAGGCGTATTCAACGTATGCCATAATAGAAGCATAAGCCCCGCGATTCAATATCTCTGGGTTAGAAGTTAGGAGCTAGAAGTTAGAAGTTAGAATGCTTTGGAACCGCTTCGCGGCCACTTGGCGGGGGCAGGTTGCGATTTTTTCTGCGGCTGCAATCTGTAACCTGTAACACACCTTTAACCTAAGTCACCTCATTACCGCAGATTGCTGCTGTCGCGTGCTCCCAGGTTGCGGTAAATTTCCAGTGTGGCTTCGGAATTATTGAGCGTGTAAAAATGGATTCCCCGCACCTGTTGATCCAGCAGTCCGCGGCACTGCTCGGTAGCCCATAATATGCCCACACGGCGCACCGCCTCGGGATCGCCATTACAGCGATTGACCGATCGAATCAGCTTGGCGGGGTAATGGGCACCTAACGCGGTTTCCGCCATGCGCTTCATGGAATTCAGACTCGTAATGGGCATAATGCCCGCGATAATTGGAATGTGAATGCCGGCCAGTTCGCAGCGCTCCTGAAAATCAAAAAAATCATGGTTGTCAAAGAACAATTGCGTGACAATATAATCCGCGCCGGCATCCACTTTGGCTTTCAGATAATCCATTTCCTGCAGGCGGTTGGGAGTTGCCGGATGGCCTTCGGGAAAACCCGCCACGCCAATGCCAAAGCCGCGTTTATCGCCGTGCAAGCCGCTTTGATTAAATGTTTTGATAAACGAAACCAGATCGGCGGCATGATGAAAATCATCATCGGCCCGGTTATAACCGAGCAGGTCTCGCGGGGCATCGCCTCCCAAGGCCAGAATATTGCTTACTGCTGCGGCGGCATAACGATTAAGGATATTGGTGATATCCGCCTGCTTATGGCACACACATGTTAAATGCGGCACCGGATCCAGCGTTGTCTCCTGTTTAATGCGCATCACCAGGGCATGCGTACGGTCACGTGTGGATCCGCCCGCCCCATAGGTTACAGATACAAAGGAGGGTTTAAGCGATTCCAGGCGGGTGATGTGCTCAAAAAGCGTCAGCGCCCCGGCATCGCTTTTGGGCGGAAAGAACTCAAAGGAAAAGGTGGTATTGTCACGCGACAGAATATCAGCAATGTGCATTTGTATTCATCCTTTCATCCGGATAGACAGATAATAGCGTTATGCGCTTTGGAATGCAACAATGCCGACGCCGTTTACCGCGGCGGGCGTGGTAATCAATCCGGGCAGGCCTCCGCTGCAGGATCAGTGAAAAAACAATTCCGCCGGCGTCATGCAGCCGCGCGGTGGAAACCCGCGGCCGGTTGGCTCGGGTTGCAAATGAAAACACGAAGTTAATGATGCACCGTTACTTACGTCAACCCATTTGTGCGTTGGGCGAACCGCAACCTTCGGCCCCGTCGCACGTTATAGCATCAGGTTCTTTGTTCTTCATCCATGGAGCGATGACGTTGACTGCTGCTAAGCCTGTCACTGAAATTCAACCGCTGGGCTGCACTCATCAAGGGATTTTTCCGCTTGATGCGGCGGACGCTAGGCGATCGATCATCGCCGGGGTGTTGTTGACGATTTTTCTGGTGCTTTACACGCTGATGCTGCACAGCTTTTATGAACCCGCGCATCCCGGCGTGGACCAGAACGGCTACATGGTTACAGCGCGGCTTTTAAGTGAACACGGGCGGCTTTACTTCAAACCGCACAATCCACTGCAATTTGCGGGCCGCATGATGGTACTGACGCCGGATGGCAAGATTTTTGCCAAATATCCGCCCGGCGTGGGGTTTCTCGGCGCGATTGCACGCATCCTGTATCGCCCATCGGCCATGTATCTGGTGGATCCGATTTGCACGGTCATGGCACTATTTTTCGCCTATTTCCTTTTCCGATCCCTCTTGGATCCATTCATGGCTTTGATCGGTGTCATTTGGCTGGGGTTAAATCCAGTAACATTGACCTATGCCGATGATGCCAATTCCCATGGTGCGGCCCTGGGCTTTACGGTGTTGGGATTCTGGGCACTATTAAGTTGGTGGCGCAAAGGCGGACTTTGGCGCGGCATTGTTGCGGGGCTGGCACTGGGGTTCTGTTGCAGTATTCGATATACCGAATTTCTCTGGTGCCTGCCGTTGCTGGCGGTGGTAGCCTTGGCGGTGAAAGACCACCGACGTTCCTGGCGGCAGGGGCTGATGGTGCTCCTGGCGTTTGCCGTACCGGTGGCAATTCTGGCACTGATTAACTGGGCGTCTTTTGGCGCACCTTGGCGCACAGGTTACTGGTTCTGTAAAGAGCAAACCGGCTTTGCCTGGCGCTATTTCATCGGCAACCCCGCAGGCATGCCGCCGCGCCAGGGCAACTGGCAAACCGCGCTGGAACAGATGGAAAATCTTGGTTTATTTCTGCTTTTCCCCTTGGCGCTGGCTGGGCTGATTCGATTATTCTGGACCAGTCGCAAGCTGGCACTGGCTATTGCGCTATGGGTGGTTCCCAGTGCCACGGTTTACCTGTTTTATTACTGGGCACCGGCCAATGATTTTACGACCGCGTATTTGCGATTTTTTCTGGATATATTCCCGGCCCTGATTATGGTGGCGTTATGGCTGCTGGCCCGGGCGGCGGGCCCGAACGCCATGGCCCGCGCGCTGATTGTGGGTTTTCTTACCGTGGTCAGTGTTGGATACAGTGCCTACACCATCACACCGCAATTGTTGAACGCAAAAAATGTGAAGCTCCAACTCATGGCCGCCCGGCAGCAACTGCGGGAAAGCCTGAAACCGGGCAGCGTGGTATTTGCCGATGAGCAGATGTGTAATTATCTCAATAGTATGGGTGGATACCGGCTTTATTCCGCATCAATTTTTTCACCGCAGGCGTTTGCGCAGTTTAACCACGTGACGGATCACTCCGGCCCCATTCCCTTCCAGCAGGCGCGGGCGGACCTCTACGTCCATCTGCTGGGGCGTAAAACCGCCGCAGGCCGCTGGCAGGTCAAACCGCTGGCGCAAATTCACGGCATAGAATTGCGGCTCATGCGACAGGCCTGGAAAAAGCATCGGAAAGTGGCATTCCTGATTCCCACCAATCAGATCTGGCCGCTGGTGCCCCATGAACCGGGGGTGAATATACGCAGAGTCGCGGTCATTAATC
>JAJYZY010000194.1 GCA_021799715.1 Planctomycetota bacterium | reverse complement strand
CCCACACATAGAATTTTCCCTCTTCGCCTTCACTATCCGCATCCAAACTGCTGAAAAACAGCCCGTCGGGAGCCGTCATGTCACGCAGCCAGAAATCCAATGTTTCTCGTGCGATATCTATGTAATGATTTTGCCGCAGCAGTACGCCCGCCCGCGCGTAAATCAGCGCCAACTGCGCATTGTCATACAGCATTTTTTCAAAATGTGGAACCAGCCACTGTTCATCCGTGCTGTAGCGGGAAAATCCGCCGCCGATCTGATCATAAATTCCGCCTGCCGCCATATTGTCCAGCGTGATGGTCAGCCAGGAACGAACCTGCCGGGAAAAATCATCGGAGAGTTTGATCGCGGCGTTCAATGTGCCTGCCGCCTGCTTTTCCAGCAGAGTAATCCATAACAGTAACGTTTGATGCGGAGGAAATTTCGGCGCACCGCTAAATCCGCCTTGCGCCAAGTCCACGCGGCTTTTACACGCTTCCAACGCGCCGATAACCCAGGCCGGAACATCCACGGCCGCATCGGCGCTGCCGCTCCGGTTCAGATGTCCGGAAATGGTGCGGGCAATCTGGTTCGCCTGTTCTAACACCTGTTCGCGCTGATTGCCCCAGGCCTTACTGATGGCGGAAAGTACCGAGGGAAAGCCGGGCCGGCCATATTGATCTTCCGGCGGGAAATAGGTGCCCGCGTAGAATGCTTTAAGGTCGGGCGTAAGCCATACGCTCATGGGCCAACCGCCGGATCCGGTGATAATTTGTGTGGCCAGCATGTACAATTCATCAAGGTCCGGGCGTTGCTCCCGATCCACCTTGATATTCACAAAGTGTTCATTCATGTACTGGGCAATTTGTGTATTTTCAAAAACCTCCCGCTCCATGACATGGCACCAGTGGCAGGCCGAATAACCAATGGATAGAAATATCGGCACATCGCGCGCACGGGATAACGCCAATGCGTCCATGTTCCATGGATACCAATCCACGGGGTTGTACGCATGTTGCAAAAGATACGGACTGCGGGAATCAATCAGACGATTGGGGCGGCGCGTAGATGGATGATCGCTCATAGAGCCTGATCATACCACATTGACACTGCGACCGGTGCGGCGTTTGCGATTCATCAATTGCCGACCCTTTTTGGTCCTCATCCTGGCGCGGAAGCCGATTTTACGCACGCGCTTACGATTGCTGACTTTATGCGGATAATGCACGACTCAACTCCAAAATATTATCTTGAACGCATCAATGTACCGTTACCAGCACCGATGCGTACGCCTTGTTCCCGGCGGCATCAACCGCTTTTACCACAATTCGATGCGGCCCGCCGGTTAGCACACCTGTTCTACCGTGGAACCCTTCCAGCGGAGAATCAAAGATAGTAGCAGAAGCGGCCGCCGGACGCCAGTTCTTTGAAGAATCCACCTGCAGGCTTACCGCCGTAATGGGTGAAAGCTTATCCGACGCCACGCCGGTTACCACAATGCTCCCATCCGCAGCCTGCCGCCATTTCAGGCCGGCAATCTTGGGTGCCGTGTTGTCCACCAGAATGCGGCGGGATTCTCGGGCCACACTTTGCGTGGTGCTCGGAGTGTTATCCGGCGCATTCGAGGCAATAACTTTAACCCGATAATAGCCATCCGGAATGCCGGCAAGCTGCCAGAGGTAATGATGCGCGGAAATATTCTTCGCAATGCGTATCCAGACGGGAATCCCCTTCTGCCGGTATTTTACCGTGTATTGCAGCGCATCGCCGTCCGGATCATTGGCCTTCCATTTCACCAGTACCGCGTGCGCGGGCTTGGCCTGGTAGTGGGTTTGCACACTGCTAAGCACCGGCGGCACGCTGATGTGCTGGTAGCTGATGCAGGTGGACCGAATAATCGGCGATGCCCCTTTGGCGCTGCGTTTAAGCCTCAGGCGGAATTGCAAAAATCGCGCCGGTGGGCTTGAAATTTTCCGATAACTATTGGCCGGTATCCAGGAGGTCCAGCGGCTCCAGAACTTCGCGGATGTTTTCACATCCCGAACGTTGCCGCTGCGCGTCTGAATGTCCACCGCCGCACCGGCCGGAACTTTGGCGACAATATGCGCTGCCCCCCAATTGCTCGGCAATTTGGCGTCCAGCACCTTGCTGACATAATTACCCGTAAGCTGAGTATGGGCGGTTAATTGATAAATCTGCCCTTGATTAGCTGTGCCAATGAGTAATCGGTCGTTGGTGGTTTCCGCCAGGCTCAGCAGGTCTTGTTGCTTAAGCCGCTCCAGCAAAGTCTCGGTCTGCGTGAACGGATCATACGATAGCAACCGCCCATGGCCGCCCAGACCCAGAATCAGATGATGCTTGACATAAATCATCGAAAGCACCATATCCGGCACCTTGAGTAATACGCACTGCTGTCCACTGGGGCTGATCTGATAGACCACATTACTTTTCACCGCTGGTTCGGTAGAGGCTGAATCATCGCCGCCCGCCGATGGAAATGGCCCGGGTATGCGTGTGTGTTCCGCCACCGGTTTTGCCGCACCCGCCACGGCCGCACCATGGGCCTTCTTCCCGGCCTTGCCCTTTTTGCCGGGCAGTTGAATACCGCTTCCAACCGCAACGGGCCGCCCATTGGGGTGCAGCACCGGTTGAAATACTCCGCCATCCAGCTTCGCCCGGTGCGGTGATGCCGTAGCGGCAAAAATATCCCCATCCCCATCCACCGCCAACGTGGAAATTTCCGCATGGTTTGCCGACATTAACACATACGATTTGCCGGTTTTCGGGTTGATCCGAATCACCAATCCCGGCCCATCCGTCCCGGCCAGCACTGAGCCGTCAGTTGCGCGTGCCAGACTTGTGACATTATGCACGCCGGTTTTCAACAGGAGTTTCGCTTTTCCGCCCGCTGAAATATCCCACACCTCGCCGTGCGGACCGGTGGCCAGAATAATCGAGCCGTCCGGCAGCGGCAAAATCGACCAGATATATTTGACCGCCGGATTTTGAAATATCGTTTTAGCGGTGACTTTTCCGCCGGCGTTCGGGGTTAATTCAACGAGTTCCGCTTTGCTGCCGCACGCGGCCACCAGAAGTTTTCCATCTTTCTCAAAGGCCAGTGACAACACCTGATCCGACGCCTTGGGCGGTGCATACTGGGCTACCGGCTTGCCGTTAACCATCCGGTACACCTGGCCTTTGGGGCTGGTACCAAACCAGATATCTCCATGGGAAGATACCGCAATGGCATTAATAAAATCAAAACCGGTTTTCGGCAGCAACGCTTTCAAGTGCCGACTTAACGCCAAATTGCCATAATTGTTGACCACGACACCGTGAAAGTGCCCCGAAGCGTACGCGGCTTCATCCGCGAATTTCCAGCTCTGCGGATGCACGGCCCATGCGCTGGGTGCCGTCGCCAGCAGCGCCAACGCCGCCGGGACCAGAAGTTTTTTCAAACGGTGTTTTGCGTTCTGAAACATGAAATCTCCAGTTATCTGCTGATTTTTAACCTGCTGACTTTGCCGCTTCCGTGCCCTTGGCCGGACGGCAATTATGTTATTACAAAATCACTGCGGCGGTGGCGGACCCATAGGCCCCGGCATACCCGGCATACCCGGAAACGCCGCGGCCGGTTTGAGTTTTACGAAACGTTCATTGGCGTGCCGGCTGACCTTAATGGTAAATTGCTGTCCGCCCTGCTCCACAATGGCTCCGGCCGGAACAACTTC
>JAJYZY010000046.1 GCA_021799715.1 Planctomycetota bacterium | reverse complement strand
GTTTTTACAAAAAACTCAACCCGAAAAATTGCCCGTTTTGACTTGACTTTTAACACGGTCACTCCGTGGTTTCATTTGCCACCGCTGGCGAAACTGTTTTTGCGCAAGTTCCAAATGCCGGCTCCCGGCAAGAGAATCATTGCCGGCAACATCGGCACCGAATTCATGGCCGTGCATTGAACTGTTGTCCCACCACCACGCCATCTGAAAAACAATTTCCAGGCAATTGAATTTATTTTGCCGGAGGCGGTGCCCCGCAGATTAATTGTTTATGCTTTTTATTTGCGACTTGATCCGCTGAATCTGTTTTTGAATTTCGTGCTCCCGTAATTTCAACGCCGCAATATGTTTGGCGCTGGCGAAACCCTCATCATTGGTTATATGGAATTCAACATTGACGAGTTGCACATTTTGCCTGGCCAATGCCACTCGCAGTATTGCGGCAAGATACTGATGTTGGGGCTTTTCTGAATTGCCGGCCTTCATTGCGGCGGCATACGCTAAACCGGACGTTCCCATGGCCTGCTGTGCCTCCGCGAGTTGATATTGCATATGGACATCGCGAACCCAGATTTTGCGCGGATCATCGGGTTTCAGGCGGCGCAGCTTTCGCTGCCAGAATTGCAGGTCTTGTGCATTGGAATCCAGCAGCGCCCGCGAACGCTCCGCGAGTTCTTCCGCTCGCAATTGTTGAATCTTCACCGCATCGGAGGCCGTGCGTTTCTGATCCAGTTTATGCAGTTGGTCAAAGGCCTTGGTGGCCAACCACAGATGGTGGTCGCTAGCCGCGGTTTGCCGCAGGTGCGACAAAAATAATTTTGCCTGCCCCCGCACCTGTGCGGCGGTTAAATTATCCGCAGCGCGAAACCGCGCGTGGGCCACATCCCAGGCGACCCATGCCGCTTGAAGCCCGGCATAGTCGGCTTGCAGTTGCGCCACACAGCGTTCCGTACGCCAATTGGTCCACCCCAGATGCTTCACATTTACCAGTTGCCACAACCGTCGCCGCGCGGAATCAATACTGCGGGCCACCGGCAATTGTCCGGCCGCGTAAGCGGCAAAGCCTGGATTGTGCCAATATTTTTCAACCGCTTGCAGATATTGCACCTCGGAAACGCGGCGAACCGTTAATGTGGCTGGAACTTTTCCATTGCTGTTGAATACGTTCATTGACAGCACCGCAGAATTGCGATGATAACGAATATTGGGGTATATCCAATTATCAAAACAGAGCGGAAAATCCAACAGTGATTGCGAAGCGTGCTGGATGCCGCGAAATTGCATGGCTGCCTGCGGATCATCAGCCAGGATATCCGCCGGATCAACGCGCTGCCCTGCCTTTGGCACCGGCCCCGCCGCCGCGGCGACATGATATGGATCATGTGTTCCGAGATATAACCAGCCGAAAGGGCCGACGGAAACATGCCAGGCGCGAAATTCGATTAATTCATCCAATAGAAATGTCTGGCTCTTGCCGTGCCATTTGAACCGCACCAGAATCAGCACCGGCTGCCCGCGGATGAAACCAAAATCCGCAAGATCCGGCGACCACCGCGTCGCGGAATGGTAACCAATAGCGCGGAAGGCACGTTTGAGAATGTGGCGGGTGGTCTGAACGCTTAGTACCGTTTCATGAAGAAAATTGCTGGGCCGGCCACATATCGCCACATCCAGCCAATCCGTCAGATGTTCATTCCAGAATGCCGCGGGTATTGTAAATTCATGCTTTTGTTTGTTGATTTTCGGTGCCGCCAGCAGCACAGTATTATTAACCGCGCCCCCCGGAGGTTTCGCGGAAAGCAATGCCGCCACGCCGCCAAACGCGGCAATGAATACAGCAGCGATAACAAATCTAAAATAACTGCCCATGGGAAATTCCCGTTTATCCGTCCGGATCAGGATTTATGCCCCGATCAAAATCGATTATAACCTGTGGCGGCGAAAAGCTGCGGATGATGCGCGGCCCGATTCGCGAAAAAAGTGTATCGACGGGCGGCTCATGGCTCGGGCAAATTGACAGGAAGGATTTTTAAATGCGTTTTGCGGTGATTATGGCGGGTGGGTCGGGAACGCGGCTTTGGCCCATGTCAACACGGTTGCGTCCCAAACAATTGCTGCGCTTTATCGGGGGTCAATCGCTTTTATCCATCGCTGTAAGCCGCCTGCGCGGACTTATTGAACCTGCCGGCGTTTATGTGTGCACCTCGGCCGGTTATGCGGATCAGGTCCTCTCTGATCTGGCGATGTTGCCGGCCAAACAACTTATTGGTGAACCCATGGGTCGTGACACCGCCAACGCGGTGGCACTATCAGCGGCGGTACTGGCCCGCGTTGATCCCGATTCATCGATGGCCGTTCTCACAGCGGATCACATCATTGAACCATTGGACGTTTTCCAGAATTGCCTGCGTGCCGGCTTTGAAACGGTTGAAAAATATCCGGAACATCTGGTTACGTTCGGTATTAAGCCGACATTTCCCGCAACGGGATATGGATATGTGCAGCAAGGCGCAGCGCTGGGGCCGGACGTATCGGCATTTCAAGTTACCGCGTTTAAGGAAAAACCCGCGGAAGCGGTGGCCAGGGAATATGTGCAATCCGGCAATTTTTTCTGGAACAGCGGCATGTTTGTCTGGAAAACCCGGACCATCCTGAAGCAATTGCAATTGCAACTGCCGGAGTCTTATCTTGGGGTGACAACCATTGCCGCGGCATGGGGCACACCTGACTTTACCCGTGTATTGGGTGACATTTATCCCACGCTGCCAAAAATCAGCATTGATTACGCGGTGATGGAAAAAGCACCGCATGTGGCCATGGTGCCCATGCCGGTGAATTGGCTGGATGTGGGAAATTGGAACTCGGTGGCCGCGACGATGCCGCCGGACGCATCGGGAAATCGATCCATTGGCTGCGAACTGGCATCGCTGGAATCTTCCGATGTCCTGGCCGTTTCGGAAAACAAGCATCTGGTGGCAACGATCGGACTAAGAGATATGGTCATTATTCACACACCCCACGCCACACTGATTTGCCCGGCCAACAAGACCGAGCAGATCAAGGAACTCGTCGCCCGGATTCAAAAGCAATATCCGGACCAATACACGTGAGGCGATTCAAATCGCAGGGGATGCGGCATGTCACAGCGAATCATGGCCATTGATTTTGGGGATAAGCGGACCGGTCTGGCCATTGCCGACACCGATACCCGCCTGGCGACGCCGTTTGAGGTGTTGGAAAATCTCAAAGAGATGCAACTCGTGGCGGAAATAAAGCGCATCGTGGAGCAGGAACGCATTGATATTCTAATTTGCGGATTGCCGTTGAATATGGATGGCACCGCGGGCCCGCGCGTTAAACTCACGGAGAAAATCGTTGCGCTTCTCGAAGCGGCCACCGGTAAAAAGATTGTGCGCGTGGATGAGCGACTTAGCACGTATGAGGCGGAATCGCGCATTGCCGGGCAGTACACTCGCATGCAAAAGCGGCGGCGTATAGACGCGATTGCGGCGGCCCAAATACTTACGGACTATCTGGCCATGGACCGCCGGCGCAAAGACGGCGACACAGTTGCTTAAAATGCGCGCATCCGTTAATTTAGAGTCAGTACCGGGGACGTCGTTCAATGGGAGGACGGCGCGTTCGCAATGCGCAGATGGGGGTTCGATTCCCCTCGTCTCCAGTATCTTCACATAAATGCCCCGTGCGGCTCCTGGTGAAACGTCACTGAAAAATGAAAAGCGTGGATATGTTCTGATTTCGCGGCAATAATACGGGATCAGCATGTCCGGTCGATGGCCGTGTGGAGTATATAATCCTTCGCGCGGTACGTTACGAGGCAAGTCCGACGTTAAACGGCGGATATTTTGCAATTGCGGCGCGTATGCCGACAATTGTCGCGCGGCGGGTTTGACAATCTGGTTGTCTTGGCCGTAGGCTCTGCAACTCTTGGAAAACAGGAATGGATGATGACAGACGCTAACACGCTTTCCCGTACCGTTGAAGAATTAGCCGACCATGTTGGCGGAACCGTCATTGGCGACAAAACCCGCCGCATTGCCCGCTGCAATGGCTTATCCTCCGCGGGTAATGAAGACATAAGTTTTCTATCCAATCATAAATATGCCGGTCTATTGAATACCACGCGGGCCGGCTGCGTGGTAGTGGGAAAAGATACATCATCCACACAGCGCGCGGATACCTGGGAACCGGCGCTGATTCAGACGGAGGACCCCTATTACAGCTTTCGGCAGATACTGGTTTTGCTGCACGGCTTTCGAAACCATCCGCAGATCGGCATATCGCCGCTGGCGGTGGTGGCCAAATCAGCCCGCATTGGAAAAGGGGTTAATATCCACCCCTTCGCGGTAATCGGGGAACATGCTGAAATCGGGGACAACACGAACATATATCCACATGTGACCATTATGCCGGGAACCCGGATCGGGCGCGATTGCATTATTTATCCGTCGGCGGTCATTTACGATCAATGTGTGCTGGGAGATCGGGTTATTTTACAATCCGGCGCGGTAGTGGGTTGCGATGGTTATGGTTTTGCCACGCACAAAGGCATTCATAACAAAATTCCGCAGATCGGCAATGTCGTACTGGAAGATGACGTGGAGGTTGGCAGCAATACAGTTATCGAGCGTGCGGCGATGGAAAGCACGCTGATCCGCGCCGGCACGAAGCTTGGAAACAGTGTTGTTATCGGCCATAACTGCCGGATCGGGGAGCACAACTTGCTTGTCAGCCAGGTGGGCATTGCCGGTTCGGCAAGCACGGGGCACCATGTGGTGCTGGCCGGACAAGTTGGCGTGGCCGGGCATTTACACATTGGAGATATGGTGCGGGCGGCGGCACAATCCGGCATTGCCCAGGATATTGAACCAAATAAAGATATCGGCGGCACGCCTTCCATGGATTTAAAACATGCGCGAAGGGTGTATCTGCATTTCATGCAACTTCCGGATTTTGTAAAACGACTGCGTGAAGTGGAAGCGACGCTGGAAGAATTAAAAAACAAACCCCAGGCATAAAGAGATCGCATCACGCGGAGTACTTTGACGTTATGACACCTGAAAACCGCACAGCATTGGTTACCGGCGGATCACGCGGAATAGGAAAGGCCATTGCGACGGCTTTGGGATCGGCGGGCTGGAATGTGGTGGTAAACTACGCCTCAAGCCAGGCAGCGGCACAAGAAACGGTCGAGCAGATCAACGGACGCGGCGGGCGGGCGCATGGCATACGCGCCGATATCGGCAGCAGTCTGGATCGGCAATTATTGATTACAGAAACAGTGGAACATTTCGGCAGACTGGATCTGCTGGTGAACAACGCAGGCATTGCTCCCGACCAGCGCATGGATATTCTTGAAGCCACGGAAGCAAGCTTTGATAGACTGATCAACGTGAATTTGAAGGGGCCGTATTTTCTGTCGCAACTGGCCGCCAATGCGATGAAATCAAACCCCGTCGGGGCCGATGGAAGAGCGGGCAATGTCGTCACCATTTCCAGCATCAGTGCGTACACCGCGAGCGTTAATCGCGGCGATTATTGCGTGGCCAAGGCCGGCCTGGCCATGATGACCAAACTTTTTGCGGCCCGGCTGGCGGAATTGAATATCGGGGTATTTGAAATTCGACCGGGGATCATCGCCACGGACATGACCGCCGGTGTGAAAGAAAAATATGACTCCCTGATCGCCAACGGGCTGACACCAATCCGCCGCTGGGGACAACCCACCGATGTCGCCAAAGCGGTTCTCGCAATTGCCGATGGACTGCTGCCGTTTTCAACCGGGCAGGTGATTGATGTTGACGGCGGCTTTCATTTGCGAACGCTGTAAGCGACAATTATTTCCGGTGATCAGCCTCGGAGCGACGGGTAGGCCAAACGGGCAAAACTCGTTCCATGGCGTGAAAATGCGTCATGGCTGTATTGACGGACGATTGTGTTATAATCTGGGGATAGACTAAAAGGACGGGCCGTTATGGTAAGCAAAAAGATCAAAGTCCGCGGGCAGTGGCTCAAAGGAAGCTCCGGCCACACCTATACAGCGCACGCTATTAATCCCGCCGGCCGTGTGTTGGCCACAGTCAAGGTGGAAGTGCCGCTGGACGCGCGGTTTGATATGCAAACCTGTTTCGGCACGGACTACGTGCGGGAGGTCGAACTGGCCGCAGATAAACAAGTGCGCGAAATAGCCGGCGGCTGGAAGACCTTCCGGAGTCCTGTGCGCGCATGACCCTGATTTTGACAGATATTTCCAATCACGGCGTTGTCATGGCGGCGGATACGGCGGAATCGATTGAAGCTGACACCGAAAGCGGACGTAAATTGCGGGTATCTTTCGGGATGAAAAAGCTGCAGCGCTTTTTGAATTTGCCCGGGATGGTGGCCACATGGGGAATCGGAAAAATTGGGCATACTCCCACAGACCTCTGGATGGAAGATTTCATCACCCGGCATGGGCACATCGCGTCTCTGGAGAAAGCCGCGTACACCCTGCGAAGCACGGTTCAAAAGCTTCACGGTGCCGCGGGAGCGCCGGAATTAGGTTTCCGCGTCAGCGGGTACGAATCAAGGGGGGGCCGGCCCATGCCGGTTTCTTACAAAATATCCAATTATGACTTGCATGGCGGTGCCCTGCCGGAATTCGAGGTTTCCCGGCAGACACGCTTTTCCAATTTGGATCATAAACCGTGGTCCACTGCGGACGGCGACACGACGTACTACCGGTTGGCCGCAACCCCCGATTTTCTCGAACGCCTGCAAGCCGATTCGATCAGCAATCCGGTACCCGCGGATTCATTGCGATCCAGAGCCGACCTTCTGGTCGCATGGATCGGATTTATCTCCGATCTACACCACTGCGCCGGCCTCATGCGATCGATCGGTGGCACCCCGCTTCTTATTACAATCAGCAGGGTCGGTAACGTCATGGACAACTCGGTTGATACATTGGGATAATCCCCCGCCCGTGGGTGCGCCATGCGGCACATTTGAAAGGACTTTATGCGAGCGGACTCACGAAAGGCGGATCAACTCCGAAATGTCGGTATTCAGCGGCATTTCACCCGACATGCCGGCGGTTCGGTACTGATAAGTTTTGGCAATACGCGGGTACTTTGCACCGCGATGATTGAGAAAGGCGTGCCGCCATGGTTGGCCGGTAAAGGACAAGGTTGGCTTACGGCTGAATATTCCATGCTCCCGTCCTCCACCAATACACGCAAAAAACGCGACAGCGGCAAGCCCGATGGACGTAGTGTTGAAATTCAACGCCTTATCGGCCGCGTGCTGCGCCGTGTCATCGACATGTCAAAGCTTGGCGAAAATACGCTGTGGCTGGATTGCGATGTCATACAGGCGGATGGCGGAACGCGAACGGCGGCGATAACCGGAGCGTATGTAGCGCTGTGCGACGCGGCGCGAAAAGCCATGAAAGATTCCATCCTTGCCGAAAATCCGGTCAACGGGCAGGTGGCGGCGATCAGCGTGGGAATAGTCCGGGGCAAACCCGTTCTGGATTTGGATTATCAAGAGGATTCCACCGCCGATGTGGATATGAATGTCGCCATGTTAGAAGATGGCACATTTGTGGAACTTCAGGCCACGGGTGAACATGCGTCATTTACTCCCCGTCAGTTCAACTCCATGCTGAAACTGGCGGTAAAAGGCATTCATGAATTGCATGCGTTGCAAGCAAAAGCATTGAAAAAGAAGGCCACCTGATCCTCGCCTGGCGAGCAACGGGGCGGGCGGCGCATGGCTGAAAGTCGATTCGCCAAGGATTTCTCGTTGGACAGCCGCGCCATCACGCTTCAGGCACCATGGCTTTTTCCTGGGCCGAGATGGCCTCAAAAATATCGTCGGCGGTTTTAGCGGCTTTCAGTTTTGATCGGAAGGCATCGATGGTCATAAGCCGACTGATGCTTGCCAGACTCTGGATATGGGCACCGGTTTGTTCCGGCGGGCTTACCAGAAGAATAATGAGGTAAACAGGTTGGCCGTCAAGGGATTGAAAATCCAGCGGCTGTTCGGGCTTTCCGATGGCAATGGTAAGCTTGTTCACGCCGCCGCACTTGCTGTGCGGTATGGCCAATCCATAACCCACGCCGGTGGTACGGATGGACTCCCGTTCCAGCACGCTGGCCAGAACGAGGTCCGGATTTTTAACATCTTTATTGAGAGCCAGCAATTCAACAAGTTCCTTAATGGCGTCCTTTTTATCTTTCGCGGCCAGAGGCGCTTTGATGTTTTCCCGCTTGAGTATGTCTTTTAATTGCATGAGCTTTCCGTATCCAAAATTCAGATCGCCAAAACGATTCCTTAAGGTGGTACTCTACGCCGGTTGGGGTTGATGTTCAAGACATCCGCTGTGTGGCGGCAAAGGCGGATTGCGATCTGTATATCGTGACAACGGTAAATCCGGGCGGGAAATAGTATCGGAATATCGGTGATATACCCATGCTGATCCGGTTGATTAAACATACGGTGATGGGCGAGAGTTGCTGCAATCATGCTTTTTACTTATACGAATAAAGAACGGATTGAAATGAAGGCCACGGCTGGCAGGCCAACGGTGGAAAAAAACGTTTATTAAAAAAATAAAAGAATTAACTTGCTTTTCCAAATTGATATGCTATTATTCCTTTCGCCTGTGGGCAGTAGCGCCCGAGTTCGAGGTTGGCCGAAGCCATTCCCGCACCGCCCATCGCTTTTCTCTCAATTCCCTCATTTCTGGTATACCCAGGGAGCACTCGTATGTCCTATGAAGACAAAGTTATCGCATGCGTCGATTGTGGCGCGGAATTCACGTTCACTGCGGATGAACAACAGCGGTTCGCCGAACGTGGATTTACAAATGAACCCAAACGCTGCAAAACCTGCCGCGATGCACGGAAAGCCCAACAAGGCGATTCGGGCGGTCGTGGTGGAAGTCGTAGTTTCTCTTCTCGATCCGGTGGTGGCGGCGGCGGTGGCCGCGGTGGCTTTTCCTCCGGTCCCCGTCAAATGTTCCCAGCGACCTGCGCGTCCTGCGGACAGCCGACGGAAGTCCCTTTCAAACCATCAGGGAATCGTCCGGTTTATTGCCGTGACTGTTTCCAAGCGCAGAAGAGTGGTCGCTGAAACGATCACTTTCTCCGAGCGCTGCTTTATTTGGGCGCTTGGTTGCCGTATGACTTAATTGTTATGCGGCCTTAATTTAACGGCGAAGTGTTTTCGCCAACGATGAGCGCATGATCCTGCCATGTAACGTGGTGGATTACGCTAAAGAACCACAGGCAAACGGGCTGGTTGAAAGACCAGCCCGTGTTCTTTTGATTTCCTCCATAATCGCTGACCGGTTCCGTTCCACCGTGCAGTTCACCAGCACGGTAATCTGTGGTTTAAAGTTTGTTTTCGGCATAATGCCATCATGTGGTTGTCACCGCCCGGAGAACAGCGGGTGAAGCGCTGTTGGGTGCCTTGCTGGAAACACACTTGCGCAAGTCCGGCGGGCACAAACGATTCAGTGAATCTGCTTTTATTTAGCGGCGTTCCTTGACAGTCTGGTGCGCTTGTCCGTAACATACTGGACTCTGGAAGTTCCAGGGGACGTAGCTCAATTGGTTAGAGCACCGGATTGTCGATCCGGTGGTTGCGGGTTCGAGCCCCGTCGTCCCCGTTGCCTCCCTCGACCAGTAGATTCAGAATTGGGCAGTTGATTCCGTCTTGATCGGTGTTTTCGGTCTGGCGGCGGGTGTAATACTCCCCAAAAACTGGGCGCGATGCTACGGTAGCTTTTGACCCGGCTTTTTGGAGTAGTGTTATGTCAGCGAAGTCCCGATGAGTATCGGGAGCGGTTTACAGCACAGTTCAAAGCGAAGCTGGCGATGGAGGCGGTGAAGGGACAGTGGACCATCGAGGAGTTGGAGGGGCTATACCAGGTTCATCCGTCGCGGATTGCCGCGTGGAAAAAACATCTCTTTGAATATTCCGCGATGGCGTTTGAGGAATCTTCCGGCCAAGGTTTGGACCATTTGTCGCCGGCGTTAGCGGCGCTGTTGTATGAGTCCCGATGGCGGTCGGGATTGCAGGAAGAAGACTCTCTTTCAGCAAGGCCTGTTTCGCGTCCAGCTTACAGGGAGTACCTCACCTCACAGGCCGGGCAATGGCCATACGTACCGCGTAACAACCCGTCTACTCAAACATTTTCATCTGATGGCGTTCCAAGCCGAATTTGCTGACGGTGTTATCAACCGGAATGGGATAGCGCCCGGACCAGCAGGCCGTGCAATAGTGCGTTTCCGGCTGCCCCAGGCAGGACAACATGCCATCAAGCGACAGATAATGCAGAGAATCCACTTCAATAAAATCACGGATTTGTTCCACGGTTCGCCCATTGGCGATTAATTCGGTGGGCGTGGGAAAATCAATGCCATAGAAACAGGGATGGCGAATCGGCGGGCAGCTTACCCGCATGTGTATCTCCCTTGCCCCGGCCCGCCGCAGAGCCAGAATTTTTCCGCGTGTGGTTGTCCCGCGGACAATCGAATCTTCCACCACCACAACACGCTTGCCCCGGACAACTTCGGGAATCACAATTAATTTCATCTGGACCGCTAGATCGCGCATCTGTTGGGATGGCTGGATAAATGAACGCCCCACGTACCGGTTGGGCACAATTCCCTCTTCAAACGCAATGCCGCTCTGCTTGCTGTAACCCAGCGCCGCCGAGCGCCCGCTGTCGGGAATCGGTATGACAATATCAGCGTCAACCGGGGCTTCAATGGCCAATTGCCGGCCCATCTTCTGGCGCACGGTTAGAACCGTATCACCAAAAATCGTGCTGGAGGGACTGGCGAAATAAACGTGTTCAAAGGCGCAATGGGCCGGGGTTTCGGGGGTTTCAATGAAGTAGCGGCTGGTGAGTTGAGTACCGCCAATGTCGATGGTGATAATTTCACCGGGGTGCACTTCACGGATAAACGTGGCCTGAATGCTGGCCAACGCGCAGGTTTCCGAGGCTACGCAATAAAAGCCGTCGCGGGTTTTACCGATCACCAGCGGACGGAAGCCCCATGGATCACGACACGCCTCAATACGGTCTTTGAATAAAAACAGAAAACTGAAAGCGCCCTGTAAATGCCGCAGGACATGCGCCAGCGGATCGCTTTTTTCCTGATGGGTGGGTTTGGCCAGCATGTGAATGACGATTTCCGTATCGCTGGTGGAATAAAAAATATGGCCATATTTCTGATATTCCGCCCGCAAGCGCGCGGCATTGATTAAATTTCCGTTGTGCGCAACGGCCACCTGGCCTTCACTGTATTCCTCCAGCAGCGGCTGGGCATTGCATTTGCGGTTTGACCCGGCGGTGGAATAGCGCACATGGCCGATGGCGGCGATGCCATTGAGTTCCCGCAGCACGCCTTTATTGAAAACATCAGCGACCAGACCCAGGCCGGTATGGGCGGCTATAGCCTGGCCGTCGGTGGTGGCAATACCCGCGGATTCCTGTCCACGATGTTGCAGGGCATATAACCCGTAGTAGCAGCGTTCGACGGCATCGCGCGGTCCGGCCACGCCAAATACGCCGCACTTTTCCTTTTTCTCATAGTCACCAAGCACTTGTCGCAGGCCATCAAGGGGCAGCGGCTGCTGATTCAGACAGGGCAGCGATACACTTCGGGACATACTTTTTTTTTGACGCTCTGGGGAATCCGACTCAATACCGCCCATGAGGGGAATCTCCAACTTCCGGGTAAAACCATCGCAACCTGCGATGTAGAGCTAATTATACACGTTCAGTCCGCCATGCAAACTCTGGAAATCAGGAATCCGGATTGCCGAGGCACACCGGCACGGGTCGAAATTTGAAAATAGCGGCATAAACGGGCGGTTTAAACGCAGTCCGGAGGCATTTCAGGGCACCGGCGCGATCCAATCGGGGCACTGGATAAACTCTTTAAAGGGCGTTATTGTTATCACCTGAGATTTTAGCCGCAAACGCCCAACTGGTTGGGAAGCGGTATAATTAGCGTTCTAACAGGCGCTGCATAGCTCCGAAGCCCCCTGCGCGTTGGCAAGTGCAACGACGCGGCGGACCTCGCAGCCGGTGAAGCAGGTCATGGAAATAATCAAAGGCATCGGTGTATCTTCCGGCGTGGTGATATGCCCGGCATTTCTCCTGACGGAAGATGAAATCCGCATAGGCAGGCGATCAATCAAGATCGCTGAAACGGATACTGAGAAGCAACGGCTGCGGACAGCCATCAGCTTAAGCAGCGATGACATCCGCGAATTGCGGGATACCACCACGCGAAATTTGGGCAAAGAAACCGGGGCCATTTTCTACTTTCATCTCGGACTGCTTAATGACCCGGAACTGCTGAAAGCCTTCATCAACGGAATTGAGGAACATCGTTACACCGCCGAATACACCGTGCACAAAGCGCTGCGGGAATATGGCAAGCATTTTCTGGAACATCCGGATAAATATTTCCGCGAGCGCATCAAGGATATCTATGACATTGAACGGCGGTTGCTGCATAAACTGGCCGGTAATGATCGCATCCGTCTGACGGACCTTGACGGACCGGTGATTATTGTCGCCAAAGATTTGACCCCTTCACAGACCGCCGCTTTGGACCGCAAGTTGGTTAAAGGTCTGGCCATCGAAGCCGGTGGTCAAACCAGCCACACGGCCATTATCGCCAATTCCATGGGAATACCGGCGGTGGTGGGCCTGGAAAACATCACGCATGAAACCGTATCCGGCGATTTGGTGGTGGTAAATGGTTATAGCGGCGTGGTGATTGTCAATCCTGACGATGTGACAATAGAGGAACATAAACGATACGAAAAGCGGGTGCAGAGCCACGAATCCAAGCTTGAGGGCATCCGCAATTTGCCCGCCAAAACACTCGATGGCGTGGATATTAAGCTCATGGGAAATATTGAATTTCCCCATGAAGTGGAAAACGCCCTGGAAAAAGGCGCGGTGGGCATCGGCTTATACCGCACTGAATTTCTGTATCTGGCGGCGGAACGCGAACCGACGGAAGATGATCATTACGCGGCGTATGCGGAGACGATCCGCCGCTTGGGAAACCGGCCCATTA
Source organism: Planctomycetota bacterium (assembly GCA_021799715.1). Next base: position 4,058 of record JAJYZY010000046.1, on the reverse strand, counting down.
TCATCCGCACGCTGGATCTGGGCGCGGATAAATATTCGCCGTTTCTGGATCAGTCTCCGGAGGCCAATCCATTTCTGGGGTGTCGATCCATTCGTTTGTGCCTGCAGAATATTGAAATGTTCAAAACGCAGTTGCGGGCGATCCTGCGTGCCAGCGTGCTGGGCGATGTGAGCCTGATGTTTCCGATGATCTCCACCCCGCGCGAACTGCGGCAGGCCAGGTTTGTTTTAAACGAAGTGATGGATGATCTGGATGAGCATAACATCACATACAACCGCCACATCCGCGTGGGCATGATGGTGGAGGTGCCTTCGGCGGCGCTGCTGCCCCACAGCTATGTCGATGAATCGGATTTTCTTTCCATCGGCAGCAATGACCTTATTCAATACACCCTGGCGGTGGATCGCGGCAATCAGCGCGTGGCCTCCCTGTTTACCGCCGCACATCCCGCGGTTATCAAACTGATCCAGAATGTGATGCGGGCGGCCAAACGCGCCGAGACGACCGTGAGCCTGTGCGGCGAAATGGGCGGAGACCCGGAATTTACCCTGCTGCTGGTGGGCCTGGGGCTGCGTAATTTTTCCATTACGCCGCACAATATTCCCCAGATCAAGCAAATGATCCGCAGCATTGATTCCAGGGACGCCCAACGGGTGGCCCGGCGCGTATTGAGTTTTGAAACACCACAGCAGATTCTGAATTTTCTGCGCGATGAAACACGGAAGGTATTGCCCGATCTTTTCCGCGATTGATCCGTCAGTGACATGATTGATCGCCCGTTAATACCACATCGCACCGCATGGAGTGTATATGCCGGAAGTTGGCGTAAGCGTCGTTGTACCGACATACCGCGAAGCGGAAAATCTGCCGCGGCTTATTCCGCAGGCCGCCGCCGCGCTGGATGCCCGCGGATGGAATTGGGAAATAATAGTTGTTGACGACAATTCGCCGGATTCAACCCGTGCTGTGCTTGACGGGTTGGTCAAGCAGTGGCCGCAGGTGCGATATTTGATCAGGGAAAATGACCGCGGCCTGTCATCGGCAGTTCTCGCCGGTCTGGCCATGGCGCAATATGACTACCTGCTGGTCATGGATGCGGACTTAAGCCACCCGCCGGAATCCATTCCCGCCCTGATTGATCCGCTGTTGAATAATGCGGCTGATTTCACCATCGGGTCCCGTTATGTGGCCGGCGGGAAAACCGAGGACTGGGGCCGCTTCCGCTGGATCAACAGTGCCGTGGCCACAATTTTAAGCCGCCCATTTACCGGCTCCGTGCGGGATCCCATGGCGGGTTTTTTTGCTTTGCCGCGCAGCGTTTACCGCTCCGCGGATACACTGAATCCCATTGGCTATAAAATCGCCCTGGAACTGATGGTCAAATGCCGCGTGGGTAAAATTGTGGAAGTTCCGATTGTGTTTCGCAACAGATTGCACGGCGAGAGCAAATTAAGCTTGAAGGAACAGTTCCGATATCTGGAGCATTTATCCCGGCTTTATGATTACAAGTTTCCCAAAGCTTCTCCCCGCATAAAATTTTTAATTGCCGCCTGCTGCTCGGCGGCGGCGTGCATCGGAATATATGTATTATCGTCGGCGGTCGGCGGGCTGGCCTTTCTTCCGGCGTTGGCCGTTGGATTAATCGCCATGATTGTCGTGACACTGCTATTTTTTATCCGCTATGTCCGCACGCAAAAAGCTTATCTTTCCATGCGCCGCCGTTTGGCGGAATTTGGCATTATCAGCATCCTGGAACTCGCGGCCGGCCTGGCCGCCGGCTGGACCGCAAGGCCGCATATCGGGCCATTTACCGCCGTTCTTGGCGCTGTGGCTGTTGTTATACTGGTTCGCTACGCGATGCGCAAAATGCTGCATCACGATCGGCGTGGGACGTGACCAACCTGATCGGAATGTCAACCGGTAAAATAGCCGGCTCAGGCCAGGCTGTCCGGAGTTGAATATAACAGTTCATATTCCGGGCACATGATCCGCTGATACCGCTAAAAAAGGGCACATCATACGAGTTTCTTAGCCGCGGCAATAATGGCGGCGGCATCAATGCCCGCGGCGGCAAGCAGTTCAGCGGGCGTGCCCGATCCGGGCATGTGCCGCACCGCCAGCTTGACAACCGTGGGGTGTGATGCGCGGGACTGGGCAAATGCTTCCAGTACGGCGTCTCCCAAGCCGCCTTCAATCCAGTGATCTTCCACCACAATGATTTTATTGCCGGCTTCATCGGCAGCCTGATGGAGTGTCTGCACATCCACCGGCTTGACCGAGTAAAGATCAATCAGACGCGCGTTGATACCGTCTTTAGCCAAAGCATCACAGGCTTTAATGGATTCATGAAGGGTAATGCCCGCGGCGACGATGGTTAACTTATCCTGGGAAGATTTTCGGACCACGCGGCTGGAGCCGATTTTGAATTCTTCATCCGGAGAATATATCACCGGCAATTTTTCGCGCGTGGTGCGCATGTAGGAAATGCCGGATTGTTTGCACATTAAAGCTGTGAGTTTTGCGGTTTGATTGGCATCACTGGGGTACAACACGGTGCTTTCAAAAACCGCCCGCATCATGGCTAAATCTTCCAGAGCCATTTGCGAGGGGCCGTCCTGCCCGATGCTTACGCCGGCATGTGAACCCACAAGCCGGATGGTTGAATTGGAGATGGCCCCCATGCGGATTTGATCAAACGCACGGGTGAAAAACGCGGCAAAGGTTGAGGCAAACGCTTTTTTACCCAACACGCCGAAACCCGTGGCCACCGATACCATAAGTTGTTCGGAGATGAACATTTCAAAGAACCGGTGCGGATGGGCTTTTTTGAATTCATCGGCATGCGTTGAGTTGGATACTTCCGCATCCACGACAACAACATCCAGATCATGATTGCCGATGGCAGCTATGGCATCGCCATACGCTTTGCGGGCCGCTTCTTTGCTGCCCAGGGGATAACTTGGAAGTTTAAGGGGCATGGACTGGCCATCGCGGGCGGGCTTGGTATCCGCGGGTTTCGCAACATTGAATACCAAATTTGTGGGCTGTCCCAATTCCGACAGGGCTTTTTTCTCTTCATCGGCGGAAAGTGCTTTGCCGTGCCAGCCGTCTTTGTTGGCCAGGAAGGAGACACCCTCTCCTTTTTCCGTTTTGGCAATCAGACACGTGGGCTTGTCGGTTTGCGCCAGGGCTTCCTTGTAGGCGGCTTGAATCGCGGGAATGTCATGGCCATTGAGTTCAATGGCGTGCCAGCCAAACGCCCGCGCGCGGGCCGCATATTCCGCGCTGTTCCAACCCAGATCGGTTTCACCGCGCTGGCCCAGACGGTTCATATCAACGACGGCAATGAGATTGTTGAGTTTGTAGTAAGAGGCTTTATCAAACGCTTCCCACACTGATCCTTCCGCCATTTCGCTGTCACCCAGAAGTACCCATACGCGATACGGCAGCTTATCAACATATTTGCCATTCAACGCCATGCCTACACCGTTGGCAATTCCCTGCCCCAGCGATCCGGTGGCTACATCCACCCATTTTAATACATGCGGATTGGGATGCCCCTGCAAATTGCTGTCAATTTTGCGCAAACGCAGCAATTCCGCATCACTGATCACACCGGCCGCTTTGTACATGGAATACAGCAACGGGCACGCATGGCCCTTGGAAAAAATCAGTCGATCATTGTTCGGGCAATGCGGCATATTCCAGTCATAACGCAGGTGTTCCACCATCAACACCGCCATGAGATCGGCAGCGGACATTGATGAAGTCGGATGGCCCGAACCCGCGGCGGTGGTGCAGCGGATGGAATCTATGCGCAGTTGGGCAGCCAAAGATTTCAGTGAATCAATGGAAACGTTAGCGGTAGCGGCCAGTGTTTGTGTCATAATATTTTCCTCACAGCAACTATAACGTTCGGTAGTTTACACAGAATTGACCGATCCGCCAAATGCACCTGTACTGTTTCAATAGAAATGTCACGGGTACTCGTTTCAATAGAAGTGTCACCCCTTGGGGCGAAGTCAAGCCCGCGCAGCGTAGGGGCGGCGAGCGCAGCG
>JAJYZY010000193.1 GCA_021799715.1 Planctomycetota bacterium | reverse complement strand
CGACCAGGACCCGCACGCCGTCAATAGCCCGCTGTTGCGCATCTTCCAGCATGGCATAAGTTTTTCCCACGCCTGCGGCGGCCCCGAAAAATATTTTCAGCTTGCCACGGCGCAGAGCTTCTTCCTGTTTGGTCACCTGTCGGAGCAGTTCATCCGGATTGGGGCGCTGCGATTCTTCCATACTTCTCCACCATCAGTCTTTTGATTTATCATTCAATGATAACCGATTCAACGCCAGATTAAGCTCCAGCACATTGACTCTTGGTGCACCGAGAATACCGAAATCCCGCCCACGGATGAAATGCTTTACCAGAGTTTTGACTTCCGCTACTGGCAACCCCCGTGCTTTGGCCACGCGCTGAACCTGATAAAAGGCCGCCGCCGGACTGATGTCCGGGTCCAAACCGCTGGCGGAGGACGTTACCAAATCCACAGGGACTGATCCTTTTTCAGAAGGATCAGCGGCCTTGAGCCGTGCTGCCCGGCGTTGTACCGCAGCGAAAAGAGCAGGATTGGTAGGCCCCAGATTAGAGCCTGATCCGCAGCCCTCCAGCGGGCCGTTGTAAGAGGTATAGGGTACGGGCGATGTGGCCGATGGCCGAGGCCAGAAATACTTAGGCTCCGAAAAATATTGTCCGATAAGGCGTGATCCGACCGGCTTTCCGGCACTATTTTTCAAAACACTGCCATTAGTTTGCCATGGGAAAACCACAGCGGCAATTCCGGTAACAAGCAATGGATACGCCAGACCGGTGACTGCGGATAATATGACCAATATTACAATGGCGGGACGACATTGAGACCACATATAGAATTTTCCTTTCAACAAATAGAAATTACGCCAGGTGCATGGTCACCAGAGCCATGTTAATGAGTTTGATTCCGATGAACGGCACAATCAGGCCACCGACACCATAAAGCAGAATATTCCGCAAAAGCAGTTTGCCGGCAGGCATGGGACGATATTTCACACCGCGCAGTGCCAGCGGAATCAGTATGATGATAATCAGCGCATTAAAAATGACTGCGGACATGATGGCGCTGGCCGGTGTAGCCAGGTGCATGATATTCAGCCGCTCCATGGCGGGGTAAATGCCCGCAAATATCGCCGGAATAATGGCAAAATATTTACTCACGTCATTGGCAATGGAAAAGGTGGTCAGGGACCCGCGCGTCATCAACAACTGCTTGCCGGTTTCAATGACTTCAATGAGTTTGGTCGGGTTGGAATCCAGATCGACCATGTTCCCGGCTTCTTTAGCCGCCTGGGTGCCGGAGTTCATGGCGACGGCCACATCCGCCTGGGCTAACGCGGGTGCATCATTGGTGCCGTCACCGGTCATCGCTACAAGCCGCCCGCCCTGCTGATATTCTCGAATCAGTTGGAGTTTGGTTTCCGGTGTGGCCTGGGCAAGAAAATCGTCCACGCCCGCTTCGGCGGCGATGGCGGCGGCGGTAAGAGGATTATCACCCGTGATCATCACAGTTTTAATGCCCATGCGGCGCAATTCCGCAAAGCGCTCTTTAATTCCACCTTTGAGAATATCTTTTAGTTCAATAACACCCGAAACATTGGGGCCATCCGCCACCACCAGCGGCGTTCCACCGTGGCGGGATATTTTATCTACAGCGGCTTGCACCGATGCCTCAAATTTACCACCGAGTTCGGTAATATAGGCGGCAATGGCTTCGGCGGCACCTTTTCGAATTGTCCGCCCGTCAAAATCGACACCGCTCATGCGCGTTTGGGCGGAAAATGGGATAAAGTGCGCGTTCATGGAGCTTAGTTCACGCCCCCGCAATTTGTAGCGATCCTTGGCGAGTACAACAATACTACGGCCTTCGGGCGTTTCATCCGCAAGAGAAGACAATTGCGCCGCATCGGCCAGTTGTTCCGCCGTTACGCCCGGCGCGGGAATAAAATTGACCGCCTGACGGTTGCCCAGCGTGATGGTTCCGGTTTTATCCAGCAGCAGCACATCCACATTGCCGGCAGCTTCCACGGCACGGCCGGAGGTGGCGATGACATTTTTCTGAATCATACGATCCATACCGGCAATACCAATAGCGGACAACAGACCCCCGATGGTGGTGGGAATCAGGCATACCAGCAGTGCGGCCAGAACTGTAAGGGTAACAGGAGTGCCGTGGCCGGCGGCGTTGACGGCATAAATGGAAAATGGCAGCAGTGTGACGGTGGCGAGCAGAAAAATAATCGTCAGTTTGGCCAGAAGAATATTCAGTGCAATTTCATTGGGCGTTTTCTGGCGTTTGGCCCCTTCGACCATGGCAATCATACGGTCCAGAAATGTTTCACCCGGATTGCACGCCACGCGGATCATCAGCCAATCGGAAAGTACGCGCGTGCCGCCGGTAACACTGGAGCGATCGCCGCCGGATTCCCGTATCACCGGGGCGGATTCACCCGTAATGGCGGATTCATCGACAGAAGCGACGCCTTCGAGCACTTCGCCATCGGCGGCTATGAGATCGCCGGCTTCAGCGATGATGATGTCTCCTTTTCGCAGGGTGGTGGCGGAAACGCTTTGAACGGCCGCATCGCGCCGGGCCTCGGCAAGTTTTTTAGCCAGGGTATCCCGCCGGGCACGGCGCAGGGTATCCGCCTGCGCCTTGCCGCGGCCTTCGGCCATGGCTTCGGCAAAATTGGCAAATAATACGGTAAACCAGAGCCAGAGACTGATAGCCAGAATAAATCCGGGTGCCGCTTCACCATGCCCGAACAATGCCTGGAAAAATAAGGCACTGGTTAAAATGCTGCCGATATAAACGACAAACATCACCGGATTGCGAAACTGAATTCGCGGATCGAGTTTTTTAAATGATTCGACAATAGCGCTCCGAATTATGGCGCTGTTGAATAGCGATGTAGATTTTACAGTCATGATATTTGCAACTCCAAATAAATTAACATCTCTTCGAATAAACTTGCATCAGTGCCACAGATGCAAGTATTCCACTATGGGCCCCAAAGCCAAGGCGGGCAGAAAAGTCAAAGCGCCTATTAGCACCACGGTGGCGACCAGCCAGCCGGCAAACAATGCGTTATGCGTGGGCAGCGTTCCGCTGGAAACGGGCACCGGCTTTTTTCGGGCCAGCGCACCGGCCAGGGCTAAGGTGGGAATGATGAGAAAATAGCGTGATATCCACATGACGATGCCGCCGGCAATATTGTAGAAGGGTGTATTGGTGCTCAACCCGGCAAAGGCGCTGCCGTTGTTATTGCCCACGGAACTGGCCCAATAAAGAATTTCCGAAAAGCCATGGGCGCCAGGATTTTCAATGGCACTGGTGCCCATAACCGTAACGCAGGCGATCGCCGTCATCATCAACACCAGCGCTGGCGGAACCAATACGCAGATAGTGGCCATTTTCATTTCAAAGGCTTCGATTTTCTTGCCCAGGTATTCCGGTGTGCGACCTACCATGAGTCCGGCAATAAACACTGCCACTATGACAAACATCAACATGCCGTAAAGGCCTGATCCCACGCCGCCGAAGATAACCTCGCCCAATTCCATCAGCCACATGGGCACCAATCCGCCCAGCGGCGTAAAGGAATCGTGCATGGAATTGACGGATCCATTGGATGCAGCAGTGGTGGCGGTGGCCCATATTGCGGAATCGGTAACACCGAAGCGCGTTTCCTTCCCTTCCATATTGCCGCCGGACATCAGGGCCGATGGACTTTGATTCACGCCCAGAGCCGCAAATTTAGGATTGCCGGCATGTTCGGCCCAGACACAACC
>JAJYZY010000192.1 GCA_021799715.1 Planctomycetota bacterium | reverse complement strand
AAAAATGGTAACCGAAGCGGCCAAACGCTGGCAAATTCGGCAGCAGAGATTCACGGTCGTTGGCCATTAAGCGTCCGCTGGACGCGCTATCCCGTTGCAGCGGCAAAATATCCAACGTTATATGACGCCGCAATTCCGCAGCAAATTCAATACTGCCTCATGGAGCTATTGACCCTCTCACGCGCACAAATCGCGACCGACCGCGCGGATCGGTTTCGGTAAAATAGATTGGCAATTTTCCGGCCCCAATCCTGGCGGCGGCAAGGGCGGCTGCCAGATGGACGGCACCATCGGTGGGAAAATTGTGGATATTCAGTGTTACGGGGGCGGAAGCACTGGCGGTATTGGTATCCAATATCTCTAATAGAACATCCGAGGATCTGGACTCTTCGGGCCGCTTTAAGACCAGAGCTACCGAGCCGTATCCCGCTTCATCGGAAGTAAATCGGGCAAATTCATGGCGATTCAGGGCTGTGGCCCCACGGCGGCATAAATCTTCAGCAATTTTGGACGACTGGTCCGCCCAACAGGCAATAACATGATCCACACGCTGCGATGCCAGCATGTCCGCCGCGCGATCCAGTACACTGCAGATCGGCCACTGGCCATGCGTCACGGTTTCGCAGGGGCCATGAATACCAAAATAAATCGCGGCATGGGAAGCCACCGTGGAATATACCGAACGTGTAAAATGCCGGGGTGAAGCGTAACGTCCTTGAGCTTCCAGCATGCTGTCCAAAAAGCTTGCGGTATGGTCCATGGGGCCCCATGCGGATAACAGCAGCAAACCCGCGCGATGCAGCATGGCACTGTTACGACCCGCCAGGGCGTCATGCAACGCGCGAAACGCATATTGGTTAATATTGTCCAAGCCCTGCAAGGCGGTTTCCAGGTCTGGATCGGTCATTTGCGCACGATCAGCATCCGCGCAATTTAAGCCGGGAGGAATGCCTGCCTGCGCTTTCACTGCTGCGATCAGACTTGCGGCATCGGCGAACTGATCCGTGTAAATTCCCCAGTTGCCCACCGCCAATTTTGTCCCATTCATGCGATTGCCTCCGTAACGGTGGGCAAATCGCGGCAGAATACCAGAGCGGTGTTATTTCCCCCAAATGCCAGATTACAGGATAGCGCTGTGGCAAGAGGTTTTGCCGTCGCTGACAGTACCAGTGGCAACGGACATTGCGGATCAGGATCCACTGAACCCGCGTTGGGTGGTAATACGCCGTGCCGCAACGCCAGAATACAAATGGCCGCTTCAATTGCGCCGGCAGCGCCAAACGTATGGCCCGTAAGCCGCTTGGTCGAACTTACGGGCGGAACACCCGATTTGGAATCGAAAACTTTTGCGATGGCGGCGGCTTCAGTAACGTCATTGTCATGTGTTCCGGTACCATGGGCGTTAATGTAATCAACGTCACTTGAGGCAAGCCCCGCTTCATGCAGGGCCTCTCGCATGGCTTGCGCGGCCGCGGACCCATCTGGTTCCGGTTTGGTGATGTGAAACGCGTCGCAGGTAGCGGAAAAGCCCGTAATGTAAGCGATGGGAGATTTACCGCGCCGCCGCGCGCTATGGATGGATTCCAGCATCAGCATAGCCGAGCCTTCCCCCACCGTGATGCCTGGCCGATTCCGGTCAAAAGGTCGGCATCCGTCGGGCGACACCAGACGCAGGGAGTTAAATCCGGATATCAACAGTTGGCACAGCGCCTCAGTCCCCCCGGCAACCGCCAATTCACAGCGGCCAGCGCGAATGGCGTCACATGCCGCCCCGATGGCCATGGCGGAACCGACGCATGTAGTAAGATTCATATATCCCGGCCCGGCAAAGCGATGCCGACGCGATAACAGGGAAAGCACTTCATACGGCTGCATGCGGCGCATGAGATTAATATCCGCAGCATCCGCGTTAACACGATATTGTTGATAGTACCGCTCGGATAAATCCATTCCGCAAACGGTCGTGGCAACAAAACATCCTATGGGCGGATCGGAGGCCAATTGGCGGCGCGACAATCCGGCACTTTCCAAGGCCTCATCCGTGCTGATACATGCGAGTTGCTGTGTGCGCGAAAGTCTGGTCCACAAACGCGGCGGCAAATCCACGGGCCGGGCCAAATTGGTGCAAGCGGCAACTTTTATATCCCGCAGTGCCGCGGGCAATGGTTCATCCCAGGGCTTAAGCACTTCGGCACCAGCCCGAATTCCACGCCAGGAGTCCGCGGCATTATTTCCCTGCGCGGTAATCATACCGATGCCGGTCACTGCGATAGGTTTAACATGTGCCACTAATTTCATCGGTTTCCGGAATTTGCTGTTTTATAAACCTGTATCAAGGGTCGCCATGCGGGAGGCCGGAGATGCGACCTGTAATTCTTCCAAAACAGTCGAACCTGTAAGATCGGCGTGGCTTACATTCTCCGGCTTATTAGTCTGCAGCATCGCAATGAGTGGATTCGACATATCCCAGACATGCCCGGCAAGAATGTTAATAATCGCGGCCCGCATCCTGGGATTTTTATCCGCGGAAAAAAAGAGATTCCGCACGAGATCGCGCTGATAAAACCGCTCCACAAAAGTCTGAAATACGCGCAAACCCGCTTCTATATCCGCCTGATATTGCCGCAAAGCAAACTTTTCCCCGCGGCTTAAAAACGCATCAACGCCCTCGGCAGCGCGCGCCGCCGAAGTAATTGCCAGATGCACTCCGCTGGAAAATATGGGATCAAGAAAACCTGCCGCGTCGCCAATCAATACATGATGCGGGCCGATTTTTGGGTCGCAATGATAACTGTAATCACTAATCGGCCGGTACGCGGCCAACGCCGCGGCCTTGGAAAGTCGATCATAGAGGGCCGGCGATTGTTTCATCGCCGCCCAAAACTGCCCGGCCAAATCAATATCCTTTTTAATGGCTTCACGTTTTAATACCACCCCCACACCCGTGCTGCCGTCGCGCAGCGGAATAAACCAGATCCATCCGCCATCAATGAGGTGCATGGTTAAATATTGACGCTCGAACGGATCCGTGGACTCCGGTGCGGGAATATTGGTAAAATAATTGTAAATAGCCAAGCGGCCAAAATCCGGCAGCATTTCCCGGCCGCAATGTTTCCGGGCCAACATGGTCGAGGCTCCGGTGGCATCCATGAGAAAATTGCAGCAATGCGTTTGACCTGATTCACTGTGGATATGCACTGGCGATTGCTCTTCTTCCACAATTGCAATAGCCATATTTTCATGAATGACGCATCCGCATTGTCGAGCCTTATCGCGCAACTGCATATCAAAAGTTTCACGTATGACGTTAAATGTGGGGGGTGGGGTGCCCTGATCCGGTAGAGCGAACCCGAATACCTCAAGGCGATTCACAACTGGATCGAAAAATCGCGCCCCATATTTCCCCTGATGATGAGCCTGCATGTATTGGCTATCCATGCCGATACTTTGCAAAATGGTCATACTGGCGGGCAGCAGCGATTCGCCAATATGGTGCCGCGGATGAGAATCACGGTCAAAAATAACAACGGAATATCCCTTGTCGGCCAGTATCGCCCCGGCCACCGCCCCGGCCGGGCCGCAACCAATGATGGCAATATCGCTGTGGTTTTCCATGTCCCTATTTTCCGCGTATCGCGTAACTTAAGCAAGCGACTTATTTTTGATACAGGCGATGGTTACGGATATAAGCCATCACTGCTTCAGGAATCTGGTCCGATACCGGTTGGCCTTGCGCGATGGCCCGGCGAATGGCGGTGGCGGAAATACTGTATTGCGGAATTTTGAGCACCCCGCCTATCACTTTTTTCCACATATCATCGCCGAAATTTCCGGGCGGTTTA
>JAJYZY010000045.1 GCA_021799715.1 Planctomycetota bacterium | reverse complement strand
TGGAAAGTGCCGCCACGGACTTAAAGCCCCCCTGCCGGGGAACCGTCGCACAGCCCGCAAAAATGGCTGTGCCCAGGAAAGCGGCGGTGAATCGTTGGAAGTTATGCGCGGTTGTTCGCTTCATTGGTTACTCCCCTGCCCGGTTGTTGTGGAATTTGATCCCATTTTCATTGCTCCCATCGTCCCCATGCCCGACATATTCATCCCTTTCATGCCCGGCATGCTTCCCATGTCACCTTTATGACCGCGCGCCGGCTTGACGGTTATGCCCGTTGTGGGCAGGTGTTCTCCCGCGGTAACTTCCGGCGGGGCAATTTGCGCGGAGGCATCTGCGACATTGATAAAGTCCCGCCGGGAAATCGCTGGCCCGGCCGGGGCATTGGCGTTCGCGGGATTCCGCATTGCCGGCGGGGCGATAAGCGGGGTTTTGGCGCAGCCGCCAAGCAGTACCGCCATGAGAAGGAAACCTGTTAATTTCAGATGCATCTATCGATTCTCCACATCAGCAATGGAATCAAAGCTCCGGATGGTTGATGGTGACCGTATCCGGGCTGCGGAAATGCAAATCGCGCAAAATGCGGTTGCCGCGAATCAAATGATTAGCGCGCAATGCCGGCGCAGAAGTGTCTCTGCGCTGCGATCGACGACGCGGCCACGACGGGAAAACCGCGGGCACCCAATGGATTGACGGAATGGGTCGGATATGTAAGCGCGAACCACGGATGCAAGTTGATGTGTTGGCACCAGAGATGGCAACGCCGGCGCGGCCGGCATGGCCCGTAATACATGTTGATGGCACATGGCATCGCCGGACTTGCCACGACACGGCCTACCATGAAGCGTACCGACGCCCATTGCGGCGGTCGATCCGCACGATCGTGCCGATTGACCTTGCAATGATAAGGCGCTGACTGAATCAGTACATGGACAAAATACCGGCAGAAACGCCAAGGCGAATGTCAGCACGCTGACCAAAATATATCGGCAGCTAAGCATGGGTAGGATGGTAGCACGTGGGAATCTTTTTTGTCAATGCGCTGAGACATTGAGTGTGCATTCGCTTTATGGATTGCGGGGATTTTCTTGCCACGGCTGAAGACTCCTTGGCAAGCATTTACTGCGTTGTGCGGAAAATAGCGACAGGGTTTGACCCATGGCCGCGGAATATGGAACGGTTGATGGCACATTGTCCGCGGGGGCGTGCCCGCAACCCGGAAGGGTCGTTGCGGACGCGGCGCGCACCACATGTAAGACGGATATAGCCCCACGCTTTCTCAACCGCATGTCCTGGGGGCCGGATCATATCTGAACACCACGTCAAAGACTTTTCCATGGTGCCGATCGGCGATAATTTCTTCCTTGATCATGCACAATTTGACGGTATCAACCTTAAATGCGGCATGATAATTGCTTTCTAACGCCCGTCCCATGCCTTCAAATATCAGCAAGTCGGCGTCCGCGGCCTGCTGATTGCATTCGGCGGAGACTGATCGCAAATCGATCAGCGGCGTACCACCGCCGGAGCTTTCCGCAGTGATGGTACCCGTATCAAGAAGCAATTTAAGAATCGGATCAAGCTGCGCGAGGCGCGACAGCAGTTCGCGGGTTTCCGCAATGGTCATATCATTAAGCGACGGCGTTTCATTGGCCAGTATGCACACCCGCGTGCCGCGCCGGGCCAGAAACCGGATCAACGGCATCATTCCGAGAATAAAATCACTTCCGGCATTATCCACAAATACCAGAGCTTTGCGGTATGCCGGGCCTTGGAGCAGCCGCTGCGAAAACGCGTCGAGTTGATCCACCAGCCATGGTCGTTTGCCGTCCAGCGCAGCCCGGACCTTGAAAAAATCCGGCGATTCATGGGCGTACAATTTTGTGGTGGCGGTGGCTCCCAGGTCAAATATATTTCCGGCAAAGGCCCCTTCCACCAGCAATTTCAGCGCTTTGGCTGCATCGGTGTAACCATCCAGTTCGGCAATTACCCGCGGATACAGCGGGAGCATGGCGTTGTTTTCCCGTTGTTTGGTCAGTAGAAATGGATCGGGAATATGATTGCGGGACAGGCACTTCTGCCGCACCGCGCCGAGCATCTGCAGGTCCAGTTCCCCATACCGGTCCGGTTGGGCCGCCAGCGAATTCATTTCCGCCGCTAGCTCACGGCGCGCGGCGGAGATGTTGTGGGCTGCGGACGGGCCGTAGACGTTTAGCGCCAGTGCCGCCATGAGTTCAAAATGTTCCACAAAATGTTTGAGCCAATAGTGCCGGAATTCAACATCCTCCAGCATGTTCTGCGTGCAGGGGCGGTAGGCGGCGGAATCAGCTAGCAGGGTGAAGATGGGCATGGGAAAGTTAATCTCCGGAAGGCGGGTTTACCGAAACGGTCGCAGGCAGCATATCACGCAGACGGGCCTTGGGAATAATATGCCGCACAACCGCTGCGCCCGTTACACGGTAGGCTGAAAAGCCGCGGCCAAAATTCATTCCCAAAAGCGTGCCGCGCGGAGAGAGCCAGAATTTATAACGCGGTATATCCATCCATAATACGCGCAGCACACGCACCGGCTGGGTGGCTCCGGCAAATTGAATCACTCGCCGCCGGCCGCTTGTCAATACGCAGCCTAAACGTGTTTCCAGGTTTTGTTGTGCTAAATCGGTTATCGGCAGAACCAGATGGCGTTGCGCCGGCATCGCAGCGGCCATGACCGCCAGGAGTGGCAGCGGCACTGCATTGGCGGCGGTTTGACAGGAACGTGATGTTGGAAGTTTGGTTTTTGAGCTTGTGAAAATCATGTCGATTGAATCGCCCGCCGGCCGGCCCCGCAGAATTCCCCCGGATGACCAGCGGGTAAACGATATCATGCGAACCGCCGGTTTATGCTGATAATCGCCGGGCTCAAATGCAATCCGCCAGGCCATTGCCGGCAACGGTCCGCCGGAGATTGATTCCTGGTTCCACAGCAAACTCCATTGCGGGCCGGGATGGGACACCTGCAAGTGGATGGCACCGACCACGAATCCGCGGTGAAACACCAGCATCCACGTATCGCGGCCCAGCGCCTGCTGACCCTGCGGTTGAATGGTTTGAACCCGGGACCAGTTCAGGGCTAATTTTCTTCGTGGCGTGGCCGGCGGATTCAATGGTGCCGCAGCGCCGGCGCGAACACTGATGGTTCCAATAAGTTCCAGGGACTTAAGCGCCGGCGCATGGGCGAGAAATTGCCGTGGTGCCAAAGCGCGAACCACAATAATGGAAATGGGCTGTCTGGACCCGGCGTGGGCGGCGATGAAAGCATTTAACGTTGCAGAGTTTTTTACACGCGAGCCGCCGATCCGTGTGATAATATCTCCGGGTCGCAGACCGATGCGGCGAAGAATTTCCGGCAATTGCACGCTGGTAATCAGCAGCCCGCCCGCCGCCGGACGGCGCATGGAACCAAGCACGTTCTCATAGGCTTGAGTCAGCGGCTTGGCAACATTTACCGCGTGAACCGGTGCGGGGATTAAACATGCTGCCAATAGCAAGCCCGACGCAAGGGACAACCGCGTGCGATCAGCGCAAATCATTGGTCAACGGCTTTTCAAATTGGATCAGCAGATCGGTATGCATGGAATCCCAGCGGGTACCGACGATATCATATTCCAGCAGTACCGTCAGGTGCATCATGGCCCGGTGGCGATTGAGTATTTCCAGTCGCGCAAATTCATAATTGTGGTTTTTAGCCCATTCCAACTGCGATTCCAGCAGTTGCCGGCCAATGCTTTTGCGGCGGAAATCACCATGCACACCCAACAGCCATGTATAAAAAACCAACGGCTTGAGTTCAAAGCCAACGCAGAAACCCACAGGACGATTGTCCAGCGACGCTAGCATTGCCAGGACGTTGTATCGCCCTTGAAACCGGCGGCGGAAATAATTTTCGCTTTCCGGCGGCCGAAACACCTGATTATACAATTCGACAATGACTGGTAACTGCGATTCTGTAACGACTGTGATATCTGCCTGCGTCATAAACCTTTTCCATTGCTCCAAAAACTCTGGCCATCCCTCGCTTGCCAGCCTTGCCCGCAACCGTCGGGCGCATAGCCTCCACACGTATAATAATAGCCGATACACAGCCCTCATGAAAGGCTGTTGCCCGTGTATCTGTTGCCCGTGTATCGGCTTGCTCCGGTGGGCGAACCCTTGTATACCCTGCCCGGACCGTGGTGCTACGCCATCAAATAAGGCGAAAAATGCGGATGCGTTCTGATTTCGCGGCAACAATACGGGATCAGGATGTCCCGTTAATAGCCGTGTGGAGTATAAGCTTTGGCAATTCAAGGCGTATCGTGGTACAACACGCCGAGTTTATTGGAGCCGTTTGATGCCGAAGGTTAAATCCAATCGTGTGGCGGTTTATGTGTTCCGGACATTACCCGGCGGCACGCAGTTTCTCCAACTGCACCGGGCGGCTGGTTCCGGTGATTATGCCGGCACCTGGCAAACGGTGTATGGTGGAATAAAATCCGGGGAAACCGCCATCGCCGCGGCCCTGCGCGAGCTTGCGGAGGAAACGCAACTGGTGCCGGACCGGTTTTTTCAGGTGGAATATCTGGAAAGTTTTTATCACCGCGCCCGCGATCGCGTTACCGTCTTGCCGGTGTTTGCCGCGCAAATCAATGCCGATGCCGGCGTGGTCATCGATGAAGAACATGATGATTTTCGCTGGGTTAATCTTGCTGATGTTGCAACGCATTTCGTCTGGCGGGTCCAGCGGCAGGCCATCGCCATTATCCAACAGGATATTCTTGGAGCCTCCCCGGCCAAAGATTTGTTGACCATTGAAATCAACGCCAAGCCAAAAGCCAATCGCCGGTCCAGGTGAGTGTCATTTCCGCACCCGGTTTTTATCGATAAAGCGTTGTCGCCGCGCACAACGGAATGCAATGATACTTCACACGGCTGTCAACGGGACATCCTGATCCCGTGTTGTTGCGGCGAAATCGGAATGTATCCGCGTTTTTCGTTTTTTAATGGCGTAGCACCACGGTCCGCACAGGGTATATCTTTAACCGGCCACAGCCCGGCCCCGGCCGCATTGTCAAGTAATTGTGAGCTACAACGCCAACCATCGCCAGATCCAGTTCCTCCGGTTGCGATACCACCGCCGGTCGTTCCGTCCACCGCCTCTTTGTGAATTGCCGTCCCCCAGATTCTAAATTTCGGAATTAAGATTGAACATATAAGTTTCTGAATGCTGAATTCCAAATGCAACATCCTGTCCCCCCTGCTCCGTTTCCTCCGCTACCTCCTGTGAATTGCCGTGCCCCAGATTCGAGTTTCCAGATTCCAGATTCTAAATGCTGGATTCCCGGCGGTTATTTTTCCCATTGGTTGTGAACCGCAAGGACGTTGAACCGCGGAGACGCAAAGAACGCAAAGATAATCGATTATTGCTCATTATTATTTGTTCTTCGATCTTTGAAATTTGCTCGTTGTTTATTGCTTGTTCCCCATTGCAATCCCCCTTCGTTAAATACTGGTACATCATTGTCATAATTCGACGCATCATCACATCTTTGCGCTCTTGTGTTTCTTATGCGGTTAAATCAATGGATTGTGAACCGCAGAGACTCAAAGAACGCAAAGAAATTGGGGTTTTGCCTGTTGGCCCGCGGCGGCACATCAATGTGCCGGCTAACTATTCCCGGTGGGATCCCGCCGCGCCGGGACCGGCGCGCATTTTCCTCGTCTGTATTTCTATGTTGCCGGCCGAGCTAAACTGTACGCTGGCGGGCGGATTGTTTGCCTGCGGGCATGCGCATATAATCCGGTCATGTCGCAGGCAATGGAACAACCTGAATTCCTTGTTGGACTGGGCGGTCCGTACGCGTGGGCGTATCGGCATCGCATTCGCCTGTGGTCCGGATTTTTGCTTTTACTGTTTGTACCGATGCTGGGAATCGGGCTGTATCTGAAGCCCAGCGCCCAAGGCCTGGCAACCCACACGCAACTGGGCCTGCCCCCCTGCGGCTTTTACACCGAATATGGCTGGCCATGCCCCACCTGCGGATATACCACCGCGGTATCGCATGTGGCCCATGGGCAGTGGCTCACTGCGATTGCCACGCAGCCCGGCGGAGCCATGGTTGGCTTTCTGGCTTTGACATCGGTCATTGTGGGGGGCATTGGTGTGACCACGGGCAAGTGGTACGGGCCGTCTTTTTTCTGGTTCGCATGGAACTGGTGGAAGATTCTGATTGGCGCGGCGGCCATTGTTCTGGGCGCTTGGGGATACAAAATCCTTATTATGAGTGCATGGTTCCGCCACCACGGGTAGAATTCCACCCTGGCGGAACTTCCGCAGGTGCCGGGACCGGTGTCAATCTGGTCGGCGCGCAGAGGATGCGGACATGACAGGTACTTCATAGCCGGGAAAAATAAATGGACAAACATTTACATTTACGCCGCAAGGTTGCACATTCGCATTCAACCGGGGCCTTGGTGGTTCTGGCCATGTTGATGTTGACAATGGGCATCGGCGGCTGCGCGTTTCTGGGGATGGCGGCGGAAAATTCCATGGGCGTGGCGGTTAAACCGGAATACCGGGGGCTGAAAAAGCAGAGCGTGGCGATTGTGGTATATGAAGATGCCTCAACGATGTTCACGTATCCGCAGGCGCAGCAGGAGGTATCGGCTTTTGTGGCGGCAAGCCTGAAGAAGCATTTGCCCAAAGCGCACATTCTGGATTATCACCTGGTGCTGAATTATCAGATCGCCAATCCGAACTGGGATGTTCTGCCCATCAAAACCATTGGCCGGCATTTCGGCGTTTCGCGCGTTGTATACATTGAATTGCTGAATTACACCGTACACGCCCAGCAGACCAATTACGTGCTGCAGGGGGATATCGCCGCCCATGTGGCCGTTTACAACACCAAAATTCCCGGCGACGGGGAAGTATTTCACACCACAATCGACGCGCGCTGGCCCAAATCCGGACCTCTGCCCGGTTATGATACCGACGCCAATACCGTGCGCATGAATACCCTGCAACGCTTCAGCACCATGCTGGCCCGCTGCTTTTATACGTGGCATAATCGGGAGAATGGCTATGGGAATTAAGAAATACCACTTCCGAGCAACGCTGATCGGTGCGTTGCTGATCGCGACGGCATTTTGCCTGGGCGGGTGTGAACTGGCTTATTTTTTTGCCGGCAACGGCTCCCACGCGGCGCTGTATAAATTGAACCGGAAAAATCGCATTCTGGTGCTGGTGGACACATCCGCGAACAGTCAGTTGAGCATTCATGCCATGGCCACGCTCATGACGCTGGTGAATCAAACTCTCTATCAGCACAAATGCGCGGATCAATTTGTACCGGCTTATCGCATTGTGGCGCTGCAGCGCCGCAACCCGGAACAATACCATTCCATGGGAATCGCGGACATTGCCCATGCGGTACATGCCAATGATGTTATCTATGTATATATCAAACGGTTTGACATCACCATTGAAAGCGCCGGCCAACTTACCAAAGGCAGCGCCGACGCGATGGTGAAAGTTGTGGATGAAAGCGGCAATCGTCTGTGGCCCAAGAGTGGCTCACCGGGTTTGTCCGTAACCGCACGCATTCCCACCGCCACCGCGGTAAGCCAGAGTCCGCAGACGGT
This sequence comes from Planctomycetota bacterium, assembly GCA_021799715.1. Next base: position 10,165 of record JAJYZY010000045.1, on the reverse strand, counting down.
GGAAGCGGATATGGTTGCCATCCTGGCGCGGAGAATTTCCAGGGTGTTCTATCGCTATGCCGTAGGCTATCAGCCCAAATCTGAATAAATAGCGACCGGACTATTCCGGAATCGACATCAGCAAACGCGATTGATAAACGCCTGCCCATGAGTAAGTTCGGGCTTTCTCGGCCAACCCAGCCAAACGGCCGCGGGGTTCCACCGCGCGGCTGAATTCATTGATTCCCCCCTCCGTTTCCCTCCGCTACATCCGCGTGAATTACCGTCGTCCGCCGTCCCAGGTTGCGGGTTACAGGTTACGGGTTCTGGATTCCCCTGTCCGCGCGAAACAACCAGGGCCGGCCCGATAAAGATCGCATCCGTGTCACCCGTGTGAATCAACGCTGGAAATCGCAAAGGGGGCCAAGCTGTAAGATGTTTGTCAGCGAATCCAGCGCTCGGCGTGATTCCCGCAATAAGTGCGGATCAGCCAGATCAGCGGGAGTCAGCTCATCGCGGTAATGTTTTTCGACCCATGCGGTAAGCTGGTTATAAAGCTTCGGCGTTAAAAGAACGCCCTGGTGCATGGCGGCCAATTGATTTTTAGTCAGCACCACGCGCAAGCGCAAACAGGCCGGCCCCCCGCCGTTCCGCATGGATTGCCGCACATTGACAAATTCCACGCGTTGAAAAAGCCCCTGCCGCATGAGCAGTTCCACCTGCGCCCGTGCCGCGGGATGGCTTTGACATTCCATGGGGGCAATAAGAAGCATGCTGCCGTCCGGCAGCGTGAGCAACTGGCTGTTAAAAAAATAAGTTTGCACCGCATCGGCAAGTGACAGATTATCCTCCGCTATTTCCGCCAGACGGGGATATTGGCCGGTCAATTTATAATATGCCCTGCGAATCACCGCCAAGCCGGCGCGATCAAACGCCTGCTGATGATAGATTAATACATCTTGATTGCTCATGGCGACCAGATCGGCGTGGAACGCCCCGGCGTCAACACATTCTGCCGTGCGTTGGATGCAAAAGGCATGTTCACCGCGGATCTGATGGAGATGGCGCACCGCAATTCCCGCTCCGAGGCTCTGTCGGGCGGGGAAATGGCGCGGTGCTTCCAGCGGCTGGTAAGGCGTGGGTGAGTCAAAGGTAAAAATCTCAATACCTCTGGAACCGTGCGCCGGTGCCAGCCGCAGATGATTGGCCGCCCCTTCATCGCGCATTGCCCATGCCGCCGGCAGCGGATCATGAACCGCAAAATATTGCTCATCCGCGAATATGGCCCGCAACATTCGCGTATGGGCGGCCGGTTCCAATGAGCGATGCAATTCGGACAGCAGATTTGCGGGCGTCACATGCACTTTGCCGTCCCGCGCATCAGCCGAGGGGGAAACTGTGGCCGCATTGGCCGCCCACATCGCCGAGGCACTGGAGCAATTCGCCAGCATCAGGGGATTGTGTTTTGCGGCCGCGGCAATAATCGCCGTATCCGAACCGCTGAAGCCCAATGCCTTGAGAAAACCGATATGGGGCCGTTCATGCGGCGGCAGCACGGCTTGCGGCACACCCAATTCCATCAGCAGCCGCATTTTTTTCAGCCCCTGCAGGGCCGCGCTTTTAGGATTGGACTTCCGCCCACGATTCCGCATCGACGCGATATTACCGGCCGCCAAGCCGGAATAGTTATGCGTGGGACCGACGATGCCGTCAAAATTTACTTCCACCGCGTGGGGCATTGCAGGACTCCGCAATTTCTTAAACGTCCGGCCAGGACGCATTGGTTCAAGAGTTCAATGCGCGAATAAACCAATGAAAATGGCCGCAATCAGCATGGCCAGGACCGCATTATGCGATGCGGGTTTTGCCGCCGATGAGCCGGTTTGATTTTTTTCCGGCGCGATATTATCGCTGTTGAGCGCTTTGGCGCTGTCGTGGTCCGGAGCATCCCAGGGAGTTGTGGGTACCAGGAGCACAAATGCAGTCCAGGTTGGGAACACCGCAACGCCTGGAATTGCTTCGAGAATGCAGGCACCAATCATCGGCCACTGAAACCCCAAAATGGCGGCCAGCACAATGGCCGTCACCGCATCCGCCAGATCATCAATGGGATCTATAAAGCCGATAAGTCCGCCGCACATCAGCCGCAGCACGTCATTACAGATCGCTACGCCAAGCGCCAGAAGTTTTCTCCGCCGGCTCACCGGCCTGGAATGCAGCACTGCAAGAAAAGGATTCAACATGGGAACTGTTTATAACATATTGTGCGCCGTAAAAACAGTCTGCGCAGCAAAGTACAGGCTACCACCGATTACGCGGATTAAACCGATAAGAAGGAAGGATAATGATGTGTATCCGTTATCGCTGCGGTGTCCTCGTTGCACGCCACAATAGTTCCAATTCTTCGCGCACGTGCTGACGCGGCGTGCACCGCTTCCCGCCACAAAACCCCTGTATCTGTGTCATCGGTGTGATCCGTGGTCCAGTATTGATTCCGCGATTTCAAACCGATCTCGATTACCGAAGCGAACGTGGAGGAACCACCGATTACGCGGATTAAACGGATAAGGAGGAACGTCCTGATTTTGGTTCTCTATCGCTGCGGTGTCCCCGTTGCGCGCCACAATAGTTCCAATTCTTCGCGCACGTGCTGACGCGGCGTGCGCCGCTTTCCGCCACAAAACCCCTGTATTCGTGCGATCCGTGCGATCTGTGCGGTTTTGGATCTATCGTTGCAAAGCGATTATGGCAATGCCCATGCAGGTAGACTCCATAAGGGATTAGAAGGGACATGCTGATCCAGGATTATTGCCACGAAATCAGAATGTACGCGCAACTCTCTCTTTTCAATGGCGTATAACCGCGGGCCGCACGGGGCATAAAAAGCAAAATCCTTACCGCGCGTGAACCCGCCTTGGTCGTCGCGGCAGCAGCAACAGAGCGCCTGCGGCCAGCGTGATGAATCCCAGTATGGATGGTTCCGGCACCGGATCTCCGCTGATGGACATTTGACTCCACTGGACATCACTGTTGTTGCCGCCGTTGTTGTCAAAATATTGTACTTGCGCCGGCCCACCGGTGAGCATGTCAATTTGGCCGGAGAAGCTTACGGCCTGTCCGGTGCTGGTATTGCCCGATGTCGTCAGGGAGTAATCTCCGGACGCATTAAGCAACGTGAATTTAAACAGGTCATCGACCTGGTAGTTGTACAAAATATCCGACCGCGCCACGGTTCCATTGGCGTCGGTGGACCAATAAGATGATCCACCGCCAAAAGCGGTCATGGCAAAGAGCACCTTGCCGGAAGCATCCAGAAGTCGCCAGCCCATATTGGAATCAGCGGTGGATGGGCTTTGCGGCGTGGGATTCCCGGCAGTTGTCTGTCCCTGATTAAGATTCAAATCGGTGGTAAAGGTTTGCCCCGGAGCCAGAGGAACGGTAAAACTGCGTGTGGCTGTGGTGATATCCGTGTTGAGTCCGGTGTCCGCAACGCTTCCGGGGTAAACATAAATGTCAAAGGCGGGCGTAGCAATTGGAATACCGGTGTTGCGGGTCATGATCAATCCCCCACCACCGCCGCCGGCACCGGATGGGCCGGAATAGTTGAATGCCACATTCCATTTTCCAAAGCCATTTCCGGCATTGGATTGGTTGAAATTAGAATTGGCCTGATAATTTGCGGCGTTGTCGATCGCGGATGCGCTGGCAACCTGCGGCAATGTCGCCTGATAGGCACTGACATAACCCACCTTCATGTCATAGGTGCCCACGCCCGGAGTTTGATAATTCGTATAGCTGCCGCCCACGGCCAGGTTCATGATGATGTAAAAACTCTGATCAAAGGGCGCGTTGTTATCTCCGGCGGGCGCGGTGGATGGCACGGTCCAACCGCCCGATTGGGTTTCGTACAAATTGCCGTCAACATACCAGTTCAACTCCACCTGCGTGCCACCGGAAGCATTGGCCACCGGCTCCCATTGCAGATCATACGTATGCCAGGAGGTTGTTGATTCATTATTCGGCAGGGTATAAACCTGATACTGCGTATTTTCAGTGTTGTAACTGTTGCCGGAATGCAGGCTTCCCTGCACCTGATTGGTGAGGGTACCCTGGGATTCCATGATGTCTATTTCACCGGACTGCGGCCATCCGCCGTAAACGGAATTCGTGGGCATCATCCAGATGGCCGGCCAAAGCCCCGCCCCGGCGGGTAATTGCGCGCTGAATTGAAACAGCCCGTACGTCTGGCTGAACAGGCTTTGCGTGGTAATGCGGCCCGAAGTGTAATATGTGCCGCTGCTGGTGGCCGTCCCGACGGCCTGTATGTTCAGGTTGCCGCCTGACAGATTTACATTGTTGGATGAATTGGTGTACGTTTCGGATTCACCATTGCCCCAGCCGTTGTTATTGCCCAGATCATACGTCCAGCCGTCAAGGGAAGAGGCACTGCTGAAGTTGTCGCTGAAGGTTGAAGTCCATTGCAGACCCGTTGGCGCGGCAACCGCCGGTGCTGCGATGGCAGACCCCCGCGCCGCCGCTGCGGAAACGGCCATGGCCGCCGCAAGCAACACAATGGTTTGCGTTAGCGCCCGTCCGGGCAGACATACTGATGTGCGCGGGGGGAATATTTTTTCCGTTGACATGGACTATCTCCTCCAATTATGGAAACGGTAAAACAAACACACAAACATTCACACGTGTCTGGACTTCGCAAATCCAACAGCCACGGCGGAGCTGGGCCAAGCCACCGAGATTTTCCGCGATTCAACGAAACCGGCGGAATCGACGGTTGCACAGCCACTGCCCTTGCTCGCCCGCGACAACGGGAGCGCGCATGGCACTGACACCCTTTGGAAGGCCTCGTGCCGGCATCGCATCTGGGCGCGACGGCGGTCACTGCGGCAATACGGAAAGCATCTATTTCCCCGCAGGCGGGACACCCGTGGTGCCGTGGAGCTCCAACTGCGTGGGTAACACACGCTGAATCAGCGGCTCGGCCGAGCCATTACCGGGCCAGCTTAACAGGCTGCTTAAAGCTTCAAAAGCTTCGCGGCCCATTTCCTGTGCGTCCTGGCATATCGCGGTAAGCGTGGGGTAGGTCAGAAAGCGTATATCCGAATCATCAAAGCCGATGATGGATAAATCTTGAGGAATTTTCCAACCAATCTGCTGCACTTCGCCCAATACGCCAACGGCGGTCATCGGGTCGGTGCAATACAAAGCTGTGGGACGATCCGGCAACGTGGCCAAACGGCGCGCCCACTGCACACCTCCCTCGCGGTGCGCCGGCACACGGTAAATATAGTTTTCATCTACTTTCATGCCCGCAGCGGCCAGAGCTTCCTTATAGCCGTTGAGCCGATCCGTGTGATCTGAATCATCCACCACATTGATGGCAATACCGATACGTTTATGCCCAAGTCGAATAAGATGCTCCACCGCCTGCCGGCTGGTGGTCTGACTGTCGCTGGAAATGAAATTTATTTTGTCGGAAATGAAGCGATCCCCCACCACGACGGATGGAAAACCTTCTTCCGCGATGGCTTGACAGGTATGGCGGGTTTCCGTGGTGGTGCGCAGAACCGCCCCGCGGATGCCTTTGCGCACGCACATCTGCGAGAAGGATTCATGCGGCAGCACGGCACGGCGCACATCCAATATCAGCAGATCAAAACCGAACTGATCCATGCGCTGGCTCATACCCTGCATCAATGCGGCGTCAAACGGCGAACCGAGGGATGAATCGCCGGTGTAGGCGAACGCAATATTCATGGTTTCTCGCTTACCAACGGCGGGAACATACCGCGAGCGGTTCATCGCTTTCACCACGCGCTGGCGCACTTTAGCCGCCACCGCGGGATGATTATTAATCGCCCGGGAAACCGTGGCGGGCGAAATGCCCAGTTCCTTGGCTATTTCTCGAACCGATCCCATGGCCTTCACCAACCTCTCGATTTAATATTCTTAATGTCCATGTCTGGCCAGAGCATACGCCCTGATATTACTTACTTCCATAGTATACCGTCCGGGGCCGGGCGTCTTACCACCGACATAATTACCCCCGACGGCCATATTCAGAATAACATAAAAGCGTCGATTAAACGGCGCGTTGGGATGACCCGTCCCGGCCGCGGTCGGAACGGTCCAGCCGCCCCGCTGGGTTTCATATAAATGTCCATCGACAAACCATTTGATTTGCACTTGTTGGACCGTGGGGTTGGCCGGGTCCACCACCGGCTCCCATTCCAGAGCATACGTGTGCCAGGCGGTTGTCACCTGATGGCCGGGCAGATGGTACACTTTGGTCTGACAATAATCGCGACCGGGGGCGTTGCCGGAATGCAGACTTCCCTGCACCTGGTGGATGCCATTGCCGCGGGATTCCATGATGTCGATTTCACCGGACTGCGGCCAGGTGCCGTAGGCGGAATTTTCCGGCATCATCCAGATGGCCGGCCACAGGCCGGTGCCGCGCGGCAGACGGGCACGGAACTCAAACAGGCCATATTTCTGGCTGAACACATTGCGCGTGGTGATGCGGCCGGAGGTGTATTGGATTTTACCATGCACTTTTTTGCCGATGGCCACAATATGCAATTTGCCGTTGGCGACATACACATTTTTTACGGAGTGGGTGTAAACCTCGGATTCGCCGTTGCCCCACCCGCCGCCGCCGAGGTCATAATGCCAACCTCGTAAGTTCGCTGCGCCGTGGTTGAATTGGTCGCTCCAGGTAAGTTTCCAATGCAAGCCCGCCGGCGCGGCGATATCGGGAGTCTTGTGAAGCGGAGCTGCGCCGCCGCATAAAGCCGCCAGCAGCACAGTTCCGATCGCGGCGATTCCGCGTTTAATGTATGGATTAGACTTGTTATTTTTCATGATTGTTCCTGGTTGATCCTGCCGCGTTTCACTGGATTTCAGAAATTATCCTGGCTGGCCGGCATTCCCAAGTTGACGATGTTTTCAATGCGCAAGCCCCGGGTACCGTTGGCGGATGGGGACGTAACTGCCGCGCCGGCGACATTGTTATTAATCGGCAGGGTTTCGGCGTGGCCGTCGAAGAACAAAGCATTGGCTTCGCCGGTATTCGGGGTATCCTGCATGTGGCGATACCGCATGCCGGTAACGTTGTTGATTTGAGCCGCAGGGACGATATCCTGATTTGTGGTCTCCCCGGGTATAAAGCCGTTGGCAGGAGCCAAGTAGGTGGGATCGCTGGCGTATGGCTCGGCACCGTGCCCCGGCGAGGCAATGTTCTGTGTCCAGTCGCTCATAATTGGCCAGGAGCCACCCCAGGTTGAAGTCTGTGTGGCGTCGCCGATGGCAATGGCCACGCCCGGATTCTGAACATTTGAAGCCTTGCAGGACGGATTCGGGTGCCAAGATTGACCCTGCAGGTACGTGTAGAAATAATTAGGATTAGCTGCGTAACTGGACCAATACCAGCCAATTCCTGACGGATCCCAATTGGGACCCTGAATTACTTTAATGTCCGATGCCGGGCAGTCAAAAGTGCCTATAAAGGCAGACGCAGACGCTGTTTGAACGGGATAACCTTGCGTTTCAGCATTGTTCCATTGAACATACCGAACGGGGTCTACACCCTGGTTAAAAGCAGCCAGCGAGATATCCCAATCAAATGGCGCATAGAGGCCGTAGGAGGAATTGTAAGAGTTACCGAATGGAATGGCACCTTCATAGGTATTTTCATATTCAACGAGCATCTCACCAATGCTGTGCATATTCGCATTGCACGCAGTGGTTAAAGCCTCTTCCTTGGCCCGGGCCAGCGCCGGCAGCAGAAGCGCAATCAGCAGCGCGATGATGGAAATAACAACCAGCAGCTCTATGAGCGTAAATCCCCGTTTGCCGGTGGCGCGGGACAACGGAACGAAACGATTGGTAATCATGATGGTTCTCCGATCAAGGGGCGAAAAGCCCGGCCAAATAAACCTGTTTTCTAACCGCTCCGACACACCGGACCGGCATCGAAAAAGGCGGAAGCGCTACGGAACGCCCGCAGCGCTTCCGCTGAAATTATTAAAATCATGCCGTTTTGCGGACAAACCGCTTGCGGCCAATAAGGACCATTCCCAAACCGCCCAGGGCCAAGAGGCCCAAGCTGGCGGGTTCCGGAGTCGATGCCGTCGGGGCATCGAAAGTCATGCCGACCAAGTCAGTGCTAGTTCCGTAGGGGTTATGGGTGAAGTAACCACCGGCAACCGTTGGGGAGGTTGCCGCGGAAACCACCAGCGTGTCACCGGCCTGTGCTCCGGAGACGTTGAAGAAATAGAAGCCCAGATTCTGCGCGGGATCAATGTTTACCGAGGTTGAGGCGGATCCATCCGAGACCTGCAGTTGCGAAAGCGCATCGTAACCCTGCGGGGTAATAACGCCGAGCTTGAAGGTACTTGGGGCACCGGAGCCAAGGGTAATATCAAAGAGTTTGTAAAGCGTACCAACGGTGGTTCCGTTTTCGCCACCTTCGCCGGTTTGCAGCGGACTGCCGGAGGCGGCGTAGTTTGAACTGGTTGTGGGCTGGGTAGTTGGGTAACTGCCGGGCAATGGCTGGCCCAGCACCGTCATGGCCGGATAACCATAAGCCGCGGCCGTAAAATAATTGGCCGAAGTAAGGCTGGGATCCATTGTGATATTGGCGCTGGTTCCCGAAGTTGTGGTTGTAGTAAGCCAAGATGGCAGTGATTCGACCGTGGCGATATTGCCGGTATTATAGGAATAGTTTACATCCACCGCCGTAGGTGCAGTACCGGTTTCGGTATAACCGTACGTGACATTGGATGGGACATCGGTCCCGAACATGATGTAACCCGTTGCGCCATAGCCCGCCGAACCAACCACCGAAGCATTGCTGCCGATTGGAACCGCGACCGTCTGCCCGAGCGTGGCGTTGGAAGTAGTGGAATTGACCAGGCTGATGCTGGCAGCGGATGCGATTCCAGAGCCGCAAGCCAATCCAGCCGCTGAAGCTAGAAGAACCGCCGAGATTTTACCGAACGAAGTAGTCATAAAGACCTCCCAAAAATAAGGAAACTTAAACAGTCACATCGACCGTTACACTCTTGATTCACCCTCCGGAACAGGACTCTCCCGAACCGAATAAAGGGGCATTCACACGTTCATTCATCAGCATTCTTGCGGATTTTGAATTTGATTTCCGCCAGGCTGATGAGTTTGGGCACAGATGTTCATACGAATCATTTTCATCGCGCACCGTCATATTGATAACGGTTTATGAAACTGATTCATAAGTCATAGTATACACCGCATTAGAGCCAAGTCAAGCAAAATCATTAATTTTTTCCTTTATAACCGCAGATAAAACGAACTCTGGTTTTATTGCTTGAGTTTCCGCCAAGCGGCAGCGTAATACTCGCACAACAATCGTTGCTCCAATGCTTGGAGGAACAATAACCGCGGCTTGAGCAAGCTTTCGGCCGCCGGTTGGCCGCAGGCAATGTTATCAGGCATTGCCATGCGGCCAACTTGGTAAACTTTGGCGGCACCGAATCTTCCTGAGGCATATCGTCTCGCGGAAACGGATATTCTGCCACAACATCACACTTTCTGCCGCCGCCGTAACGCCAGCAGGGATAAACCGCCTAAAGCCAGGAGGGCCAGCGATGCTGGTTCCGGGGTGGACACCGGTGCAAGGCTTACATTGTCAACATAAGCGTGGGCGGATGACCCAGCCACCGCGCCCGTGATGGCTCCGAGAACCACGTAGGCTTCGGCGGCACCCGTCGGCGCCACTACATTTACGCTGGAGAACTGATAACCCGCCTGCGTCCCGAAGCCGGAACTTGTCAGCGGAAAATTAACAAACGTGGGGGCACCGACCGCACCAGCGGAACTATTCAGGAATGACAATTGAGCTTGGCCCACAAAACCCGCGCCGACACCGGTGAACTCGGAATAAAAGCTGAAAGTGTACTGCACCCCCGGGGTTATCGTGCCCGTTGCGGTCTGCTGCGAAACATCCGCGTTGTTCGCCTGGGCCGTGTTGTTAAGATCCGCCTCGGCTGAACCGGAATATGGGTTGGTGGTATCCCATTTGGCACCTCCATTGTAAGCCCAGTCATTGGGCGTGGGGGGATTGGTGGGTGCGGTCTCAAAGCCGGGATTATTGATGATGTTGGTTGCGGACGCAACGCCCGCTCCGCACGCC
>JAJYZY010000191.1 GCA_021799715.1 Planctomycetota bacterium | reverse complement strand
CCAAACCGCGTACCGGTATCGGCAAAGCCCCATGATGGTAATTCAATTTTGAACGCATCCAACAAAGGATAAACAATATCAGATCTGTCCGTCACTTTTATCACCGCTTCCTGAACCGCTGCCTCTCATCTCCGGTCCCATCCACCCGGGACAAATCAGCGCATCATCATGGATGTTCACTGCCCCGCGGGCGGTTGGGAGAACATCGTAGCCGCGGTCACTTTAATAACGTGCACCACGACCCCTGTATTGCTGACCACTTCGCCCTTAACGCCGATATACGACCCCAGTAATTTGGAGATGTCAATTTTTGACGAAGGATCCAGATACGCCACAACGCGGCCGGTGGTGGGGTCCACCAGCGCGTATTTTTTCAGAACGGTGCTGGTCTTGAGAATGCCGTACGCAATATAAGGCGCTTTGGCCTCCGCTTGGGCAAGCTCCTTCTGCGACTGTTCCCATTGCTGCTGATACGGAGCCAATACCGCGGTTAAAGGCTTTTGTTTCTGCGAAGCAGCCACAATTTCCTGAATGGCAATCTGCTTTTTGAGAAGTTTAATCCGCGCGTTGCTGCCATCAATGACGGAGTTCGGCAAATGCGGCTTTTTCATGAGATTCTCAAACCCCGTCAGCAGCGGCTGCAATTGGCGCTGCATAATGGGCTTGTTAAATTGCGCCTGCATCTGACGGGTCAAATGGCTATATGTGCTGAAAGCATCGGCACTGAATTTGACGGGTGCCGGCAGTCCCCCGGGCATGGTAACCGCGTTGGCCGGTGTCGCCGGAGATGTCGCGGCGGGCGTATTATTCACTGCAGCCGGCATGGTGGGTGAAACTGGAGCCGGCACAACCCGGCTGGACGTGCCGGAATTTGCGGCAATCGGCGGAACCGGAGCCGACAAACCTCCACCCGCGGTATTGACTGACGCCGTGGTGGCAGGAACGCCGGCACCCGTGCCTGGCGTAGCGGTAGAGGCAATGGCCGCCGGGGTCGAACCAGTCGGCAAGCCCGCCCCTTTGAAACCTGCCGGCATGGTAAGTTGGGGCGTCACATACGTACTGCCGGCCGGTGCCGGCGATACAAACCGCGCCAAAATGTAGAATCCCGTTCCCTTGGGGGCGCGAATAATATCATACTTTGGCGTCTGCCCCGTAACCGAAACGGTCGCGCCCGTGTTCAAGAGATCTACTACCGCATAATTGCTGGCCGGAGTTAATGCACTGGCCGCCCGCACATTGACAAAACTGCCGGTTACGGTGCCCGTAGAGCCGTCGGCACCAAGCTTCACGAATTGCCGGGCAATATAGCAGCGTGCTCCAGCCGGTGCCGCGAACCGGTACCAGCCGTTGCGTTCACCGGTAACTTTGATCAGGTCACCGCGCGCCAGTTGGCCGATGGCATAATAAGATAATCCCGGCCCGCTGCGGATATTCACATGGGTGGCGTTAATCTGACCCACAAATTGCGTGACACTGATTTTTGATTTTTTCGCCGGTTTTTTTACCTTGCCAGTGGTGGCTGACCCCGATGGCGGCACCGGCACGGGCACCGTCACGGTGGGCGCGGTTGCGGGTGCGGTCGCCGCCGGCGCACTGGCCGGTGCGGAGGCAGGTGCCGCTGCAGGTGCGGCAGTCACCGGGACCGTTGCCGCAGCGGTTCCAGATGCTGTTGTGGTTGGGGTGCCAGGCTGCGCGGCAGCGCAAATGGCCGTCGCAAATGCCATGGCAAACGCGAAACCTGTCGACATAACAATCCCTGTTCGTGTATGGTTAATTACGCGTGGGAACATAAGATGACCTCCTACAGTCCTTTGTGAGGCTCAATATACAGAGTCCCTAACTCCCTTGAAACTATCATCCACAAGCCTAATCGTCAAGGCTTGGCGATTTGGCTCATGCTTATTTTATGCAGTCCGTGGCCGCAGCGTGTATAGTAGGCTTGTGGCAGGAGCCAGTCCAAGTAATAGCCGGGATTGCGATTACTCGGACAGGCCCCGGAACCCTGTAGCTGCGGGAAGTTGCAGCAGATCTGTAACCGCGGAGTAAAAACATGCATCGCGTAACAATTTACATAAAACCCAATTGCCCAATCTGCGATAATGCCTGCAAGGCCATCGAATTATCCCTGCCAAAATCCGTTCCCGTGGTGATGGAAAAAATAGACATCACCGGTAGCGCCGAACTGCTTGAGAAATATGCCAAAGCGGTGCCGGTGGTGCTGGTGGATGGGCAGGAACGGTTCCGCGGCCAGGTGAATCCGGAGAAATTGGGAACCTTATTTTACAATGAACCGGGCAATCGCCTGGCGGGCATAGAATAAACCAACCTCCGACCAAACAGGAGAAAGCTGGCATGGATCCGGTCAATACTATTTTTATCCGCGTGCGCTACGTGGAGTGCGATCCCATGGGGTATTTGCACCATTCTAATTATTTACCCTATTTTGAAATGGGCCGCACCGAATTATTACGCCAAATGGGCGTTACGTATCGCGACCTGGAAGATCGCGGATTTATTTTTGTCGTGGCCCGTATCAGTGTGAATTTCAAACGCCCCATCCGCTATGACGATCAACTGGAATTGGTCACCCGCATCCAGCGGCAAACCCGTGCCCGCATTGATCATGTGTATGAACTTTACAACCAACAGTCACGCCTGCTGTTGACCACCGCGGAAAGCACCATCGCCTGCGTCAACCGCAAGGGTGAACCCACGGCCATTCCTGAGGATCTCGCCGCCCCGCGCCCGGCTTAGACTAGGCCCCGGCATAGGAGCCTTTCCGGGTAAACTGCTGCGCGGGCAACGGTAGTTATATGTACCGCAGGCGTCCCGCCTGCTTTTGTCGTTTTTCCGATGCAGGCAGGATGCCTGCGTTACAATGGATTTCACCCCATGGCTGATACCACAATAACCCACGATGTTATTATTCTCGGTGCCGGCGCTGCGGGTATGATGGCCGCAATTTCCTGCGGCGAAGAAGCTCTGGCCCGCGGACAAGCCATACCGCGGATCGCCATTCTGGAAAAAAATCCACAGCCGGGAATCAAAGTATTGGTTTGCGGCGGCGGGCGTTGTAATTTAACCAATGCCGGCGATATTGATTTTCTCATCGCGCAGTTTGGCCGCAACGGCCGATTTCTAACTCCGGCTCTGCGCACGCTGGATAACACCGGTCTGCGTAACTGGTTTGCGCAGCGCGGGGTCCCCACGCACGAAGAACATGACGGCAAAATATATCCCGATTCCAATAAAGCCAGTTCTGTGGTCAATGCCATGGTTCAGCGAATGCGGGAATTAGCGGTGCACATCTCAGCACCATGCGCTGCGCAAAGTGTCACATGGAATCCCTCGACCAACATGTTTCACGTCACGACGGCGACGGAGCAACTATTTTACAGCCGCTTTCTGCTTATTGCCGTTGGCGGGCAAAGTTACACCCGCATGGGTACCACCGGGGATGGATATACTTTTGCCCAGACTCTGGGCCACGCAATTATCACACCCCGCCCGGCCATTGTGCCGCTGTTGTGCAAACAGGCCTGGATCAGCGAACTAAAGGGCCTGGCGGTAGAAGATGTAACCATACGCATTGAAGCCCCCGGCCCGTTGCCGCGATTGGCCACCGGCAAACCGCAACCCAGCACCAATGACATGATGTTCACGCACTTTGGATTATCCGGACCGGCGGTGCTGAATATTTCTGAAATTGTCGCCGAGCTGCTGGAAAAATTTCCTGAAATAACATTGCGCGCGGATTTTGTGCGCCGCCTAGGCCATGAGGAATTAGGCCGTTTGTTCAGACAATGGCACACCACGGAAGGCAGAAAACTGGTGCGCTCCAAACTGGCGGAACTGATTCCGCACCGCCTGGCGGATATGTTCTGCCGCTTAAGTGACATTGATTCGCAGCAGGTCTGCGCCA
>JAJYZY010000190.1 GCA_021799715.1 Planctomycetota bacterium | reverse complement strand
ATCCCCGCAACAATCCAAGTGTTGCCGTTGCGCCGGTGATGGTCAGGCCGAAGCGTTGGAATCGGGTGCTTCCATAACCCGGCGATAGTGCATGCGCACGGCCGCGTAATATCCGAAAATGGCCCCCGCTAATCCGGCGGAACTGTAATAAATCGGCAACGAGCGCATCAGAAACAAACCGGTATGCGCCGGATAGGGTTGCGCCACATGCGGCGCGATAATTCCGCCAATGGCCGCGATCACCGGTGGCGTAATCCAGATCACCCAGGCATCCGCCTGTGGTGCCGCGGTGGAACCGACAAACGCCGCTGCGGCAAAGGCCACCGAACAGGCGAAAATGGCCTGCCCGGGCTGCTGCGATTTAAGCAACAGGAAAAGGATAACTGCCGCCACGATCAGTGTCGTAATAAAAGCCAATAGATTTTGTGCCAACCGTCGGCCAAAGGGGCGGTAAGGGATGTTATCGACCAAAACCTCAGCAAACGACGGATAATCCGCCGTGACTAAAGCGGCGTGGGTGCCGTGCGGCCGAACGGGCCATGGCAGGCCCAGATAAAGCGGCCAATTTCGCGATCCAATCAGTTCGTAAATTCCCCGCGAAACCGCCTCGCCAATGAGAATATAAAATATCCAAAAGATATTCTGCAAGGCCAGTGTGTGATACGCTCCCACCAAGTCCGTGTGGTGCAGAGCCAGCAACAAAGTGATCGGCCCCCAGTGGCAGGCCAGAAAAATCAATCCGACCGATGCAATAAATAGTCCCGCATGTGGCGCATCGGGCCAGGTCAGCAGGGTACCAATCACAATCGCGGCCACCAAGCCCCCGATCATGACCAATTCCGCTAACAGCGATATCGCCGGTCCCGCCGCCAAAGCTCTGGTACCATCCATATTGGGGGACGGAATAACTTTTCCCGCCAGATAGATGAAAAATATTCCTACGACGATACACGCCACCACATATCGCAGTTGCCGCAGAAATCCCAGAAGCACATGATGCTGCGAGACGGAAGTCTCCGTTTGATTGCCTGGTATATTGTGCGCTGTATCACCTGTCACAGTTCAACTCCTTATTGCGTCATCCGCATTGCGTCGTCCGCGCCAGGCTAAGCCCGCGCGGTTTAAGACGCGTCTATTATGTATGGCAATAGAATACGACGCCATTGATTTCAAATAAAATTCCGCCATTGACCAGCAGCCAGGACTGGATATCGGGAGCCGCCGCATCAGATCCCGACCGTGTCAACTGCTGATCCAGAACAATGGAACCATTGTCCAGCCGTCCCTGCCGGTCTTTCTGGTTGATCAGGTACAGGTGCATGATATTGGGCGTCGGTCCGACCGGCCCGTGCGCCAATGCGACAATATCCGGATCACCGATTTGTGCCGCCGTCAGCGGCGGTCGCGATTGCATCACAAATTCCGCTTTCCATGCAATCTGGCCTGTGCGTGTCGCGATGGCCATTAAATTCCGCGGCGTCAGCATGACCAGCGTGTTTTGGTTCAGGGCCGTCTGCATCCAGATCACACCGCTGGACGTAAGTCCCGCATTGAGTCCCGGCTGATTCCACAGCCTGGCACCGCTGGTAACATCCATACACGTCATGCCGGTGGCGGTGGGTGTTATTAACCCGTCCACCGACAAACTTGCGGCCGTCGGAAATGGATCATGCAGATTATTTCTACTCCATATCGGAGCCGACAAACTGATGGCCGGATCAAACATCGCCACGCCCTTTTGGCCGCAAAGCAGCAGTCTGCCGGCCGGGTCGGCCTGAATCCAATAAAAATGATCTCCGGCCTCGGCGGGTAAAACGCCGGCGACGCGCCCGCTGGAAAGATCAAGTAATACCACCTGATCAAAGGGAAGGTTCATGGCAACCGCGAAGTAACGCCGCGTTTGCCGGATACAGGAAACGGTTCCATATTTCTCCAGCGCTACCGGTGCCTTCCAGACAGGTTGCCCATTGGCTGGGCTGTAAAGTGCCAGATCATGCAGTCCCGCCACCAGAATTCCGGCTGGCAGCATCTTTATCAGGCGGTAGCTGACCACACCGAGATCCCGTTGAATAGACGCTTGACGCCATTGCGCTGCAATCTTGGGCGATAAAATATTGTACCCCGGAATTCCGCCGTTAATCATCATGCCGTTTTGTATCATCATCATCCGCTGCATCGCCGGCAGCGCGGCATTGACCCCTGGAGCCAAAATTCCGGGGTGTCTCCCATTGGACGCTATTTGTTGTTCCCATTGCAAACGGCCGGATTGCGCATCGATGGCCAATAGTTGATTGTCGGTAGCCAGAATCGCCAGCTTTTTCCAGTAACCCACCAGCATCGCCCGCCTGGCATGGGCCACGAGATATTGCCACATCGGCTTTAACCCTCGAACACGCCGCGCGGAAATCTGATAGCCTCCGTTGGCTTTGTTTCCCAGTAGAAACATGCCGTAGCGACGATACCGCGGCGTATGCTCCAGCGGTTGCATTAGCGCACCATGCAAAGCGCCGGATACCGCGAGCTGTGACCCAATTTTTGCATTCAGCCAAGCGCGTAGGGCCAGCGCGCCGGGCGTCGCAGTCTGTTTGATATGTTGGGCATAGCGGGCGAATGTCCACGTCCGGCCGTGCGTCCAATGGTACGCTGGAAAATCTTGGGTGCCGCGCATAGCCAGAACCAACGCCTGATTCCAATGCCGCAAATGCGCCAGCGCCGAACACAGCCGCGAAAGCCGCCATGCCTTATCGGATTTGGACTCTGCGCCAAACCGCGTCCACAACAGCATGTCATAAGCTTTCGCCCATTGCCCGCGCGCCGCAAAATGCCGGGAAAGCAAGCGGGCGGCCTGCAACGCCGCCGCGCTATTGGGATATTGCACCACAATCTGTCGCAAAGGTTGCCATGATTTTACACGTTGCGCCTGCGCCAGAAGCTTCTTCGCATGGGTTTCCCACGGGGCATATACTTTTGTTCCGAAGGTACCAATGACATTCCGTTGAATCATCGATCGCGCCGCGGTGGACGCCGCCAGCGTAACACCGCGATAATCCACCCCCGCCGCCCGCAGCGATCCGCGTGCGAGAATCTGCTCCAGCAGCGTCATGGCTTTTGCGGGATGTTTTGCCGCCAGATAACAACGAGCCATCGCCATGCGCCATTTCACCTGCTGCTCCGGCAGCCGGGCAATAGCACTGGCCTTTTGGAGATAAAAAAGTTCCGCCGCATTGGCACCGGCTTTATTTGTCACATCGGCGGCAAAAGTCATGCACACGTGAAATATGCGGTCCGCCGCCGCCGGTGCGGCGGCGATCCGCGGCAGGGCTAAATCCACAGCTCTGCTAAGCATCTGCTGGGCCAAAGTATCATGACTGGACCGGAAGGCGACCTCGGCGAGCGTCAGGTAGGCTTCGGGCTTCGTGGGATGGGCTTTAATTCGTCCGGTCAGATACGCCAGGGCGTCTTTCCATCGGGCGTAACCCGCGGCGCGATGATCATTAACTACCACCACCTCATGCGCGGTAACCAGTAGATTGCCGGCGGAATCAGCGTTTCCGGCGGGCCATTTGGCCATGTTGTCAATGGCCCCGCCGCGGGTGTTCACCAGCAGCAGCCCTGTGTTCAATGGTATGTAGATATCTTTTTTGGTTAAAAATGGCCGGCCGGAAATGGCTCCGAACGAATGTATCGGACGGCTGGACCATATCCGCTTTCCGGTGCGAATATTGACCGCGCAAATCTTGCTGCCCGCCAAAAGCATTTCACCATGGATGACTCCCAGAAGCATGTTGGCGTGGTCCAGCCGTTGGCAGGGCAGCGACAGAAGCTTTGCACCGGTCCAACGATTATATATATGCAGGGTCGATGCGCTTCCGAAGTTGTTGTCCATGGAAATCAGCCGCGACCCCGCAACAACCGGCGCATTG
>JAJYZY010000189.1 GCA_021799715.1 Planctomycetota bacterium | reverse complement strand
AAAATATCCGTTACATTCGCTTCCGTAGTCTTACCGTTTACCGCCATTGCCGCCGTTATCAAATAGTATCGACACCGACTGATTGAGGTGAATGCGTTTAATGGCTTCACCCAGCAGATCCGCAACTGATAATACCACCAGACGCTCGCGTATCGGATCCAGTCTGCCATCCAGGGGAACTGTATCGGTAATGACAATTTTTTCAATCGGGCTTTTCGCCAGTCGCTCGACCGCACTGCCGGCAAATATGCCGTGCGTCGCCGCTATGTGCACCGCCTTGGCTCCATGATCCTTGAGAATTCTACTGGCTTCCGCAACCGTGCCGCCGGTGGTGATCATGTCATCAAACATCAGCACGGTTTTATCTTTGACATCGCCGACGATGGCGGACATGGTGACTTTGGTGCTGGATTGCCGGCGCTTGTCTATAAATGCCAGATCGCCGCCCAGCACTTCCGCGTAATAACTGGCGGCCTTGAGATTTCCCGGATCCGGCGACACGATTGCGATGCGCCCAAGTTGGGGCAACTGCTTTTTGTACCAGGCCACAAAAACCGGGGACGCCAGCAGATGATCCACGGGCAGATCAAAAAAGCCCTGCACCTGCGCCGCGTGCAGGTCCATGGCAATGACGCGGTCCACGCCGGCCGCGGTGATGATATTGGCCACCATCTTGGCGGTTATCGGGGTTCGTCCCTCGCTTTTGCGATCCTGCCGGGCATAACCGAAATAGGGCACCACCGCCGTGATGCGCATGGCCGAAGCCCGCATCAGGCAATCCACCCAGATCAGCAGTTCAATGAGCGTATCATTCACCGGCTGGCATGTGGGCTGAATAATAAAACAATCCCTGCCCCGCACATCTTCATCAAGCTTGACGATCAGTTCGCCGTCGGGAAAGCTTTCCGTGCGGGCCTTGCCCAATGGAATGCCGATATGATCGCAAATGCTTTTCGTCAGGCCCGGATTGGACCGTCCCGCGAAAATTTTGAGTTCATGTTGCAGATCATTCATTGTCAAATACCCGGCGAATTATTTTCCGCCATTCTCAAAACAAAAATTCCCCGGTGGCGCGTCGCCGCGCCATGCCGAGTTTTTCATCCATGAAACAAAAACCCGCCCCGCGGATTTTTGATAATCCTTCGCGATCTTACGCGCTCAAATCCGCCCATTATTATGCGGGAAATTTCCCGCCCCGGCCAATAACCCTGCCAGCCGGCACATGGCTCGCCGGTGCTATTGTCGCCCCCGCGCCAAGCCAGGTGAACGCTTCGAGCACAGTATCTTGACCGATTTTCGCCCCAAATTCAATCCATGTGTTCTCCGGGCTGACAATTGTTACCCCGGAATCCATCACTTCAGCCTGAATTCGACGTTGCATGACCCCGCTTACCACCGCCAATTCCTGCCGGGAATTGATGCTCAATACGTCCTGGGCGGGCACCGCCGCAACCGCTGTTACCTTCCGGCCCGCGTGGCGTAAAATTGACAGAACATCGGTCAAATAATATTCGCCTTTCTGATTATTTGGCTTGATTTGCTCCAATGCGTGGAAAAGAGCCGCCGAATCAAACAGATAATACGATGGATTGACTTCGCGAATGGCGCGTTGAGCGGCGGTGGCATCTTTTTCTTCGACAATGGCCAGAATCTCACCGGCCGTATCGCGCACAATACGCCCATAACCCGCTGGATTGTCAATGACACTCGTGGCCAGCGTCATGGCGGCCTGTTTGGCGCGATGTTCTTCCACCAGCCGCGTCAATGTTGCCGCGCGGATCAGCGGCCCATCCCCGGCCAGGACCAGAATATCACCGGTGAAATCCGCCAGTGCCTCCCGGCATACCTGTACGGCATGTCCGGTGCCTTTTTGTTCCTGTTGATGCACCCATACAATATCCGATTGGTCGGCGAATTCCCGCATGACCGCCTCACGATCATGTCCCACCACCACGACCAGGCGTTGCGCGCCGGCTTGCCGCGCGGCATCCAGCACATACGCCAGCATGGCCCGCCCGCATATTTCATGCAGAACCTTCACACGTTGACTTTTCATCCGCGTAGATTTGCCCGCGGCAAGAATAATAGCGGCAACAGACATTGATTGGATATCCCTTCAGATTCACAGAACGTAGTTTTCGGCGTGCCGTTTTCAGCAAGCCAACATATGACCGCGTGTGGCGTCATTCGCAGGTGCAAGCACCTTGTCGGCGCACATTCGGACAGGCTCACGTTTAGCCAAAATGCCCTGAGCAGTAGAAAGTCGAGCAGTAGACCGCAGGAGGACTGTTAGCTCTCTCAAAATAAGCCCTCACCTTCCCCAGCCGTGTGTGCTCACCTGTTCCCCTGCTCTAACCTCTCCTGCTCTGTTTTGGCCTCCGGCCAAAACTGGGGGATCTGGATTCGAACCAGAACAAGCAGAACCAAAATCTGCTGTGCTACCGTTACACCATCCCCCAAAGGGTTTTGCCGGGAGCCAAAAAAGCCTTTGGCTCAAGTTCATGAACCTCGCCGCCAGCGGCAAGTCCATTAGTTTATCCGATGCGCCGGTCATGGGTCAAACCCGCGCTACACTCAACGCCGCCGCACGGCTTGCCACAATGCGGCCAGTTCGTCGCCACGAAACCATATACTTAACGCGCCATATATCAACAGAAATGACGTGCTGCCACACAAAATATTCTCCCAGACCGGCAGATTTACATTGTTGGCGAAATAGCGCACGAGAATCCACGGCATGGCCGCGGCGGCCGCCATGCCGGCCGGGCGCGCAAATATGCCCGCCACATCGCGCCATGTCCCCCCGCCGTTGCCAATCGCCAGGCGCACCAGCAGCGGGGCCGCCAACGTCCAATAAACGCTGACCATGGCCGAGAGCATCACCGCTCCGCCCATCCAGGCCGCCAGCATTGCCAACGGCACATAAACCAGCGCACTGACGGACGCCCAGGCGAGTTGAAAACGCAATCGCCCCTGCGCGAGCAGAAAATTAAGCGATGGCTCCATAAGCAGCATAAACGCGGCACCGAGTGAAAGTAATTCCAACGGCATAATGGCCATCTGCCATTTGTTGCCATACACCAAAGTCAGTACCGGCCTGGCGAGAAGTGATTCCAGAACGCACAGCGGCATTCCCACCATGGCCACAAGATTGGCGGCCCTCAGAAAAGCGTTGGTTTGCCGATCCGTCTGATTTTCTATGGAATTCAGTGCCGGATATAACACGCTGGCGACATTGGTGGAAAAAACCTGACTGATCTGGGTTGATAAATTGGAGGCAAAAAAATAATCGCCGACAATCGCCACCGGCGCAAACGCCCGCAGGCATGACATTTCTGCAATCCGACTGATGGTCTGAAATACCACCGCTCCCATCAACAGGCTGGATTGAGCCGCTAATTGCGGCCACCGGTGAAAGCGCGGACGCAGACCAATGGATGTGGGGGCGGCCATCCACAAAGCCACGGCACGCAGGGCACCCACCACCGGCAATGGAATGACAAAACTGTATACGCCCCAACCCAGCGCCGCCAGCACAATGCTCAGCACCATCGCCACGACATTGTACCCAAAACCGATGACGGCCAATTCCCGGAATCGCATATCCTTGAGCAATCGGGCCGTGGGCACTGCAAACAGCGCGGTAATGGCAACGCCGGGAGCAATAATTTCCATAATCGGGAGCAATTTTGGCGCATGAAACGCCATGGCCGCATAAGGTGCGGCCAATAGCATCAGCAAACCGGCGGCCAGGCCCAGGGCTATTTCTATCCAGAATGCCGCCGTCGCCCAGCGGGCAAAGCTTCGTTGCTTGCGCACGAGTATCTGCGGCATGCCGGATTGCCGGAGAATATTGGGAATGGCTCCGGCGGCATAGGCCAGGCCAACCAGGCCAAAGTCATGCGGCGTCAGGAGTCGCGCCAGAATAATCTGC
>JAJYZY010000044.1 GCA_021799715.1 Planctomycetota bacterium | reverse complement strand
GAAAAGAAAGGAAGTCGCCATGGGCGCAAAATCGTTTACCGTCAGCAGTACCCAGCTCAAACCCGATGCCATTTATAATTCGCTGTTGATTTCCAAGTTTATCAACTGCCTGATGTATGATGGCAAGAAAGCCACGGCCAAGCGCGTGTTCTACGGCGCAATGGAAATTATCGGCCAGCGGGTGAAAGATGCCAAACCCAACGAAGTATTCGAAGCGGCCCTGAATAACATTAAACCCAACATTGAAACGCGTTCACGCCGGGTTGGCGGACAAAACTATCAGGTTCCCATGTCGGTAAGCCGCAAGCGGCAGCAGAGTCTGGCCATTCGCTGGTTGCTGGAAGCCGTTCGCGCCAAATCGGGCAAGCCGATGAGCGAGCGCCTGGCGGACGAAGTTCTGGCGGCAAGCCGGCGCGAAGGCGCGGCCATGCAGACTCGTGAAAACGTCCACAAGATGGCGGAAGCCAACCGTGCCTTTGCACATTTTGCCTGGTAACGCACCGCACAGATGTACCTCCGTGGCAGTCCCACAACCGCGCGGTGGCAAGCTGCCGCCGTTTGGCCCTCCTGGCGATGGAAAACCCGGAACTGGCCATGCGCGGATGGCAATTATCTGATAACCATTGCGATTGCATTGGAACTTCCGTTGCTTCGGGTATCAAGCATTCCGGGCATTGTTACGGACTTGCCGCGTGTTCCGTCGGATCATTTCTGCGCTGCGCTCTGTAGCGCCGGTAAAATGGTGCAATCATTACCGATTCATTTTGCCAACGAACCGGTAATATCATCGGCATTTGGGCGTTGATGCTTGTACGCCGCGCAAATGGCGCGGACGGATAAGAAAGTTTAAGGCCAACGCGAATGGGAAATGAAAAAAAAATTGCACACGCCGGGCGTGCCGCTCTGTTTTTCGCATTATTGGCATTGACCGGCTGTTCAACATTGCGGGTCACGCAGCCGCCGGAAACGGCCGATGAGCAATTTCTGCTGTCGCAGGCGGCATCGCTGGCAATCAGCAAAATTTCCGTGGCCAATCTGCGCGACCGGATGGTGTATGTCAGTGTGCGCTTCATGCGGCCGCTCGGGCAGCTACCCGGCCAGAGTTTTCTGGAAGCGGATTTAAGGTCGCACCTGCTGAAAGGCGGCGTTCGGCTGACAAACGTCCGCAACAAAGCGCAAATTGTGCTGGAGGTGCGCTGTGGCGCATTGGGCATCAATCAGGAAAATTCATTAATCGGCATCCCGGCCATCGCCTTCGGTGGATACAACAGCGGCTCGAATTTTTCCCTTCCGGTTGTGCTGCCGCAGATTTCCATTTTGCAAAACACCACGCAACAGGGTTACGCCAGCGTTGCGTATGTGGCATACTGGAGAAATACCGGCGAAATCGTCGCCAGTTCCGGGCCATTTGTGGGCCGCACGTACCGTCACGACTGGTGGTTTCTGGGATTTGGGCCTGAAACATCGGGAAATATCCCGTCGACACTGCGGCAGTGAGATGGCCATTGCGCGGCACGGCGAGTGTTAATAACATCAACGGCTCATTGCGAGCAGCTAACATGACCGATCCGTTAAACCATGAACATCCCGCAAAGCCCGCCCCCCGGCGGAGACGGCATCCATTGTGGATATTATTCGGCGGCTTGCTGATACTGGCATTGCTTTTGGGAGTCGGCGTGTGGATTGCCGCTCCGCGAATTTTAAACAGCGCCACGGTTCGCGGGTATGTGCTGGACAAACTTCAATCCCGCCTGGGGCTGCGGATTGATGTCAAGACGATGCATATCGGGCTGATGGGCACAACGACGCTCACCGATGTGCGCGTTGGCCTGCCGTTGCGTCATTGGCCGTTTGCAAGAATTCCAAAGTTAACCATTAACCATCATGTCATTTTCTGGCTGCTGCTGACCGGGAAGTTGGGTATTACCAATATTTCTCTGGCCGGTCCGCGTCTGATTCTGCACCAGGGTGATGAAGGCCGATGGAATTTGCCGGCGGCATGGCAGGACATTCGTCTGGCGTGGCAGAATTGGAAACTCCGGCATCCCGGAGGCGATTTGGCCTCCATCGGGTTGCCGCGGGTGGACATTCATCACGGCACCCTGCTGATTGAACGATCCGGTCAGCCGGAAATGGCGATTGATGATATTGAATTCAAGGGCATTCCCACCAGCGCTCTGACCTGGCGGTTTTCATTGCGTGCGGCATCAACGCAGGTACCGCAGTCGCATCTGCTGGCACAGGGAGTGTTGGTGCCGCAGCAGTCCTGGCTGCACAGCATACATATTCAGGCGACAGGTCTTGGGCCGTGGCTGCAACGACTTTGGCCATCGTGGCATGGCGCAGCATCCGTCAGCGCGCAGTTGCGCGGGCGACTGTTGAATAATATGCTGTCAGAACGACTTAACGATGTTCGTATCAATGTCGGCGATTTTGGCCTGCATGGCAACGCCCAGGCCCAATATGCCGGTGATCATTGGCGGATTAATCCGGAAAATGTGGGCATTCGCGTTGGTTATTTAAGCGTACCGGTGAATATTTATCGCGGGCAAATATGGGCGGATGGTCGTGGTTTTCATGTTCAAGGCCTGCGCGCGGATTTGGCGGGCGGCGGCCTGCGCCTTTCCGGCGTGATGAATCCGACGGAAGGGTCGGCAACGGTATCGGCGGCGTGGCATGGGATTTCCTTATTTGGAACGGAAATGCAGAGCGGTTCGCTTACCGGAGCGTTGAGTTCCCCCTGGCCGGGAAGACGTGTTATCGGCTTGCATATTGCCAGCAGCGGGCAGTGCACCTACGGCACATGGAGTACCGCCGCCACACTTTCAGCACAGGGCCGATTTCATGGCCGGATGAATTGGCAACTTGAATCACCGCAAATTTCCTGGCAGCGCACCAGACTTGTCACGCTCAAGGGTTTGCGCGCCAGCGGTCAATTGGACCACAATCAAATTACGGTTGCCAATTGCGCGCTGGCTTCGGATCCGTATGTGCATCTGAGGGGATTGTATAATCTGGCCCTGGGGCTTTGGCGGGTGCACCTGCGGGCCACGGCGGCGAGCATTCCACTGCTCAAATTGCCGGCTAATGTGCATGTGCATGTCAGCGCTTATGGCAATTCGGGCGGCATGCAACTGGATAATCTGCTGGTGAAAAGCCCGGTCTGGAGTCTGGCCGCAAGCGGCAATTGCATTTTTACCGGGCGCTACCCGACACATCTGATAGTAACGGTTACCGGTATACCGCTGGTTAATCATGGCGCAACGAAAAGCAATGCCGGCTGGTCCCTGGGGGGATTAATATCGGGAAAACTGCTGGCGGACGGTGGGGTTATGCCGCTGGCGTTGCATTTGAATGGGCGGCTGGCGGGAACTCATTTTACAGTCAATCACCATCTGCTGGCGTTGCCAGAGGTACATGTTACAGGCCAACTGACCAACCGCCATATTGTGCTGGCCGCCGACCCGGTGACGGTTCTCGGCGGACGGATTGCGGTACGTTTCAAAGCCAATACAACCGGCCGGCTTGCGGGCCTGACGGTGGAATCAAAACATATTTCTGCGGCGGCGGTGGGCCGTCTGCTGTTACCGACGCCCTGGCCGGGATTGCGCGGTTATGTCGGAATGAATCTGAACATCAGCGTGCCCGGACGGGATCTGCAAATGACCACGGTGCGGGGAAAGCTTTCGGCGGACAACCTGGTGATTCCAACGCCAAAATCGTTGACCGCTCCGATGCATATTCTTCATGGAACCGCGAGTTTGAATTACAGCAATGGCATATTAACCCTTGCTCCGATCAAGCTCGTCGGCGTGGGGGCGGATGCGTCGGCTAGCGCCAATTGGAATCAGCTTAATCCCGCCGACATTTATTTTAAATTGAATGTATCCGATTGGCCGGCGGATATTCCGGCATTGCAGTTTGATACGCAGGTATCCGGAACGGTGGCGGGAAGATATAACTGGCACAGCAGCGCCATCCACGGAACCGGTGATTTGAAGGCGACTATTTTCCAGCACTTTTTACCCGTTGGACTGGCGGGTACGCATATCATTGCCCTGGGGCGGACAATTTCCATCAGCCACACGTCCCTGGACTTGATGGGCAATACCCTCACGGGCCAGGGGATTTGGAATATTGATCAACCGTTAAAAAGCTCGGCGGTATTTCAATGTCGGCTGCCGAATCCCAAGCCCCTTCTGCTGGGATATTCCTGGGCGGACGGACTGAAGGGCACCTTTGCGGGCAATATAGTGCTGGGGCCAGCCGGTGGGGCGCATCCGCTGGCACCGCTGGAACTGCAGTTTAATTTGCGCGCCGAGAAGGCCGCATTGGATGCGATCCAGCTTGGTTCACTGGATGTCCACGCGTTTATCAGCAATCGGGCCATTTTGCTGGATCGTTCGCAACTGGCATTTGCCGGAGGCACCATGCGGCTGTGGGCCCGCGTGTCACGGCATAACGGTGGACTGCTTTCTTCCGATACCAGCCTGACGTTTAACAACATCAATCTTGATCAACTCACGCGCACGGTCATTGCCAAGGCGCATCCGACACCGGGG
Organism: Planctomycetota bacterium; assembly: GCA_021799715.1. Next base: position 13,325 of record JAJYZY010000044.1, on the reverse strand, counting down.
TTGCTTTCGGGGCATCTTACCGCCGTGGCGTTGTCCAATAACTGGCATAACGCCATCGGCTCGGGCGAATTGAAAATTACGCAGTCCAACCTGGCAGGCTCGACCATCATGGCTTCCGTCTATCGGCTTCTGAATGTCAGGCTCAACAACAATAAACCCACGGGTACCGGCGAGGCCCGCTGGCGCATCGACGGCGGCAACGCCCAGATTACCTATCTGCATTATTTTGATCGCGGCGTGGAGATTCTGGGAGCCGGTGAACTGGACAATATATGGAAAATGCCGGACAGCACTTTGAAGGGCTATGTCATCGGGACCGTGCGGCCATTCAAACACTTCCATGTCCCATTTATCCCGCAGGCGAAGGCCATTCTCAACGCGTTGGAATCCAGTGTCAGTTCCGTGCAGGTTGCCGGGACGTGGTCGCATCCGACCACCACACCGGTGGTATTCAAAAACATCGGAACCGCCATTCAGGAAATATTTGTAAACGCCATTGTGGGAAATCAATCCAGCTCCGGTGGACGGTAGTTGCGCCGTCACCGCCCGCGACGCGGTGGATACTCGACCTGACTTCCGGCGCGATAGTCAGCAGGAAACATCGGGAATTACATCAAAAATACCGCCGCGGCCACCACACTGTTCCAAAGACCGTTTTTATCCCCCTCGGCGGTCTGCACGATATTCCGCGTGCGGACAATATTGCCGCTCATGCGGTAAATTTCCTTGCGCTCGTCATAGTTGTACTGCGGATCAAATTCAATGCCCAGGGTGGTGGCCAGCATGGTGGCCGCCATATCTTCAACGTAGTCGCCGATTTTTTCTTCGGTCATGCCGAATCCATGATGTTCGCTGATGTAGCCGTACTGATCCCGTATTGGCAGCGCCACACCAATGCCGGCGCACAGCAGCCGATTGGGTTCATCGCTGCTTGATTCGCTGACGACGCCAAAGGCGACCTGTCCGGGCGATAGTTCACGGATTCCCTCGGCGACCGGAATGATTTTGCAGCGGGCCGGAAAGATGCCAGACACTTGTACAAGATTATACTTCTCAATACCTGCATGTCTGAAAGCCAGTTCCAGGGATTGGGCCTTGTAACGGTGGCGGCCCACGCCTTTGGTGAAAAACACTCTGGTGGGAATCGGGGTTGTCCACGGGTGCGCCATCAGATAAACCTCCAGATAATAGAGGCACATAGCATACCCGCTGGGGCGTTTGGATTCATCCATGCGCATCGCGGACGGGGAGGCGCGGGTGCGGGAAAAATAAAAAAATTATGATTTTCAGTTGCATACTGCGGAAAAAGGCTTATTTTATTGCTTAATCGTATTGCAGGGACGGATGATTATTCCGGCGGTGGAACTCCGGCCGTATCCTGCAAACCCGTCCGCCATAATAAGGAGATGTATATGGCCAAGTCCCTCACCAAGTCCCAGACCGCCGCGAAGCTCGCGGAAATGGTCGCCAAGGAAACCGGCTCCGAAATGAGCAAGAAACAGGCCGTTGCGGCTTTGGACTGCATGGCTCAGCTTGCTTACAAGGAAGCCAAGAATAAATTCACGATTCCCGGCTTGGGCAAGCTGGTTCTGGTAAACACGAAGAAGCGCATGGGACGCAATCCCCAGACTGGCGCGCCAATTGAAATTCCCGCCCGCCGCAAGGTCAAATTCCGCGTGGCCAAAGCCGCCAAGGATGCGATCCTCGGTGGAAAATAAGCCGCAGTGGTTCCGCGTAAACCGGCTTGGGCCATCGCCCGCCGGATAAATCCGCGGCCACATGCACCGGCAGGTGGATCAATCGATTCAAAACAGAACTCCTGACCGCATTTTTTCGGCGGTGGGAGTTTTGTTTTTTAATTTTCTCCGCCACACGACCCATGTGCTTCAATAGCTGACACATGCCGCATATTGCGAAAATATGCTCCCGCGGTCCGGAAACCGCCATCTTTAGCGAATCGGCGATGATGCGCCCGGGCGTCGGTCACGATGGCTTCAGGGATTGCCATCACAGCGGTTCACAGTGCAAGTCATGGCCGGAATTGTGATGGGTTTGGTCGCAGACGCTCAAGTACTTTTGGGCTTTTGGGCGATAACCCATTGACGCAAAGTCTGCCGTTGGGATACCGACATACAACCGGCCGGATCGCTGGATTCCGCGACAGGTGAGTTACCATCCATTGCGGCTTTGGCGGTCCGCGTTGTTCGCTTGCGTTCGGGCTTTGCAATTTCGGGAAGGCTGTTTTTCGCCGGCACAATCGGGGATGGTGCCGCAGTTTGCTGCGCGGGCGCTTCGAGCGGCCACTGGAATACCACGCGATAAAGCCGCTTGCCGGGCGGAACTTGGGGATAATTCCGTTTTAGCTCGGCCAAAAGTTCGTCAAGGGTGTCAAAGCCGTCGTCATTGGCGTCATTGAGGGTTAAACTTTGATAGCCCGCCAGTTCATCAACCCGCAAAATCTTCATTTTCCCCAGCCCCGGCGTAAAACTGATCTGTCCCGCATGCACGATGGGACGAGTCCAGTAGCGAATGGTCTGCCGCTTTTTTCCGGCCCGCACCAATTCAACAAGATGTTTTTTCAATAAGAGCATTGGTTTACCAATTCCGGTTTCTACCGCAAAGATGGTCGAACGCGAATTCCCCGTTTGAGGAACGCGCTTATCATAACGAGTTGGTCTTCACTCGGCACAGTCTTTCCAGAAACCTGTTTCGCTGGGTGGAGCGGGGATCGCGAGACGAGCGGTGTTACAGTTTCCGGAGATTGGCCGTTTTAGTCCCGCACCGATTCTCTGGCCAACTCGCCGCCGGGTTCAACGGCGAGTTTGCTCTAATCATCGGTAGTTGCGTGTGCGCTTCCCTCGATGGCTGCAACTGATGCGCCCCGCTTACCACCGAAACAGGGCGATAAAATCGCCACGCCGGGGGTCGGTTGCGCTTATAAATCAGCCTTGATTGCCTGGATTGTGCCTCCTGTCTTACAGCATCCGCCGATTGAAACGGTTTGGCGAAAATGGCGCGAGCTCTGCTGACCAACCATGCCATTTCGCGGTTATTCGGCTATAATTGTGGGTATATCGTTCGGAAATGGACTGGTAAGGCAATGGTTGACACGGTAAGAACTTCAGCGGCTCCCGCGTGGGATCAGGACAATGTTAAAAATCCGCATCAGGTTGCGGATAAAGCCGGCCGGGTACAGCGCATGTTTTCCGCCATCGCCCCATCCTATGATCTAAACAATCATTTACACTCTCTGTGGATGGACCACTATTGGCGACGGCAGGCAGTGCGGCTGGCCGGGATAAACAGCTCGGATGTTGTCGCGGACATTGCCTGCGGCACGGGAGACTTGTCCATGGCATTTCATCGTGCCGGTCCCAAGCGCGTTATCGGGATAGATTTCTGTCATGCCATGCTGCGGGGCGCTTGCGTAAAAAACGGCGGAGCCGCCGGACCGGCGATTTCATTTTATGAAGGCGATGCCCTGCGACTGCCGCTGCGGGACCAAAGTGTCGATGTGGTTTCAATTGCCTTTGGCATTCGCAATGTTTCCGACTGGGGCCGGGCGGTGGATGAATTTTATCGGGTGCTGCGGCCCGGCGGCCGATTGGTGATTCTGGAGTTTTCCCTGCCCCGAAACGCGGTGTTGCGAACGGGTTACAACTTTTACTTCCGGCGCATATTACCGCGCACCGCCACGCTTATCAGCGGTGACAAAACCGGTGCCTATAAATATCTCCCCGAAAGCGTCAATACATTTATTTCTCCCGAACAACTGACCCAACGCATGAAAACCACCGGATTTGCCGATGTAAAAGCTATATCATTGACGGCGGGAATCTGTTTCTGCTACCGGGGGATCCGTCATGCGCAAGCTCGCTGAACCGGAAAAAGTCATGCGCCGAACGGTGCGCTGCGACTGGTGGTGTCGGCACTGCAAGCAGCAGTTCGGATCGGAAAATGTATCGCTTTATTGCGTTAAACTGCCCGATGTTATCAAGCCGAGCTGGTTTTTTGCCGCCATGGCCCTGCTGGACCATCTGCGTGATTGCCGGCATGAGGACTACACCGACCGGCTCACATACCGGTATGGACCGGATTTCCTCGCCCACGTTGAAATTTATAACTGGTTCAATGACCACGCGGTGGTTCATAAAACGCTTCTCGATGAGCAGGAGCTTGACGATCAATAATTTAAGGTAACCGGATATAATACCGCAACCGACGGCTGTGCGCTGAATGTAGAGACCTTCCGATGCATAAAAAAACGTTCATTCTGGCGATTACCGGCGCTTCGGGCGCTATTTACGCCCGCAAAATTCTTCAGGGCCTTGCGGAGGCCGGCTGCCGTGTATATCTGGTTATTTCACCCGCCGGTCGGCGGCTTTTGCATGATGAACTGGGCGTAGAACATCCGGACGTGGATGAAATCCTCGGCACAACGGTTCCTCATGACATCATTCCGCTGCCGTACAACGATATTGGAGCCTGCATTGCGTCCGGCTCCCATAAGACCCATGGCATGGTTGTCGCGCCGTGTTCCAGCAACAAACTGGCGGAAATATCCAATGGTCTTGGCGACAACCTCATTGGCCGCGCGGCGCAAGTAACGCTTAAGGAACGGCGGCCATTGGTTCTGCTGCACCGCGAAATGCCGATTGGACTTATTGAACTTCGCAACATGTGCCGGCTCGCCGAGGCGGGTGCCATCATCTGCCCCGCCAGCCCGGGATTTTATAAAACCCCGCAAAGCATTGATGACCTGGTAGTCATGGTCGCCGGGCGCGTGCTGGATTTACTGGACGTGCCGCACCAATGGAACACACGCTGGATGGGTGCCGGTAGCCGCGAAAATCCGGACAATCTTTCAACATGATGTTTTACCCCAAGTTTGTCACAGGCCATGGGATAACAATGAATAACACCCTGAATTCCGATGTGCTGCCGGCTTCCCCCAAGCCCGGCGTGGTTAACAGCATCCGGACTTTTCTGGACATGATTAAATTTTCACACAGTATCTTTGCCATGCCCTTTGCGCTGATCGCGACATTTCTGGCGGCCCGTGCCATTCATCTGCTGTGGCCGGGATGGATTCGTCTGGGACTTATTGTGCTGTGTATGGTCTTGGCGCGTACGTTTGCCATGACGTTCAACCGCCTGGTGGACCGTGATTTTGACAGCCGCAATCCGCGGGCCATGCGCCGCCCCAGCGTTACCGGCGAGGTATCGGTGCGTTTTATGATCATCACGCTGGTGGTCTGCGGCTCGCTTTTTGTCGGTGCCGCGTTTCTGTTTGATCTGATTCTCGGCAATATCTACCCTGTGGTGCTGTCCGTGCCGGTGCTGCTTTGGATCGCGCTGTACAGTTTTACAAAACGCTTCACCTGGCTGTGCCATTTTTTCCTTGGCAGTTCACTGTGTCTGGCACCGGTCAGCGCCTGGATTGCCATCGTTCCGCCGCACGGCCCGGTGCTCGGCGCGCAAGTACTGCTTCTGGCCGGGGCGGTGCTTTTCTGGTTGCCGGGGTTTGATATTTTATATGCCCTGCAGGATGTGGACATTGACCGAAAGGAAAAACTCTTTTCCCTGCCGGCCCGGTTTGGCGTTGCGGAGAGCCTCTGGATATCCCGCGGCTGTCATGTAATTGTCATTCTCATGCTTCTGGCATTTGGTTTGGGCGTCGGCGGCGGCTTGCCGATGGGGCCTGTCTACTGGATCGGGTTCGCGGCCGTATTTCTTCTGTTAACGATTGAACAATCCCTGGTCAAACCCGACGATATATCCAAGGTCAACCTGGCATTTATGACCATGAACGGCCTGGTGGGTCTGATCTTTGGTTTAACCACCATTACGGCGATTTTGCTATCCCGCTGATGCGTGACCAATCACAAAGTATCAGCCGTCAACACGCATCATTTAAGCGCGGAATATAAACAGGACCATTTCAACACAATGGCACGACGACATGGCAATTGCGGCCAACATGACTGGAAATGGGGACAGACGGTCATTCATGTTGAATCATTCTGTAATCAGACTACAGAAGCCGGTAGGAAAAATAGCGGGCGACGGGCATTAGCTCGATGCGGAAGCGTCGAGTTGGATGCGAAATGCCCTCTGGATCAACGCCGCAATCCGGTGCGGCACGACTGACACCAATTGTCACGATTGAAATTTGATTTGGGCCATCATACACCGTTTCGCAAACAACCGTGATGCTTCCGCATCAGGCTACACTTGGCACGCATCGGTTATCAGGATTGGAGGCGTCGGAGGGGGATTTCAATGGCCACGGATCAACGATCCGCGACGGTCGCGGCGCGCCAAAACACAACGGATAATTATCTTTGCGTTCCGCAGCCAAAACCGGTTGACAATATGGCTGGCGGCGGGATGTTCCTTCACAACCCCTGATGCATGGCTGGGTGTATTGTGGTTGCGGGCAACGTTATAATCCACGCCGAGGATATAATCGTGACGTATCAGAATGATGACAGTTTCGACGAAGACCTGTGGAAAATAAAGAACCACATCACAACCGCCGCGTGCCCGCATTGCAAAAAATCAATTTATGACGATTCGCCGCGTTGTCCATTTTGTGGGGAATATATCACCAGCCGACAATTGCTGGGCGGCGGGGGTGGAGTCGTAAAATTTATCGGCATTGCGCTGTTGTTTCTGGCGCTGGCGATGTTTCTGATCTCCTGGCTGTTTTCACCGCCGTGGTGATCGCTTACTGAAATTCCGATCCGGGATGATAGGTTTCAAAGCGGGTGTTGGAAGCGACAAAGGTCAATCGCACGGTGTCGCATGGGCCGTTGCGTTGCTTGGCGATAATCAATTGTGCTTCGTTGAGTTTATCCGGGTTGGCCTGCGCCCATTCCTGATCGCCGCGGTGCATGACCGCTTCACGGTGCAGAAGCATCACGACATCCGCATCCTGTTCGATGCTGCCGGACTCGCGCAAATCACTGGTGCGGGGCAGGCGATTTTCACTTTCCGAAGCGCGATTCAACTGCGACAGACACACCACCGGACATTTCAATTCACGGGCCAGAGCCTTAACGCCCCGGCTGATGGAACTGATCTGCTGCTGGCGGTTTTCCTCGCGCGGGGCCTCCATCAATTGCAGATAGTCAATGACCACCAGCTCGATACCATGCTGGCTTAACAGCCGGCGGGCCTTGGTTCGCAGATCGAGGATGGACAATGCGGGCGTATCATCAATGAATATCTTGCCTTCGGATAGTTCGCCAACGGCCATGCTCAGGCGGTTGCGGTCTTCGCGCGAAAGCATATTGCGCCGCAGATTCTGGGAATCCACACCGCTGCGGGAACAGAGCATGCGCTGGGCCAGTTGTTGTTTGGACATTTCCAGCGAAAAAACCGCGACGGGCTTTTTCAAATCCACGCCGACGTGTTCGACAATATTCATCGCCAGGGCCGTTTTTCCAACACTCGGACGCGCCGCCAGAACGATCATTTCCTCGCGCTGCAGGCCGCTGGTGAGGTTATCAAGTTCCACATAGCCTGTCGGCACGCCGGTAATGGTGTTACCGGTGTTGCGGTCCAGCATTTCAAATGTTTCGTGCAGTACATCGGTTAAGGACACCGGTTGACCGGTTACTTTCAACTGGGCCACTTCAAAAATAGTCCGTTCGCTGCGGTCCAAAATAACCGCGGCCTGCTCGGAATTGTCATAACAGGCCTCCAGAGTCTGCGCGCAGGCGGATATAAGCCGGCGCAAAAGAGCTTTATCCCGCACGATTTGGGCATAGGCGATGGCATTGGCCGCGCTGGGCACGCAGTTGACCAGTTGTTCAAGGTAATCGTAGCCGCCGGCGGCATCGTACAGATTCTTTTGCTTGAGCTTGTGGGTAAGCGTCACGCCGTCCACCGCTTCGCTGGCCTGGAACAGGTCCAGAATCCCTTCAAAAATGATCTGATTCTGGCGGCTGAAAAAGGCATTGCCGGATTCAATGATGGCACATATCCCGCCAATGACTTCCGGATCCAGAAGCATGGACCCCAGCAGCGCCATTTCTGATGCCGAATCGTGCGGTGGTGTGCGATCCGTGACATTTTGCGGTACCGCAGCCGCCGGCATATCGCGCGGTCGGGGACGGGCTGTTGTTGCGGCTTGATCCATTGTTTACATTCCGTCTGGGAATTTGGAGTTTACATTACAAACCAGCCGTGGCAAAGCCACGAATCTGACCCGTACTTTAACGCTGATGATCCCGGATTGCACGGCCCGAAAATAAGATTTCGCCGACAGGTTTTCCACATGGCCCATTTCCCTACGATCATGGGGGCAATCGGCAAACGCGAGGGCATGTTTTCCAAGTTCAGCCGGACCGCCGCAAAAAAAGTATGTCGGTGGCGGCACGGTCGGAAACAATCGCAAACGGCCCGAGCGGTTGAGAATTTCAATTCAGACCGGGGCATTTACACAAACACCGGAACATATTCTCACCGACCGGAGGAAAAATGCGGCACCGCCCGCTGGGCGATAAGCCGGAATTGCGGGTATACTTTCCAACCGATATGCGAATAATTGCTGGTACATTCAGAACCCGTCGGCTTATCGGGCCGGATTCCATGACGACCCGTCCCATTACGGATCGGGCCAAACAATCACTTTTTGACGCGTTGACCTGTGCCGCGCGGATTCCCGATGCCGTGGTGTTGGACTGCTTTTCCGGAACCGGCAGTCTGGGGTTGGAATGTCTTTCAAGGGGCGCGGCACGGGCGATTTTTCTGGAACGGGATCGCAACGCACTCGATGGCCTCCGCAACAATATCAGGGCCTTGCGCGTTGAACCAATGTGTGATGTGCTTGCGGCGGACGCCTATCACGCGGGCCTGTTGCTTTCCGGCAAGCTGCGCGGGCAACGCCTGGGATTGGCCTTTATTGATCCGCCGTATGTTCACATGGAAACGCTGGATGGTCGCAACCGGGTTGATGAGCTGATTCGAATGGTTGCAGAATTCATGGCTCCGGAAAGCCTGATGATTCTCCGGCATCCGCGGGAAATTACCCTGGATGATATGGCCGTGCGCTCGCGCGTGGTGCGGGAGTTCAATTACGGGGCCATGGCGATCACCTGGCTGTCCGCCGGGACGAAGCCGGAATGATGACGAGATTTAACGATGCCGACATATCAATACCGATTCTTCAAGCCCTCGCAGGCGGCGCAGTTGCGGCGCCTGGAACTGATGGTTCGCGGCGTGGTTGAAGGCGTGTATGCGGGCATGCACAAAAGTCCGCATAAGGGTTTTTCCATCGAATTCGCGGAACACCGCGAATACGTTCCCGGCGATGAAATTAAGCATCTGGACTGGACGGTGATGGCGAAAACCGACCGGTATTACATTAAACAATATGAGCAGGAAACCAATCTTCGCGCCACAATCTGCCTGGATGCATCGGCCTCCATGAATTTTGGCTCTTCCGCGCTGGTTGACCCGCAAGGCCGGCAACTTCAGAAAATCACCAAGTTTGAATATTCCGCGGTACTGGCGGCATCGCTGGCTTATATGCTGTCGAACCAGCAGGATATGGTGGGGTTGATCGCATTTGATCAGACCATTCGGCTGGAAATTCCGCAGGGCAACGGCCCTTCGCATCTGGATCATATTTTTGTCAGCCTGGAAAAACTTTCCCCCGGCCGGCCGACGGATATTTCCGGCACGCTGCATCTGCTGGCCAATAAAATTCCACGCCGCGGACTGGTTATTGTCATCAGTGATCTTTTTGACGATCCGGATAAAATCACCAGCGCTCTGCAACATCTGCGCCATGCCCGGCATCAGCTTGTGCTCGTGCAGGTGCTGGATCGCGGTGAAATGGAATTGGCCTACAACCGACCGATCACCTTTGAAGATATGGAAGATGGTTCTCGCCTGCAAATTGACCCCAAACTCATCCGCGATGATTATCGCCGCGAAGTGCAGGCATTTTTGGATTTAATAAAAAAGCGGTGCGGACAATCCCGCATTGATTATGTTACCGCCTATACGGATGTGCCGTGGGATGCGCAAATCCGTGAATTGCTGCGCCGCACCGCGCGACGCTGATGGCACCTGAAATTCCCGGAAAGGCTGCGCATGAATGATTTGCCGCTGGCGGCTATGAATTTTTCCGATCCGGTCATGCTGCTGGGACTGCTGGCGGCAGGCATTCCGGTATTGCTGCATCTGCTCAATCGCGTGCGATCTCCGATTGTGCCGTTTCCCACACTCCGATTTTTACGCGTGACTGCCCAGAAAACCGCCCGCAAGCGCCAGGTTCAGCAGTTTATGCTCCTGCTTTTGCGCATGGCGGTGTTTGCCATGATCGCCATGGCCGTAGCCGGTCCTCTGGTACACGGTGGATCACCTTTTGCCGCCTATGGAATGTTGCTGATGCTGCTGGGCGGCATTACCATTTTTGCGGTTATGACGGTGGTATTCAGCAATGCCCTGGATCAGCGCAAGGCCGCCGCATCATCCAATGCCGAATCAGCCGGCGCAAAAAACCCCGCTTCCCCGCCGACCGCCAGGCCGAGCCTGCTCTGGCCGGCCGTGCTGATGCTTCTGGGCCTTGCCGCCACCGCATCGGCCATATTGGGCCTGGGCACGGACAGTATTTTTCCCAATGTTGGAACGCATTTTAACGGGCAGTCCACCGCATGTGTGATCATTCTGGATAATTCACAATCCATGCTGGTTCAGGATGGCGGACAATCGCGCCTGCAAACCGCCATCGCACAATGTCGTGATCTGTTGGGAGAGGGCCTTACTCCCGCGCGCATGGCGGTGCTTCTTACCAATCCTGGAAATAGCCCCGTGCCGGATCACCTCGGAAGCGATCGTGTGGAACAAATAGCCCGGCTCAATGCAATTACATCCGTGGGCCGGGCTTTGCCCATGCGGCAATCAATTACGCAAGGCGTCAATTTACTGAAAAATTCCGCCCAGCCGAACCGCATGCTGATTATTATTTCCGATTTTGCCGGACCGGCGGCATCCGATACCGATATGTTTGCCGCGTTAAAACGTGTTCCCGGAATTCAGTTGGTGCTCATGCCGCAGGCGACCGGTACCCCCGATGATGTCGCCATTGCCCATTGGGGCATTAAACATGGCGCGGCCGTGGTTGGATCAACGATAAGATTTCAAGCCACGGTTATTAATAATGGTGCCACTGCCGTTGCTCCGCATTTCGGCCTGCGTATTGACGGGCGAAAAGTCCCGGACATACAGGCACGGGCTACTCTTGGTCCCGGCGGCACAGATTCCAGCCGGGCCAAGGTCACGCTGGCCTATCAGCTTACCGAGCCGGGAATGCACCGCTTTACGCTCACCGAATTAAACGCCGGCCGCGCCATGCCCTGGGGCGACCGCCGAAGTTTGATTTTGAATGTTAAAAATAAAATCCGCGCTCTGGTAACAGGCAATCAACCGCGACTTACCGCTTCTTCCACCGCGTTTTATGTTTATGCGGCGCTGGCTCCATTTTCCGCATCGCCCGCTGCGGGATCCAAGCCGCCGCTGTGGAGCATTGAACCAACCTACCGGTCCGCCGCCGGTCTTACACAAACCGATCTTTCCCCTTATGCAGCCGTGTTCATGTGCGATGTGCCGCGCCTGACATCGGCAATGGCGCAAAAACTGCATCGTTTTGTCATGAACGGCGGACGGTTGTGCTGGCTGCTGGGCCCGGCGGTAGACGCACAAAACTACAATTCAATTGCCGCCGGAACGCTGCAATTGCTGCCCGGAGATATTTCCGGCCCGGTCAGCAGTCAAACCGGCGCAGCGGTGAATTGGGTGGATGTTAAAAACCACATATTCGCGGGCTTATTTCAAACGCAGGAACCATTCCAGCGCATTGTGGTTGTCGGGCGGTGGAGCTTTCCGGGCAATGCGCCGGTGATCGGCAAGGTGCTTGCGCGCCTGCATGATGATTCCCTGTTGCTGGTGCAACACTCGCTCGGACACGGACGGGTGTACACCTTTTTATCCGGCCCCGGGGGCGGCTGGAGCAACATCGCCGCCACCAACGCTTTTTTACCGATGATGGTTCGCATGGCCCTGGGCAAAAGCGCCGCCAGCACCGGCATAACGTCCTACACACCGGGCCGGGCGGTGGATATTCATGTTCCGGGCCATCATCCCCAACTGACAATTAATGTCACCGCGCCGCAGTCCCACACGCCGATGAACATCGCCGCATCGCACACTCTAACTGGCCGCGTGGTGTGGCGTTTCACCGCCGCACAAAGTCCAGGCGTATATGTCTGGCGGAGCTTTAACGGAAAATATTCCGGCGCATTTGTTGTTAACGTGCCCTCCAGTGAAGCGGATTTGCATCCCACAAGCGCCGCCGTTCTGGCCAAAGAGGCCCCGAAAAATCAGATCATTTTTATTGCCGCCACCGCCGGCGCTCTGATTAAACAACTGGCCAAAACCAGTGAGGGCAATTCGCTTATGCCGGGAGTTCTGGCCTTGGTTCTGATTCTGGCAATTATCGAGGCCCTTCTGGCCAACCGTTACAAACCCGCACACAACAACCCGGACCAACAATTTACCCCCGGCGAAACCGCCGCCCGCAACGCCGCGTAAGCTGTCCGCGGCCAACTGCGGATATCCCACAACATCTTCCGACCGGCCGTGCGCGGGTTTATCATCGCCACATCGGCAAAACAGTCTCCCGTTGTTTCCCCGGAAAGCGCAAAGACGTTGAAGGCGGCTGCGCGTCGGCACAAGCCACCGCACGTGTTGAATTTCGGCATTACCCGGAACTCGCCGAAAATTATCAACGTACCGTAATATATACATGTGATTTTTCCATCCAATACGCGTTCCCGCGCCTTGAGGACCGACGAACTGCCGCCAAATATCAAGCGGTGGTCGAAACCGTCCGTTTCCCCGTCGATCCTGATTTGGTTGGGCGCGTGTGCTATTTTTTGCTGTGTGCGGGCATCCCGCTCGGGTTGGTAATTGTTTTAATGCCCCGGACAAACACGTCAAAACTTCTTGACCGCCGATTAGCCGGATCGAGGTATGGCCCGATGGCGCGTGAACCGCCGACTGTTTGATAACGGCGATTCGTAAGTTTTTCCAATTCCTGGCAGGCGTTGGCCAGCAAGTCCGGCTTGCGAAATTTCGCCTTATCCTGTTTTTGGGCAAGCCCGGCAATCATCAGGCCCTTTTCTACGGCCGCGAGGTCCGCAAGGTACCAGCTTTCCAGTTCGTGACAGGCAATGCGGACCATGGCATCGGCGCGCCCAGCCGCGCGGCATTTTTCAACCAGTTGTTCCTTGATTTTTTTACAGTCACCG
>JAJYZY010000188.1 GCA_021799715.1 Planctomycetota bacterium | reverse complement strand
ACTGCAAATACTGCAACTACTGAATGTACTGCTCAATACTGTAGGTACTGTACACGCATGCTTCTAACTTCTAACTTCTAGCTTCTAACTTCTAACTCCTTGTTCACTCCGTTGTAACCGGAGCATCCTGATTTTTAATGGCGGCCTGAAGCGTATGCCATGGCAATGTGGCACATTTCACCCGCACGGGAAATTCCCGCACACCGGAAAATACCGCCAATTTATTCAATGCTTCCAGATCCGGTTCCTGATCCATAGGGCTGGTAAGCATGGTATGAAACAACTCAAACAACGGTTGTGCTTCGGCCACGCTTTTGCCCTTGAGCGCCTCGGTCATCATGGAAGCGGAAGCGGTGGAAATGGCGCAACCATTCCCGGTGAAGCTTATGTCTTCGATGATGCCGGCATTGACTTTCAGGAAGAGCCTGATTTTATCGCCGCAAAGCCGATTGTGGCCGTCGGCGGTGGAGGTGGCGTCCGGCATTTCATGCTTGTTGCGCGGTTTGCGCGTATGGTCAAGAATGGTCTGCTGGTAAAGATCACGCAGGTCGGACATCAGTTGAATACCTCTTTGACTTTTTCAACGGCTGCCACCAGGCGGTCCACATCTTCCCGATTATTATAAAACGCCAGAGACGCCCGTGCCGTGGCGGCAATATTATAGTGATCCATCAGAGGTTGGCAGCAATGATGCCCGGTGCGAATCGCCACGCCTTCGCCATCCACAATGGTGCCAATATCATGGGGATGAATATTTTCCATGATAAAGGAGATCACCGCGGCTTTCTCCGGCGCGGTTCCAATAATCTGTAATCCGGGAATGCGGTTTAACTGTTTGGTGGCGTACATTAGCAGATCATGCTCATATTCGGCGATGGCGTCCATGCCGATGCCGCCCAGGTAATCAATCGCCACACCCAAGCCAATGGCTCCACTGATGTGCGGTGTGCCGGCCTCAAATTTATGCGGTATATCATTCCAGGTTGATCCGGCAAAGCTCACCGTGCTGATCATGTCTCCGCCACCCTGATAGGGCGGCATTTTTTCCAGTAGCTCACCTTTAGCCCATAACACTCCGATGCCGGTGGGCGCATAAAGTTTATGCCCTGAAAATACAAAAAAGTCGCACCCGATCTTCCGCACATCAATCGCCATATGCGGAATGGATTGCGCGCCGTCTATGAGCACCGGAATACCGCGTGCTTTAGCCATGGAGACAATGCGTTCAATGGGATTAATCGTGCCCAAGGCATTGGACACATGCGTAAGAGCCACCAGACGTGTGCGGTCGGAAAGCAGCTGCGCGTAATGATCCATCGCCAATTCACCGTGCTGGGAAATGGCGATAACCTTGATAACCGCACCGGTCCGCCGGGCCAGTAATTGCCAGGGCACGATGTTGGAATGGTGTTCCATTTCCGAAAGAACTATTTCATCTCCGGAATGGATATTTTCCATGCCCCAGGTGGCCGCGACCAGATTCACCGCTTCGGTAGCGCCGCGCACAAATACAATTTCCCGCTCTGATGGGGCATTGATAAATCGTGCAACTTTTTCCCGCGCGGCTTCATACGCCGCCGTGGCATCAACACTTAATTTATAAACACCCCGGTGAATATTGGCATTGTAGGTTGTGTAATAGCGCGCTGCGGCGGCAATAACCGCCTGCGGCTTCTGGCTGGTGGCGGCGTTGTCCAGATACGCCAGCGGTTTTCCGTGTGATTGCGTCTGTAAAAGCGGAAAATCGGAACGGATTGCCGCGCTGTCAAACGCCGGCGCTTTGGCCGCCTGAGATCCCCGAGGTTTGGTGGTTGTGGTGGTCATGATTCCGCCTGATCCAGATGCAGCCGATGCAATTCAGCGGCGACAAATTCTTCCAGATATTCGCGCATGCCGGTGTGCCATATCCGCAAGAGCACATCGCGAGCAAAGGCGTAAGTCAGCAGCGCGCCGGCGTCCGCGGCGGCAACGCCTCGCGACCGCAGATAGAATAATTGCTCATCATCCAGGGGGCCGGTTGTCGAGCCGTGCGTGCATTTCACATCATCGGCGTAAATTTCAAGCTGCGGCTGCGAATTCATCACCGCCGCGTCGGAAAGCAAAATGGTTTTGCTGGTCTGCTTGGAGTCGGTTTTCTGGGCGTCCGGCCGCACCAGAATCTTTCCGCGAAATACCGCGCCGGCCCGGCCGCCCAGAAGATGCTTATATAATTCGTGACTGGGGCAGTTTTCCCGCGCATGATCCAGCATGGTGTGATTATCAATATGCTGATCTCCCGCAGCCAGGGTCAAACCGTTGAGTGTGGCCTGGGCAAACGGCTCGGCAAGGTGCACGGTCATGTTGTTGCGTACCAGATGTCCGCCGGTATTAACGCACAGGGATTGCACATCGGCGTGCTCATGCACATGAATGGCCTCATTGGCAATATGAAAAGCGGTATCACTTTCCCGCTGTAATTTAATGAGTTCAACCTTGGCTCCCTTGCCGACGACCATTTCCGTCACGGCATTGCAAAGCGTGGGCTGGGATGAAAAACCGGCATAGGTTTGCACCAGCGTGATTTGGTTATTGGAGCCAATAATCACCAGATTACGCGGATGCACAACCACCGGTTGATCATGCGATGCGTTGATCCACAGCAGATGAACCAGGCCCATGTCACCCTGATCCGGCGGCAAATAAATAAAGGCTCCATCTTCAAACGCCGCGAGATTCATCGCCGAAAAGCCATTGGATTGGCCCGGCATTTCGCGGCCCAAAAACCGCTGCACCCGGTCGGCATGTTTTTCCATACCCTGCCGGATGGTCAGAATTTCAACTTTTCCGCCGGGGCTGGACAATTCCGGGGAGAATTTTCCGTCTACAAACACCATCTGCTGGGCACCGAGCTTTTTCAAACACAGGCCGGCGAGTTGCTCCGGGGTTAGCGGGGTGCCGGTGCCCGGTGCGCTGAAATTGATCTTGGCAATTTGTGCGGTGTTGGTGAGCCGCCAGTCTTCATGCGTCACCGGCGGCAGGCCGATACGTTCAAACAGCTCCATAGCGTCTGAGCGCCGCTGCTGCAGCCACGGCAAACCGTAGCTTGGCCCCAGGGCAGAAAGTATTGCGGTGTTATCCGGGCTGATGGTTGTTGCGGTCATAATTACTCCGGGGAATTTTATTGCGTCATATTCAAGCGGCAGCGGTTTCCAGCCAGGCGTAACCGCGCTTTTCCAATTCCAGCGCCAATTCCTTGCCGCCGGATTTAACAATTCTGCCGTCGCACAACACGTGCACAAAATCCGGCACAATATAGTCCAGCAACCGCTGGTAATGCGTGACTACCAGAATGGCCCGCTCCGGGCTGCGCAGGGCGTTAACCCCATTGGCGACAATTTTTAAGGCGTCAATGTCCAGACCGGAATCGGTTTCATCCAGAATGGCGAATTTTGGATTCAATACCGCCATCTGAAAAATCTCATTGCGCTTTTTCTCGCCGCCGGAAAATCCTTCATTCACGGACCGGTTCAAAAAGGTCTTATCCATTTCCAGCAACGCCATTTTCTCTTTGACCATTTTCAGGAAATCCATGGCATCCAGTTCGTCCTGACCATGATGCTTACGAATGGCGTTCACCGCCGCCTTGAGAAAATAGCTGGTGGTGACGCCGGGAATTTCCACCGGATACTGAAACGCCATAAACAGGCCTTCACACGCCCGTTCTTCCGGGGATAAGTCCAGCAAATCTTTGCCGTCAAACAGCACGCTGCCGCCGGTAACCGTATACGTTTCCCGGCCCGCCAGCACGGATGAAAGCGTGCTTTTTCCTGAACCGTTAGGCCCCATGATGGCGTGAACTTCACCGGGATTAATCGTCAGATCAATGCCCTTCAGGATCGGCTTGCCGCCCACGGCAGCCTCTAAATTCTTAATTTCAACCAATGCCATAATTCTTGTTTCCTTTGCAAATTTAATT
>JAJYZY010000043.1 GCA_021799715.1 Planctomycetota bacterium | reverse complement strand
AGTGACAACCTATATCAGGACGGGACACAACCTTCTGCCTTCTGCCTTCTGTCTTCTGTCTCCTGTCTCCTATCGTCGCCTTCTGAATTCTGAATTCTGCATTCTGGTCATTGCTCTTTGAGCCGGCCCACCGTTAATGTCATTCCCAACGCCTGTATAACCGCCAGCAGAGTTGTCAGCCGTGGGTTTCCGCGCTTGGACAACGCCCGATACAGACTTTCCCTTTGCAAACCGGCGTCTTTGGCGATTTTGGTCATGCCGCCGCGAGCTTCGGCAATCTGGCGCAGAGCGATGAGCAATACGCCCGGCTGATCCGTGTTTTCCATGGCCGCGGCCAGGTACGAAGCCGCAAATTCAGGGTTGTCCCGGATTTCCGCGATAATAACCTCATCATTGGATACGCTGGCCCGATGTTTCATGGTGTGGCCGTCCTTGTTTTATAATCCTTCCAATATTCCACCGCACGTTCAATATCCGATGATTGCCTGCGCTTATCGCCACCGCACAGAAGCAGGACGCACGTTTTATCAGCCATCGCGTAGTACACCCGATAGCCCGGTCCCACATCGATTCGCAGTTCCCAGACCCCATCCCGGATGGACTTATGATCGCCGAAATTTCCCAACGAAAGCCTGGAAAACCGCGTAACGATCCGCGCCTTGGCATCCTGATCACGCAATAAGCGGAGCCATTCACCAACGATGACCCGGCCATCTGCCGTGCAGTAATGGCGCACTTCAAACGTCTGCAAAATTGTATCCTATAAGTTACAATTTGTCAAAAACGCGTTCGCCGCAGCAACTGGAATTCAGTATGGTGAATTTAGCATTGAGCGTATAGAACCTCGGCCAGCAGCCTGGCCGGCTAAACCCGTAACCTGTAACCTGTCCCCTGTAACCTACAACCTAAAACCTGTGACCCGTGCCCTCCGTTGTTTCCCGCCCCGCCGGGATTAGACCGGGAAGGCGGAAGCCTTACGACTCCCTAATCTTCTGTCTTCTGACTTCTGTATTCTGACCTCTCGTCTCCGCTTTCTGGATTAGCTTCTCGCCTCCAGCATTTCCGCCGGTACGGCGGGCTGCGGGGCGGCGGCGATTGCGGCTTGCGCGGTGGCGATTGCATCCAGGCGGACATTGCGGAATTCCTGCCATTGATTGTCCACAAATTCCATGAACTTCTCCCGGAACACGGCTTTGCTGAAACGCTCGGCATTTTTCCGGATTGCCTGCGGATCCCAGGTAATGCGTTCAAAGTGTTCCACGGCGGCCATGAGGCTTTCAACCGTCTGTTCCATGAAAAATACACCGGTTATTCCGTCGATGACGCTTTCGGTCACGCCGCCGTGGCCATAGGCAATCACCGGCGTGCCGCAGGCCTGCGCTTCCACGGGGACAATTCCGAAATCTTCTTCCGCGGCAAAGACAAAGCCGCGGGCGTGCTGCATATATTCGCGCAGGCGCTCACCGGTTTGATAACCGACCACTTTGACATTTTCTCCGGCCAAGGCACGAATATTTTCTACTTCGGGACCTTCACCAACCACAAACAGCCGACGATTGGGCATGCGGGTGAAGGCCTGGACAATCAGATCCATGCGTTTATATGGAACCATGCGCGAGGCGGTCAGGTAGTAGTCCCCCTTATCGGTGCAAAGTGTGTACGTTTCCGTATCCACGGGGGGAAATACGGGCGTAGCGGTGCGGCGATAGGCCTTATCCACCCGCCGGGCCACAAAGCTGGAGTTGGTCATAAACGCATCCACCGAGCCGCTGGACCGCACATCAAACACGCGGATGTAGTGCAGAATGGCCTTGGCGACGGCCCCTTTCAGGCCGCGCTCCAAGCCGGCATCCCGCAGATACTGGCGTTGCATATCCCATGCGAAGCGCACGGGGCTGTGGCAATAGCAGATATGCAGTTGATCCGGGCAGGTGATAATGCCTTTGGCCACGACATAACTGCTGGAGATGACCAGATCATATTTGGAGACATCAAGCTGTTCGATGGCCATGGGCATCAGCGGCAGATACGCGCGGTGTTTGCTTCTGGCCAGGGGCATATTCTGCAGGAAGCTGGTATGCACGGGCTTGTTCATGATAAAGCCGCGCTGGTCCGGCTTGAGGAAATCAAACAGACTGAAGATATCGGCGTTGGGGAAGCACAGGAGCATTTGCTCCAGCACACGTTCGGCTCCGGCGTAGGTGTAGAGAAAATCATGAACGATGGCGATTTTCAAGTCCGCAACGGGCTTGGAGAATCTCAACTTAAGGGATTTATATCGCGCCGGGTCCAACGACCCGATGCGGCCGGCGATGTTTTTATCTTCCGCCACGCTGCGGCGGGATTTGACCCGGGGAAAGCCGATGCCAAACAGGCGTATCTTAAAGGGTCCCGGCGGACGGTCGTTCATGGCGGCCAGGCTGAATTCTTCGAGAAGCCGGGCAAACAGGGAAATCCGATGGCCGGCGGATTCCAGGAACGTCGGCGCGGGCACATCCATTTCCAACCGCATGGGCTTGCCAATGCGCCGATGGGCGATCGGCACCGAAGCGGTCATGACCGCAACGCCTTCGGGAATGGGCGTGTTGCTTTGCCAGACGCGGTCATCTTTGGAGCCATCGCGGCGCGTGACGGTCATGGCGATGCGGCTGAAGTGGAGCATTTCCGCGGCTTCGCACACCCCGGCCCACCAGACTTCAAAGGTGCTGGCGCGGGCCAGGCGAAGCTGTAAAGATTCAAAGGCTTTGCGGTAGGTGCGGGATTCACGCGCAAGCTGCCGGTTGCGCCGCAAAGCGCGGATCATATCTCCGCCGCGGGCGGAACCGGCGGTGCGGAACAGAGCCAGCAGCAGCAGGCCCAATACAACGCTCGCCAGAGCCATCACCAGCGTATTGCCAAAAAACAGGACAATGGCCAGCGCGCAGGTTGCGGCTCCAAAAATATACAGCAGATACACCGCGTGCAGGTGTGACAGGCCCTGGTCCAGAAGCCGATGGTGCAGGTGTCCCCGTTCCGCCGAGAACAGGCTGCGGCGCTGCAAAATGGCGCGGCGGGCGAAGGTGACGGCCGTATCCACCAGGGGAATCGACAGCGCGACGGCGGTGATAATCAGCGGCAGCGGCGAATTGCTGTGATGCGATGCCAGCACGGCGGCGGCGGCGATGGTAAAGCCGATAAACAGGCTGCCGCCGTCACCCATGAAAATGCGGGCCGGATTGAAGTTAAAAATAAGGAATGCGGTTAAAGCGCCCATCAGCGCGAGCATGAGAAAGCCAATGGACGGCTCCCCGATGGCAATGCCGATAACCGCAACCACCAACGCCGCGCCGGTGGCAATGCCGCCGGCGAGGCCATCCAGGCCGTCGCAGAAGTTCAAGCTTACCGGGACGGTCACCAGCCAGAAGATGGTCAGCGGCCAGGAAAGCCAACCCAGGCAGGGCTGCCAATTGGCCGCAATCGGCCCGGTGGGCACAAGCGCGCCGTAATGGGCGAACAGGACGGCGGCGGCGATCAGCCCGACAAGTTTTATTTTGGCGGGGATATTAAAGACATCATCAATAAAGCCGATGGTCAGCAGCACCATGGATGCAAAAACAAGCGCTGCCATGGGCGTATGAAAAATGGCGTGCACCAAGGTGGTGCGGCGATACAGCAGCAGCACGGGCGCCACGCTGATAAGCGTGGAAAGCGCAATGGCCAACCCGCCCACGCGCGGCACCGGACGCACATGCACTTTGCGCGCATCGGGAATATCAACGAGCTTGAAGCGTTTGGCCAGCATAATCACCGGCACAAACGACAACACGCCCGCCCAGAGGCCGCCGACAAAAGCGACACCATACCAGGATGACTGAACCATGGATTCTCCCTTACTCTTTCTACCCTGACAGTCTGTATTTGTTTAGACCGTTACGGCGGACAACTTTGGCCGGTGCTGAAAACCGGTGCGCCGTTATCGGAATGTGGCGATACACCCAGTGACCCGGGATTAATAACTTTGGAAGCTCTGCAATTCCGCCCGCGGTGGTTGACCTACAGGAGCATTCCGGGGTCGATATGGAAATATTCCGCAATTTTCCGGATGTTGGCTTTGCTGATGGTTCTCTTTCCCAGCAGGATCTGGCTGGCCAGCCCGCGATTGCCGACAATTCGGCCAAGGTCCGCGGCGGTCATGCCGGCTTGCTTCATCAAATGTTGCAGCATCTCCAATGGGGGCAACGATTCCGCCGCAATCGCGTGGCGTTCGCGTTCGTAGTCCCGCACAAATTGCGTCAGCCCGGCCAGATATGCCGCCGTCCCGGAATCCAGTGACGACTCGTCCCGCACGGCGAGGGAATCCAGCACGGCAATGGAGGCGTCATATTGCTGCTCCGAGCAAATGGGAACCAGCGGGAATGCGGCAATTAATTCCATGTAGCTGCGGCGACTCTGTTGCGTGAATCGCCGAGTGGATTGATTCGTGTAACGCCGGGCCACGGGTGAGATCATTAATTTCATAACTGCTTTTTCCAATTTCCGCGGTCATAATCGCTGTGGGTCATTATCCGCAATACATAAACCATTCCGGTATTGTAATGTACCGCGGCAATAAGCCGATATTTATTTCCGCCGACATCGAATATTGTAACGGTGTTTCCACTGGCGACTTTGCATGTATCCACCGTAGTGTACATGCGACGAACATCCTGGAAATGGCCCCAATTCGCCGCTTCCACATCGCCGTACCATCTAAGCAATGCATTCCGGGCATCTGGAAATTCCTCCCAGAAACATCGAAGTCTTTTCAGGGCGACAACACGCACCGATTCAATGCACTCCAACCGTTGTATACATTATGTATGCAACTGAGAATAATGTCAACGCCGGGCAAAGTCTCTTGGTCAGGCAACCCGGATCAATCACTTACGACGCAAAGCGCCTGGTGCCGCATTCGTTCCGTGGCGGGCCGATGTCGCCGGGATTGCAAAGAGCCGGCCGAATTAAATCACGTCCGCGAAGCGGCTTTCCAGCCGCTTGAATGTGAACAAGCCAATGAGACCGGCGATGATGGCCGCGGCGATGCTCCAAAGCAGCGGCATGATCGACAGCGGATGGCCGCCGAAGACGCTCCACCGAAACGATGACAATATCCCATTTAAGGGGTTGAACGAAAATACCGTGGCAATAATCGGATGGGTTTTACGCAGAGCGGTCAAATGTGAAAGCGAGTACGCGACGGGACTGGCATAGAGCAGCATCTGCATAAAAATCGGCAGAATATATTGGATATCACGATAACTTACCGCCAAAGCGGAAGCGATCATTCCAATACCCACCGCCATGGTCAGAATCAAAGCCACCCAAACCGGCAACAGCAGCAGGCCCCACGTCGGCACAAGGTGGAAAAACAGCATGATGGGAATCAGCATCACAGACCCGACACAGAAATCCACCAATGTGGATGGCGTAATGGACAGCGGCAGAATAATGCGGGGGAAGTAAACTTTGGAGATCATATTGGCGTTCGCAACCATGCAGGTGCTGATGCGGTTGAGCGTGTTGGCAAAGAGATTCCACGCCAGCAGGCTCGCGAAGGAGAAGGCCATCATGGGTATGCCGTGATTTTTGATTTTGGCAATGAAGCCAAATACAAACGTAAATATTCCCGCAGCCAGCAACGGTTGCAACACCACCCAGATGATCCCCAGGGCGGTCTGTTTGTAACGCAGCTTCAAATCACGGCCGGCGAAGCTGAACAGCAGATCGCGGAAGTACCAGACCTCCGCCAGATCCACCAGATGCCACGCCGATCCGGGCCGCAAAACCAGGTGCGGCACAGACGGCGGCGGGCTTTCAGCCGAGGGGCTGTGGCCGCTGATTAAATTATCAGAATGCTCCGGGGTTGCCGCATTTGCGGGCGGGTTCGCCGGAACAACATCTGTTTTTTGATACACCGATTCAGTCATAATTTTGAACCTGAAAGTTGGACGTTACACTGATGAAGAACTTTGCCCTGATTCGTTTGAAGGCTTGTGCAATAGCTGTCCCGATGGATTCACCCAACCGCGCGGTGGCAACCCGCGGTCGGTTGGCCGCAATGCCATCGGAAAATCGGAAGTTAATGATGGACCGGCTCAATGCCTGTTGCAACCGGCGACAACATCCGTTCCGATGGCTGTCTTCATGGGAAACAACGCAGCGCGGTGAATTCTCATTTTACCTTTTGCATCAGTGCGTCGTAATGTTTTCTGGCACTGGCCGGCACCTGCGGGGAATTTAATTTCTGCGGGTCGATTTTCCGCAACACAGCAGCAGCCTGCTGAAGCTCACCGGCACGCACCAGGATGCGGGCGAGATCCACATTCCATTCCGGATCAGCCTGATCCAGATTTATTGCGGAACTGATTGAATGAATGGCGGATTTGGTATCGCCCATTCGGGATTGCACCAGCGCCAGCGTGTCCCAATATGCGGCAACGGCAGGCGCATGTTTTACCGCGGCTTGAGCCAACGACCGCGCCTGCGCGAGGTCTGTATCCGGCTGCCGCAGCATCAGCATGGCCAGATTGTTCTGCGCCACGGGCAAATTGCCGTTGAGCTTCAACGCGTTTTGATAATTGGTGATCGCCACAGCAGTTTGCCCGGCCGAGAGTTGCACCGTGGCCAATTCAGAGAGTATGTCACCCCGCTGAGCCGGCGGCATATTTCCGGTTTTCAGCAAATTGGCCAGCAGCATCGCGGACTTATTAAGATCGGCACTGTCTCCAACGCGCTGGCCCAACGCCCAATAGCCTTGTGCCAACTGCAATTGTTCAATGAGCTTGTTGGCCGGCGTGGCTGCGGCCACGCGTTGCAGCCACAGCGTGGCAATTGGGGCGGGTAATTCGCGGCTGGCTATGTTGACGGCAAATTGCCGCCAGTTTGGCGAATCGGCCAGCAATGGCAGCAACACACGTTTTAATTCCGTCATGTTGTTAAGTGCAATTTGCGATTGCAGATAGGCCGCAATAACGCCGGGATCACCCGCCGGATTTTTCAATGCGGTGTTCAGATAGGGCTGCAGCGTTCGGACCGCCGCATTGGGTTCTGACAAGTTCAGATAGGCCACAGCCTCCAGAACGATGGCTGATGTGGGGTTGGCGGCGCTGCGGTGTGCCCAGGTTTGAGCGGCGCTTAAGGCTTGCGACCACTGGTGCGACGCGGCAAAAGCCACGGCGGCCAGACGCGCGGGCGTAATGCCCGTTGGGAACATGCGCACGGCTCCAAGTGCTACGACCGCCGCTTGACCGGGATGTCCGGCGGAAATCAGAAACTGCGCGGCGGCATTTTGCAATGCGGCAAAACGCGGATGTTGTCTGGCCAATCCGGCAAGTTGTGCCGCAAAATCAACAAGTTTAGGTTTGGCGGCCGCGGATGTGCCAACAATCTGCACCACATTTTGTGCCGCGACCACCGGTGGATTGGCCAACAGCGCCACCGCAAGGGGCCGCAGGATGACATTATTAATCAGAGGATTGATGGTTCCAAGATTGTCTTTTACAAAAGCCAGCGTCTTATCATCAGGCAGGGCGGAAACGGCAGAATCGACCGTTTCCTTCACCGCTTTGACATCGCCCAGCCGCATGTTCAGGGCCAGCAAACGGTACCAGGCGGCCTGGTTTTTCGGTGCGGCCGTGACGGCGGACTGATACGACGCCAGTGCCTGCTGGCTATTGCCGGAATCTGCGTAATAATCACCGTAAATCAGTGCGGCAATCCCGGCGGGAAGTTTCACATTCTTAAGCAAGGCCAGAGTTCGCAGTGCTTTCGCATGTTCATTGCGCTGGGCATAAAAGCGGCTGGCGGCGGCGATGATTGCCGCGTTGGGGGTTTTAAGCAATTGTTTATACAGGCGGGCCGCGGATGCATCACGGCCTTGCTGCTGATAGAGCTCGGCGAGAATTAAATTATCACCGGGGTTGGATTTCCCGGCCTGCCGCGAACGGCGCAACAAATCAATGGCCGCGCCGGCCTGTCCGTCGGCAACGAATAATGCCGCCGCCTGCCGCTGCTGGGCCGGTGTTGCCACCGGGGAATTTGCCACTTGTTGCAGATATTGGCGGGCATGTTCGCTGTCACCTTCACTTTGATAGAGCTGCGCAAGTTGCAGGGCCACACCGGCATTTTGCGGTGCCAACGCCGCCGCGACTTGAAGCTGGCTGATGGCATCAACCTTGTCGGAAGTTTTGAGATCAATTTGCGCCAGCAGTAAATGCGGCAGGAGCACATCAGGTGAGGTGCGTATGGTTTGGGTAAGCAATTTCCGGGCGGCCAGTAGATCTTTTTTACCGCGGCTGTGATTAATCAGCCAGCCGGCTTTGGCCATTTTCCAGGAAAACCCATTGTTGCCGATAATGGCTTGTAGATTGGCAAACGTATTCAAGATAAATGTGCGATCAGTCTGCAGGCTCGGCACGGATAGAGCCAACCATTGGGCATGGGCATTGTCCGCATCCGCCGCGGCGGCTTTCTTCCATGCTTTTGGAGCGGTGGAATTTTTTGTGGCGGACAGGTATTCCGCCATGGCCAGGTCCCATTGTCCAGCCGCGGGACCTGATGTTTGGCGGTGCGCTTTCAGATAGGCCATCGCCTGCCGGGGGTGTTTGGCCTGCAACAATCGTCCAGCATAAGCCAGGGCGATGCGCGGGCGCAGGCCGTAGGACTTTTCCGCCGCAGTTAATATTGCTTGTCCCATTCCCAGTTTGTTAACTCGATTGATGGCATACAAACCCAGAAGCGTGGAAAGTTTATGCGGGGGCTTCGCGACCAGCGCGGCGGCAATGATATTGCGGGCCGCCGCCAGTTGTTTTAATACGACAAGAGAGCGAATTTGTTCCGCCAGCAGAATCGGCCTTCCGGGAAATTGTCGCTGCAAATTGTGAATCATATTCAGCAGGGCTTCTACCCGCCGCGGATTGTTGACGGCGGTCGCCGTGGCCAGAAGTCGGATGCGGTCTGTCAGTACTTGTCTGCTGTCGGGTGCCAGTTCCGCGGCATGTTTGACCAGTAATTCCGCGGCTTTGAGATGTCCCGCCCGCGCCAGCCCCATGGCCAGGTGCAGAATGGGCGTCGGCCAGGTTGGTGCCAGACGGGCGGCATTTTGCCACTGAATCAAGGCGAGTTCCAATTCGCCAACCTGTTGATATCCGGTACCCAGCAGATCGGCAAAATAAGCCTGTCCCGGAAAAGTGGAGGCGGCAGTGCGGAGAATTTTCATCCGCGTTAAATCCGATACATTCGGATGCACTTGCAGATTCAGAACGGCATACCATTGGGCGGCAACGGGAGTTTTAATTATTTTCAGCACGTTGAGCACCCGCACCGCGCGGCGCGGATGATCCAGGCGCAGCAGTGATCGCGCGCGATACGCCAAAAGCAGCGGATGGCCCGTCGATTTTGAGACTGTGAGTTTCAGCACTTCGGCATCATGTCCTTGTTGATAAAGCCGTTCGCACAAGGCTTCTAAAATGCCGACTGATGCGCCGTGGCGGACAGAATGTTCCAGCACCACAGTAGCCTGATTATAAAGCCGCAGGGAATCGAGTTGCCGCACCAACGGTAAAATAACGCCCTCGGGAAGATTCGGATTAGCAGCGGCCTGAAGCGCCAGATGTCTGGCCTGCTCCGGCTGCCCGGCCAACGCGGCCGCGGCGCTTCCAAGAACCTGATAGACCGGATTTGTCGGAGCCTTCGCGAGAAATTTATCCGCCCAACTGGTCAGCGTGCCGGTCGGCAATTGCCGTTGATACAACATGTCCAGGGCGAGAAATCCGTTTTCAATGCGATCGGGGGATAGCTGGAATGCTTTGTCGGCGGCGGCAAAAGCACGCCTGAATTTGCGCAGTCTGCCATAGGCCTGGGATTCGGATTCCAGTGCGGGCAAATTATCAGGATTTTTCGCCAGTATCTGATGGGCCAATGAAACACATTCCACATTGTAATTCAGTTCAGCCAGCAATTTTACCAGCTTCTGCTGATACTTAAGATCATTGGGCTTTTGGTAAAGAATCTGCTTGATAACCGAAGCGGCCTGATACAGATTTTTTCCGCCGGGCTGCGGAACTTTCAAGCTGGCGGCGGCATAGCCCTCCAGAGAGGGTAAATCCGTGGGGTCCTGCCCAAGGTATGCTCCGAGATCCCCCAGGGCCAATTCATAATTTTTCGCTTTGACCGCGGCCAACCCCTGGGCGCGCAGTTGCAGGAAGTGCTCATGAATGCGGTGCTTGCGGTATATGACCAAGGCACCGCCCAGCACAACGATAGCCAGAATGATGACCGCGAGTATCAGCAGGCGGCGTTTCATGCGTTGTCGTGAGTTCATTATTTCCTCGCGCTAATGTGTTGAGTTGCGGCATCGGGTGAAACGGCATCAGGTATGACATTCGCCGTGGAAGCTGTGCCGTCGGCACCCTTGCCGATCCAGAGGGGTCGCGTTTTATTGTTTAATATGGACATATCAAAACCTATTGGTCCATGCACATGGTGCGCCAGACGGGTGATGCCGGCAATTGCCGCTTCAGGTTCCGGCCAGTCCCGCGTCAACGCCCGCAGATATTCCATAGCCTGGCAACCATCGGTTGCGTAGGCGATGCCCGGCACCCTGATGGAACCGAAATCCGGATATTGTCTCCGCAGCCGAATCCATACATTATCCATTGTGCCGCTGGTACGCCAGTATTCAGCAATCTCCCGCTGTGGTGTAACCGCCATGCGGGCAGCGGCATGACAGTTCTTGACGCAACCAGCGATGGCCGATGCCGGGCTGCCGGGCGGCTGGTCATTGGACGGTATTTTCCCCTGTGATCCGGGCGCGGCTCGGCGCGGCGCTGGAGAATTCAGACCGATCAGGTACATCGCGCGCGGTGTCCAGAACAATTGATCAAGTACAAGCCGCAGATGCACGCGGAATAATTTGCCCGCCGGAACCAGCATGAACAGCCGCGCATGCGGCGGGAGGGGTTCCGTGGAACCGGGCCGCACAACGGCAATTTCCCTGGAAAGCCAGAACAGGTCGTGCAGTGCGGATGGGGAATATCCCCATACCGTCAGCGCATCAGCCGGGGCATTGGACGAGGCCTGCATGTTTGGCTCCACCAGCAGCGTCATTTATCCTCTTCATCCTGTGTGTTGGCCGATGCCGCAACCGCCATGGCCAGCGGACCAAGCGGAACCAGCGGCTTGAGGCGATCAGCATTATTTTGTACCGCCAGGGCGTTATCCGCCGTCGGAGCCGCGCTGGTAAAGCTTTCCAGCGATGTACTATACGATTGCCGCTGCATGTCGCGTTCGGTGGCGCGATTAAACACCACGCCTTCCAGATGTGCGCCGACGGACGCGAGATAATCCGCAGCGCGGCCCGAAAGGCTGCGGCTTTCACCGCGGGCGACGACCATCAGCACACCGTCCGCCTGACTGGCCATCAATGCGGATTCCAGTGACCCCAATACCGGGCCGGTATCCACTAGAACCATATCATACTGTTCCTTGGCGTGGGCCAGCATTGCCCGGATCGACGCCGGCGACATGCGGGCACCATGATGGGCTTTCGTGCGTCCCAGCGGCAGCACATCGAGATTATGAATCTTCGTATGCACCACACATTCATCCAACGGTTTACCGGCAACGGCATCCATGAGGCCGCGCTTGCTCAACCGCTGCATGTGCAACGCTTTTTCGAGCATTTCATGGTCAATGTATCCGAGATTCAGCAATTCCGAGCCAACCGGGCGCTTGGATTCACCGGCGGCGGCAAGGGCTTCCTTGAGCTGTTCGCGTGTGATCATTTTGTGTTTTACCATCACATCGCCCAGTCGCTGGCTGCGGAGAATCCCCATGCGATCGGTTAATTGTCCACCCACAACATCGGCATCGATAAGCAATGTTTTCATGCCGGACGCGGCATAAGACATTCCCAGGGCCAGAACCATGCTGGTTTTTCCGGTACCCGCGGTGGGGCTGGTTAATGCCAGAGACTGGCTGCCGGTCATGTGCGGACGAACCTGCAGCAAACCGCGGATGCGGTGAATGCTGTGCGCCCCGATGGCCAATTCCAGCGGTGAAGCCGCGCCACCGGGCGGCAACTGCGGGACGGCACCAAGCACGCGGTATGAATTCAAAGTGGTAATTTGCATGTCGCCGACGGTGCGGAGGTTGCCTTGCATGAAACCCCACAGCAATACCAGACCAAATCCGACCAGTATGCCGCCGAGTCCGGCGGCGGCGGCGGCGGCCAGGCGCAGATGGCGAGATTTGGTGGTTGGTGCCGCCGGAAAATCACCGGTGCTTTCAACTCGGATGCGCCCGCCGGTGGCGGATTCCATGTTAATGGCATCCATGCGGGATTTGATGGTGTTGAGCTGCTGCCGCAAATCCTGACTCTGGGTTTGCAGGTTTTGCACTTTGGCATATACGCTGCCGAGATCAAGGGTTTGCGCCTTGACCGATTGATACAAAATTCGCAACTGGTGTTCCCGCGCCTTGAGCAGCGCCAGGGACATCGGCCCATCGGGCGTGGTTGGAGATAGAGCCGGTCCCTTGCCTGATAATCCGGCCTGATAGCTGCGCATTTCATCACGCAGGGCGTCCAAACTGGATTGCAGGGACATAACCCGCTGGTTATTGGGCCCCAAGCCGGAAAGCTCCAATTCCTTGATGGATTTTTTCAATGCCAGCGCCTGCAACTCAAACTGCGCGACCTGCGGGTCGTACACCGGGGCCAGCGGCGCTTTGGCGATTTTTTTCCCGGCTTTTTTTCCGCCGGTTGCGCCGGAGCTGGAGCCGGCTTTGGCCAAAGCAATGCGGGCTTCCTGCCACTGGGTGTCCAGTTCGTCCATCAGGCCAAGTTTGTAGTTGTAAACCGTACCGAGACCATCGGCACCGTACTGGCTGGATAATGAAGCAATCTGATCCTGATCGCTTTGCAGTTCATTCTGCAATACCGTCTGCCGATCGCGCAACGCGCTGATTTGCAGGCTTTGTGTAGCGGAATCGCCATGGCTGTAAAGTTGCCGATAAGCACCGATCACCGCATCTGCGCCGATCTGCGCCACGACAGGGTCTTTGCTGGTATACGCGACATAAATCAATTCACTGCCGGGCTTATGGGTAACAGTTAATTCCGATGCGAATTTAGCCTTGGCCTCGGCATCCATCCCCCGGTGCAGGGCCTGCCATTTGGGATTTTGCATGGCCAGGTCAATAGTCCGGGAACTCATAATTAGAGCCGTCTGGGAATTGATGTATGCACTGAACATCGGCATGGCTTCGTTCTGCGATGTTGTATACAAAATGCGGGGCAGATACGGCAAAATGCGCACCAGGCCGGTGCTGGTATACACCAGTTTGATACTCTTGTACGTCAAAGCGCTACCGGCGATTGCGAGAACCAGGCCCAGAAGAATTGCCCAGTGATAGCGCCCGATAAGCAGGCGATGAATCAACAGCAACGGATTGGCCATCGGCTCGCCGGAATCGGAGAACTGCGCCGGTCCCGGCACCATTTCGGGCCGAAGTGATGTTGGCGCGTAATCCATGTTGTCATTTCGCGGATTCATTGGACACCCCATGTAAAATTGCGGTAATAAGCTTCCAGTTTGCGCCGATCAGATCATGAAATACCCGCATCCGATCAGTGGGAAGCATGTCGCCCGGCAAGGTTAGTTCCACCTGGGCAGCCCCAAACACACGTTCATTGAAACTTCCGGAATTATGCAGAAATTCCCGTTCAGTGGCGAGAAATTTATCATCCGGCATGATGAAAAAATCATCAACATATATATGCGATTCAGTATCAAACGCCCCGCGATGAAATTTATATTCCATGCCGGTAATCGGCGTTTTATCAACGACCCATGTTTTGGCGGTTGATTTATCCAATACCCAGCCATTTCCGGGATAGCAATTTGGCGGATAATGACCGGAAAGGTTGCGGGTATCCGAGCAGTCAATCACCATCAGTGTCGCCTGCTCACCAGTGCGTGAATTGACAAAATTGCGGCACAAATCCACATTCGGTTGCAGCAGGTGGACGGCCGAAAGCGGCAAGGGCACATCGCGACCAATCCAATGGCCGAAAACCTTGGGCATCAGTTCCGCCAGAGCCTGCACGTGCGCCAGATAAGCGCCCGCCTGTTTGGGGGGCTTTTCAAAATACGCGCGTGCCTCAATGGCACCGAGCAAAATCACGCAGGCAAAGGCAGGCAGCCAGGACTGCCACTGCGCACGGCGTTCAAGCGTCGAGTGTTGCTTTGTCATCATTGAAAGTCCAGAGGAATAAGTTGTCGAATCGGTGTTTTTTCAAGTGTCCGTCAGCTTAAGGGACAGGTGTCAGAAAACACAACGTTCGCCGGTGATGGGGCTTATTCCCATTTTACAGTTTTGACGAATTCCCGGGAGTTCGGCCAACGGCACCACGCCCGGCGAATATGGTACAACCCGTTGCCACACCGGCGAAGGGGCACAAATCAGGCCGCGCCGCCGGGTTGACCTGAATTAGTGAAGTTTCTATTTTTTTTGCCGGATCGTACCGGCCCGGCATTCAGAGTCGGCTCGATTTTCCGCGCCGCGGACGGGGCATGTCGAGACTATTGCAATTCGGGCTATCATTTTGGCAGGCTCGCCTTGCAAACGGTACCAACCATTGCCACAATCCGCTGCATTTCAAAGGTCATAAGCCAGTCCGAAGGGGGCAACGGGTACTGAGGCCCACCGCAATAAGCGCATGACGGACCAGAACAGTAAAAACGCTATCGGCAACATCAACCAGCCGGCAATATTGTGGAAATTTTCAGCGGCGGCGTGCGGATACTTGCCGAAGACCCAGACCGTTGGCACCAGACGGATGATGTTACACAACAATGCCACCACTGGACTTAAAATTAGAAAAACTGCTCTGGCCCAACGATTCATGGGAATGCTCAGGGTAAATGTTGCCACCAGCACCATCAGCGCGATGGCCATCCGCATCCCGTCGCAGGCTTCGGCAATTTCAACTTTTACACCATTGACAATCAGAACGTTACCCGCGCGGGACACCGTGACGCCGACGATCTCAAGAATCTGCTGGCTTAATAGCGCGCACAAATGTTCCAGCGGGACGGAAATGGCCTGCCGGACTGTTGCGGGAACCGGTACAAGGAACATCAGCATCAGGAACGCCGGAAAAAACTTCCGCACGATGTCAACACCAAGCACGGCAAGCACGGCTCCAAAGGCCATCAGCAGTGAGCCAAAATGCCAGAATACGGCCATGCCATGAGCCACGCCAAAATTGCTCACTGCGGCCCCAAGAAGCAGCAGCACCGGACCGAGCCAACGGCCTGTCAAGCGGCACTCGCGCCAGCGTTGCCGGCGCACAAAAATCAACCATCCCGTCAGGAACGGAACCAATAAAATGTGACTGGAGTCCTGATCATCAATGGCGATGGAAAATACATCGTGCCAGGCGCGATGCTGCACCAGCATCGTTAAAACCACCAGCACTCCGGCAGCCAGGAGATAAACCGGTTTTATGCGATCGCGCGGTGGAATCGCGCGAAATTCGGTTGTCCGTGGTAATGCTGTCACGTTTTTTTGCCTCTTCCGCCGGGTGCTGATTGCAATTTTAACAACTCTGCATGGCTCTTGCACAAATTCTGGCCAAAGCTCCGCTACTGTCGCTTGCGCCAAAATTTAGCGCGAAGGGATCTGGGGAATGAATTCCCCGAGTTGGCCGTGGCGTTTGATCATGTCAGGCGGCTTACGCCGCCCGAACGCCACCTTTGGTGTTCTCCGCCACTGCCGGTGCGTCCTCAAGAACCACCAGCAGGTCGGTATCTACTTCAACACTGATCGCCTGGCCGAGGATTTCAACCTGCAGAACCAGACGATCCATTTTCAGTCGGCTTTCCACTACGCCCCGCACACCTTGCAGCGGCCCGGATTTTACCTCAACCCGCACCCCCTTAACAAGGTGCGGATGGCGGTCAAATGGTTGCTCGGCATCCAGAGTCCGCGTCAGGCTGCGCAGTTCTTCCTCAATTCGGGCCTGATCAAATACCGGAATAATGCGGACAAGCCGATGCGTGCGATCGGCGGCGTAAGCATGATGAATGCCCGTGCGAACGAACACATATCCGGGAAACAGTGGGATCTGAGATTTTACTTTCCTCTTTCCATAGTAGGTCGTTTTTGCCACCAGCGGCAAGAGATATTCAACCTGACGTTCCCGGAAAAAATCGCAGATCACTTTTTCCTGGCGGCTTTTGGTGTGTAAAACGAACCATTTACGCACATCACCGCCATTTTGATCAAAAGCCGGGGCAACCCCACCCGTTGCGGCACCGGACAACGTGTCAGAAAGCGGCAAGGATAAGCCGGATTCCATATTTTCCGCACCCGGTGCGTTTTGGAGCGTCGTGTCGATCATTTTCTGCCCTGTCAACAATTCTCAACCCTCGGTGGTTTCCCGGTTCAAACTTACCTGCTTGGCTTCTACCCTTCCTTATGGGCTTCGCTCATGTATTCGGACATTCGCTTCCGATGCCTTTAACTTTATCGGTTCATTTTAGCCATAAAAATCACGAATTTCGGACGGCGAAAACCGACGGCTCTCACCGCATTTGCGGTAACGCCCGATTCGCAGGTCATATCCGTGCGCACACTATGCCGCCATTGACCAGCATATCGCCAAATTGTCAGGCTTAATTTCAACATCCTTGCTCTCCGGGTAACCCACTTACCACCGTCCGACTTCCACGCCGCGTGGCAAGCCGAACGGAGATTATACCAGAGACAGCCCGTCCGACCAATACCGTTGCCGCGTCGAGGACTTGGTTTTCAACATAAATACCGAGGCTCGCGTTAAAGCCGGGAAACGCCTATAATACTGACCTGTTTTTTCCTTGGACTCTGGAGCGTATGGAATGAAAGCGGAGGAACGCCACGAATTGCAGCAGAATGATCTGGTGGGAAGTGCGGCCGGATTGTATGTGTTTATTCGTAAATACGGAATTTATGCTCTCCTTGGCATTGCGATTCTGGTTCTTGTGATCGAATTAATCCAACTGCATAAGGCTAATGAGCAACGCACCATAGAAGAAGCCGCCATCGCCCTGCAGCAGGCCCAAACTCCCCGACAAATCCAGAATACGGTGCTTGACAGCTACAAAGTGCCGGCAATTGCGGCGCAGGCGTATATTCGCATCGGCGATTTTTATCTGAATTTAATTGCCATGGGCAATCCCCCCGCGGGCTTTGAGAAGGTAAAGGCAACCAAGTCGCAATCCATTGCCGCCGCAAAAAAGGCATTCAACGAGGTTATCCGGAGATATCCCAAACAGGTCCTTGCCACGGCCCGGGCCAGACTTGGCCTGGCTCTGGCGGATGAAGATGCCGGCCAATGGAGCAACGCTGCCGCAATCTACAAAACGTTTACCTCTCCTGATGCCGACAAAATCGATAAATCATTTGCCACATTGGCACAATATCGTCTGGATCATCTCAAGCAGTGGGCACAGCCGGTGCTGGTTGGACCACCGCAAACCCAACCTGCTGCAACCAGGCCCACTGCAACCGAACCGGCACCAGCGGCAACGCCGGCGGTGAAATAATTGAACCGAACAGCGATCAGGGGTTGCACAAAAATAATTCGTAACCGTTCACGGGGCCATCTGAGCGAAAACTCATCGCGCCGATGAACAATGAATATAAACCGGACAATTTGACCACAGTGACGCAGCTCGTTAATCAACCGTAATACCGCCGCGAGCGATCGTCAGCGGCGCATTAGCTTGATGCGGAAGCGTCAAGTTGGATGCGAAATGACGTGTTAAATCTTGCCGCAGCCCGGTGCGGCCCCACTAACGCCGGTTGCCACGAATGAAGCTGAATCCCGGCCATAACGTTCCTTCCCGCAGACAACCATGATGCTCCCGCATCATGCTACTGTTGGCACGTGTCGTTAATCAACCGTGATGGCACGTAAATGGGTTATCGATCGCGTCCCTCGTTAATCAACCGTAATACCGCCGCGAGCGATTGTCAGCGGCGCATTAGCTTGATGCGGAAGCGTCAAGTTGGATGCGAAATGACGTCTGGATCAACTCAGGGCGAAATCAT
>JAJYZY010000187.1 GCA_021799715.1 Planctomycetota bacterium | reverse complement strand
CGCATTAACCTTTAATGTGATCACCTGATGCTTCACATATCCCACCGGACTGGCCGGGCTGGCCAGATGCCAGATTCGTTGGTATTGGCCGGCGTCAACCTCAGCCGGCAGGCCCGCGGCCAAGTCGTGTTCAATAAGTCTGAAGTGCGGATTATTTTCCAGGCTCCGCAAATTCTCCCGTGCGCCGGTAATCAGGGAATCCACACCGGTTACGTCATGCCCCATGCCTACCAGCGCTTCCGCCAGATGTGATCCGAGAAAACCGGCGGCACCCGTCAAAAGTACCTTCATCGGCTCCGTGCGGCAACTGGCGGGAATTTCCAATTTCATGCTCTGCTTTCCTTCATCATGCAATTTCATCGACCCGATCAGTCATGCGCCATGACTTTCCTGATCCGGCCGTCCAGCAATCAAGTCGGCGCATTTTAAGCGTAAAAACCCCGCACCGCCATGGCCGCTTGGCAACGGTCAGGCCGGCGACATGTGCTTCCGGCGAGCCAATGCGTTTTTGGCTTGCCTGTTCGGTGCATACATCCATGCAGTTTTGACTAATCTTTTAATCCCCATTACTTTATCGGACGGAACGCGTGGCATATTGATATTTTACACCGAGCATTTTGCGGGAGAAGACTGAGTTTGCTTGTGTCGCAGTGGGTGACGATTTATTCAACGCGCGGACCTCCACGGTTGAACCAATCTCAACCGGTCAGATGGTGTTGAGGGATAATGTGTTGCTGAAAGGAAATTTGCTTATGCGTCGCAGAGATTTTTGTATGTTGGCGGCATCTGGTGTGGCCGGGGCACTGACAATATCATGGAATGGTTTAGACGCACAGGTCGGACAACCGCATGCAGAACGGCATGCGGACCCGCTGTCGGTGGGCCATGGCGGTGCGTTGCCCAAGGTGCGGGTGCGCGCGGGATGGCGTGGATTGGTAACGGGAGAAAACGAACCCTTTATTCCCATAGGAGCCATGTATTTCCGCGCCAGCAACGGCTGGACACCGCGATTCTGGGCAGAGTTTGACGCCCGCGCAGCGCTTAAAGATTTAAAAACCCTCAAAGCTTTGAGTTTCAACACGGTGCGGTTATGGCTTACCAGCCTGTCTTTTTATCCGCGGCCCGGGGTGCTTGATCCAGCGGCCCTTGAAAAATTTGATCAGTTTCTGGCGGCGGCGGAAGAGGCGGGCATTTATGTGCAGGTCTGTGGATTAACCACCTGGCAGGGCCGGCCAAAAAGTGAAGTTCCGATCTGGCAACGCGGAGATGAATATGCTGATCCCAAGGTGGTGGAGGATCAGGTGCAATTCTGGCATTTGATGGCCAGCCGTTACAAGGGCCGCAGTGTAATTCTCACGTATGAACTGGCCAACGAACCCACCATAAACTGGAATACACCTTCGATGCAGTCGCTATGGAATAAATGGAATAATAAATCCACACCGATTCCCCCCGCAAAAGATAATCCAAGCGATTCCGCGCTTTTGGCCTATCAGCACTTCAGGGAATATGTGGCCGATCAATGGACCCGCCGACAGGTGGACGCCATTAAACAGGCGGATCCTGACGCGCTGGTAACCGTGGGCCTCGTGCAGTGGTCGGTGCCGGCGATTCCCAATCCGGTGGATGTTTATTCCGCCTTCCGTCCGCAGCGTCAGGCCAAGCTGCTGGATTTCATGGAAATCCATTGCTATCCGCTGGCCGATGGCGGATTTACCTACCAATCCGAAGCGGTGGAAGTGGCCAATTTGTCGTTTCTGGAATCAATATTGAGGGAAACCGCGGCTCCCGGATTGCCGACCGTGCTGGCTGAGTTCGGCTGGTACGGCGGTGGTATTTGCCCGAATTTTGGGCCACCGATCCCGGCCACGCAGCAGCAGCAAGCTGATTTCTGTGCCCGGGAAGTTAAAACCTCCACGCCCTTGGTTTGCGGGTGGCTGAATTGGGCGATGTATGATGATCCTGTGGCGGCGGATGTTACCCGGTTCAGCGGTTTATTCACCGCCGATGGCAAGGAAAAGGTATGGGGCCGGAGGTTCAGTCAGCTTGCTCGGGAATATCAGTACAACCTGCCGCCGGTGCCGCTGGGAAAAATAGGCCCGCGTCCCGAATTGCCGTGGGATGCGTGTTTAACGAGTTCCGCGGCGGCGGAAAAGTTCCGCATGGAATATCTGGCGGCGTTCAAACGGGAACATTTTAGATCGTAGCGGCGCTACGCTGCGTGTGGCCATCAATAAAGCGGACGAATCGTCCGATGCCACGATGTTGGGTTGCGCTGCGCAGCACCCAGCATATTGGGGCGATGAGTGGCCAAGATGCCATATCCGGATGATCGGGCCGACATTATTTTTCTGAAGCATTGGGAACGGAACCGTTCATCAAACGATGCCCAGTTTTTTAGCCTGCGTTCTTATTTTGCTGACAACTACGGGCGGACCACAGATCCATGCTCTGGAGGATCTACATTTGCGCCACCAGTGGCCCCGCGCCCGACGCTGGCATGGTGGCGGAAGGTTGGTAGAATGTTGACTTATTAAAGCCGCTGGGGACTCCATCTTGGAAAACAGCGAGCGACGGCAAAAAGCCGCATCGTATTTTGTTTTTTCAGCGGCCGGACAAGCGCTTCGGGTTCGGAAGCGGCAAAGCCTTGAATGGCAAGGAGAAAAAACGTTGGGAGGGGGGAACCATGCTTCGTGCGAAAGAGTTTTTATAAAGTTTCCCAGGCCACCAATACCAAGGTATGGTCTGCGGCAGCGGAAACACTGGGTGCTTTAAATATGCCCGGCAGTGAAGCGTCGAAATTGATGCCCGAGCGGACCCGTTAAAAGAGCGGGCCATATAATTCAAAGACGAGGAACCTGAGATTCAAATCTCGGGATCCTTTCTGCATAAATGGATGCACGCGTGATGGCCAAACGGTTCACAGTGGCTTTAAACGTTTCCATCGTAGGATGGGCGCAGCGGCGGATTGTTCGGGGAATTATCCGATACTGCCAAACCCATGCAGCATGGAACTTCGTGGATTATCAGGGTATGCCGCTGACGCGATCTCCACACGCAATCGATGTGACATGCGATGGATTAATTACAACCCTCAACAGTGCGTCGGAGGTACGTGCTGCCGAGACCACGCGCGGTTCGGTGGTGGCCGTCAACCACGGCCTACCGGTGCAGGGTATTTCCTTGGTGTGCAGCAATGACACACTGATCGGAGAAATGGGTGCACGTTTTTTTTTAGGTAAGGGCTTCCGCAACTTTGCCTATTATGGAACGGGTCGATTTCGATGGGGGGTGCTGCGGAAAAACGGTTTTTGTGGCGTTTTGAAGAAGGCCGGATTTGCCGCCGCCACGCTGGAAGCTTCACATACGCTTAGTCTTGACAACGCGATGCCGCGCCTGTGCCAGTGGCTGACGGGACTTCCCCGGCCACTGGCGGTCATGGCCAGCGACGACATGCCTGGGCGTCACGTTCTGGCCGCGTGCCGGGAAATGGGCTTGCAAGTCCCGGAACAGGTTGCGGTTCTGGGGGTCGATGACGATGACGTGTTGTGCGAAATGGCTACCCCACCCATGTCTAGCATTGTGCAGGATTGTGACCGGATCGGCTACGAAGCCGCTGCGCTCCTGGACCGGATGATGCAAGACTTACAACTGCCATCGCAGACCATCCAAATTCCGCCGCTGCCCGTCGTGGCTCGCCGCTCGACGGACGTTACCGCGATCAAGGACATGGAAGTAGCTAAAGCGATTCGGCTGATCCACTCGAAGGCTGGCGAGCCGTTAAGTGTCAAGGCCCTTCTGCGCGATGTTCCCATGTCCCGGCGCACGCTGGAGCGGCGTTTCGCGGCCGCGCTGGGGCGCAGCCCCGCCGATGAGATTCGCCGGTGCCGGCTGGATCGGGCCATGCTACTGCTGCGCACATCGACCCTGAAAATAGACCTGGTGGCCATAAAATCGGGCTTCGGCGACGCCCGAGGCATGGCCGCCGCATTTCGCCACGGATTGAAAACC
>JAJYZY010000186.1 GCA_021799715.1 Planctomycetota bacterium | reverse complement strand
ACGCATAATTGGAAATATTCTCAGTTGGGCGATGGCCTTGCTGACAGCGGTTGCCACGCTCTATTTAAGCATCCACTATCTGGCCAAGCCCCACGGCTGGATTGACTGGATGGTGCAACTTTCCGGCGCTGCCACAACTGCGATCATTATATTCTTTCTGACCTGGGGCCATTTTCAGAAAACGCCCGTCGCGCCGGCACCGCAGAAATCCTCCTCGGCCAGTTAGCCCCAGGCGCGGAACGCTGGGCAGGGGACAGATGACAGGGTAAGCTGGCCAGCCCGCTGGCCGCAGTTCCGGCCGTTTCCCGCACAATTCCTGAAAATGCAATGCCATCACTGATGAGAACGCCGACATTTGCGGCAGTGTTGTTTGGGGCCGCGAGGGCGCAATTTCCCCGGGGGCGCTTGAGTTCTCGACCACTTCGATGCGATAATGCGCCAAGTTGGAAAAGGATCGCTTCATGGAATCATCAACTGTCCGAGTGCTGTTGCTGCGAACGGCCGGCACAAACTGTGATAAAGAACTGGCTCTAGCCTTTCAGCGGGCGGGTGCCAATGTAGAGACGATACATATACACCGCCTGCTGGCCGAACCTGGGCGATTGACAGCCTATCAGATATTGGGCATTCCCGGCGGATTTTCCTACGGAGATGATATTGCCAGCGGGAAAATCCTGGCCAATGAATTGCTGCACCACCTGCGCGAGCCGTTGGAGCAATGGGTGCGCGATGGCAAAATGATTCTGGGCGTATGCAATGGATTTCAAGTTCTGGTCAAGGCCGGCCTGTTGCCGGGGCCGCTACCGCAGTTGGAACCATCCGACGTATTTACTACCACACTGACGCATAATTCCCAGGCCCGCTTTGAAGACCGCTGGGTGCGGTTACAATCTCAATCATCTGTTTGCAAATGGATCGAACCGGGTAAATCTCTGCTGCTGCCGGTGGCCCATGGAGAAGGGCGATTTGCGGTGCGCGATCCGGCGATTATGGATGCGCTGGAAGCTAATGATCAAATTGTTTTGCGTTACGTTTCTGAAAATGGAAAACCCGCGAAAGATTTTCCCGACAATCCCAATGGGAGTGCCGGAGCCATCGCCGGAATATGCGATGTCACCGGACGAATTTTAGGACTTATGCCGCATCCAGAGCGGTTTATTAATATCCGGCAGCACCCATACTGGACTCGGCTGGACGGCGCGGCCGCACCGGATGGTCTGCAATTATTTGAGTATGCAATTAAGTACGTTCACAGCACGATGGCGGTGAGCGTTTAATACCGGCGGTTTTACCGGTATACCGACACGGAGGTCAGCGTTTTGGGCACGCCCACGATAGCACCGCACAGCTTTCTCAAGCGGCGATGGAAGTTGCCGGAATCGGTTGCGGATAGCCGACAGCTTGATAGCTTATCGCGCAGTCTGGGCCGCCACCCATTGACCACGCGCCTGCTGCTGGCGCGGAATTTGAACAATCCGGAATCGGCCCGCCAATTTTTGGAGCCGCAATTTAAGAACATTCTTCCTCCGCGGAGCATTCCCGGTCTTGAGGCCTGTGCGGACCTGGTGGCGTGCGCGATAACACGCAAGGAAAAAATCACCATCTACGGTGATTATGACGTGGACGGAATTACGGGAACCACAATGCTGCACCGGCTCTTGAAGGCGGCGGGTGCCGATTTCGATACGTATATCCCCCATCGAATTGATGAAGGCTATGGATTATCGATTGATGCGGTAAAAGATATTGCCCGGCGCGGAGCACGCCTGTTACTGACCGTCGATTGCGGCATTACCGCTGTGGAGGCGGTGCAGGCCGGACGCGACGCCGGTATGACGATGGTCATCACCGATCATCATGAATATCAGGCCCCGTTGCCGCCGGCGCATGCCATTGCCCATCCGCGTTTGCACGGATCAACGACCGGAAATACGGATTTATGCGGGGCCGCCGTGGCGTATAAACTCGTCTGGGCCGTCGCGGCAAGGCTGTGCGGTTCAGATAAGCTTACACCAACATATCGCGATATGTTGATCGATTTTACGGCCTTGACCGCTCTGGCCACGATAGCGGATGTGGTGCCATTGCTGGACGAAAATCGTATCCTGGTGAGTTACGGCTTAAAGCAACTGTCGCGATCCAATATGGCGGGCATCCAAGCGCTGATCCGCGTGGCAAAATTTGAAAATCGCAGCATTGACGGAACGGCGGTGGGTTTTTCGCTGGCACCTCGGCTTAACGCGGCCGGCAGAATGGGCCATGCCAATATGGCCGTGGAATTGCTGACTACCGAAGACGCCGCCCGGGCCGATGAACTGGCGGAATATCTGGAGACAAAAAACAAGGAACGCCAGAATACGGAGCGGAAAATAACCGCTGAAGCCATTGAATTGGTGCGGCAGATGCCGCAGCTTCCCTCGGCGCTGGTGCTTTGCCAACAGCACTGGCACCCCGGCGTGGCGGGAATTGTCGCCGCACGCCTGGTGGATCACTTCAACCGCCCCGCCTTTGTGCTGATAGATAATGGGCACACCATCAGCGGCAGCGGTCGCAGCGTGCCGGGCTTTGCCCTGCATGAAGCCATTGCCCACTGCCGCGACCTGTTAATAAGCGGCGGCGGCCACGCGGCGGCCGCCGGCGTAAAAATGCATACCACGCAACTCGCGGCGTTTACTCGGAAATTATGCGACTATACCGCGCAGGCGCAACCCGCGGACGCCCTGGTACCCTGTTTAGAAATTGATGAAGAACTGGAGCCTTGCGATATTGATTGTCAGGCATTTAGTGAACTTGAAGCATTGGCTCCCTTTGGCTGCGGCAATACGAAACCGAAGTTACTGATTCGCAACGTCCAAGTTGCCGCCCCACCGCGCCGCATG
Source organism: Planctomycetota bacterium (assembly GCA_021799715.1). The sequence continues at coordinate 1,154 of JAJYZY010000186.1, read as the reverse complement.
GGCGCACGCGGCACGCATATGGCGCTGCAACTGAAAATTAACGACCGCCGTTGCCGAGCTGTGGGATTTGGATTAGGCGATGCCGAACCGCTGCTGACGGTCGGAATGATGCTTGATCTGGTGGTCCATGCCAGTGTGAGTCATTATTACCAGCAGCCGCAGGCGGAATTGCGCATCATTGACTTTTCCCGCAGCGACGGGCGACCTGTGCATGGTGAAACTACCGCGGCGGAGGCGGCTGATTCAGTGTTAATGAAGTTGTAAACGCTATGACAGATATCGAATTGAAAGGATGCTCAATGACACAAGCCGCTAGAAGCGCCACCCCGGAACAATTGCACGCCATTGGGGCCATCGCCGCGGGGCTGATTACCAGTGGACAGGCAGTAGGTCTGGGCAGTGGCAAGGCATCCCATGCGTTTGTAAAAATGCTGGCCCGGCGGGTGCGGGAAAATGGCTTGAATATTGTCGGTATTCCTACCTCCGAATCCACCGCCCGGCTGGCCAGAGATCTGGGCATACCGTTGGGCAGCCTGGACAATATCACGCGCCTGGATATTGCCGTGGATGGTGCCGATGAAGTTGACCCCACGCTGAACCTTACCAAGGGTGGAGGCGGTGATTTGCTGCGGGAAAAAGTGATCGCCTCCATAGCACAGCGGTATGTGGTAGTGGTGGGTGAGGAAAAGCTGGTGGAACATCTGGGATCGCGCTTCCCGGTTTTTGTCGAAGTGGTGGAATTCGCCTTGCCGACGGTGATCCGCGCGTTGGCCGCTATCGGGGCTACCACCACGCCGCGCATGACCGCCAGCGGTGAACTTTTCCGCACCGATAACGGCAATCCGCTGCTGCACGCCCGCTTTGATCCATCCGATGCGCAACTCCTGCAACCGGCAATTCTCGATCAGACCATACGCAATATCCCCGGCACCATTGAAACCGGTCTATTTCTCAACAAGGCTGATGAAGTGCTGGTGGCAAACTTTGACGGTACGGTGCGGACGCTGCATCGGAATGCGTAGGACGGGGAAGTTAGTACTACAGCGCGATATTATCCACTTTCGCAGCGACGCAGGGACCTAACCTAACTTCCTGTTCGTTTCTCAAAAAACCCTGAAAAAGCGTTGTTTTGGGCGAGGATGTAGCAAGTAATA
>JAJYZY010000185.1 GCA_021799715.1 Planctomycetota bacterium | reverse complement strand
GCAGGGGATGCCGCTGAAGCTCCGCCGAACCTTGCGCCCCCAGCAGTGTATCTTTAACAATGGCGTCAAGTTTATCAAGATAGGGCCGGGTGCCTTTAGCGCGTTTCAAGGCGCGCTGAAACCTGGCGGTGGCCACCATCTGCATCACACGCGTGATTTTGTAGATGTTGCGAACCGCCTTGCGTCGCTTGGTTATTTCTCTGGCCTTCGCCATTACAGCACTCTGCCTGTCTTATTGATTACCTGACTTATCGTTTCGGAGCCGCCGCTTCCCGTTGCTGCGGGGGCTGACCAACCGCCGCGCCCGGCATGACGGGAAGACCTTCAATTTTCTTGCGGGTCAATGGAGACACGTTAGAAAAATTCTTGATGACTTCCACAACTTTGGCTTCCAGTTCAGGCGTCAATTCGCGTTTCTGCATTAATTCTGTGCGAACCGCCGCCCCTGAGGCGTTCCAGAAATCAAGAAAATCACGTTCCCACTGGCCGATATCTTTCAGCGCCACATTATCCAAAAATCCCTGGGTGGCAGCATAAATAACCACGATCTGATCAATGACATCCATGGGCTGATACTGCGGCTGCTTAAGAATTTCCACCATGCGGGCACCGCGATCCAACTGCTTTTGCGTTGCGGCGTCCAGGTCTGTACCAATTTGGGTAAAGGCTTCAAGGGCACGATACGCCGCCAGATCCAACCGCAAGGACGCTGCCACTTTCTTATGTTTCATCGCCTTGATCTGGGCCGCCCCGCCGACGCGGCTTACCGAAATACCTACGTTAATGGCGGGGCGTACACCGGCAAAAAACAAATCCGGTTCCAGATAAATCTGGCCGTCGGTGATGCTGATCACATTGGTGGGAATATAGGCGGATACTTCGCCTTCCTGCGTTTCAATCACCGGTAAGGCGGTTAAAGAGCCGCCGCCGTTTTCCTTGGAAAGTTTACACGCACGTTCCAGCAAGCGGCTGTGGAGATAAAACACATCGCCGGGATACGCTTCACGTCCGGGCGGCCGGCGCAACAGCAGGGACAACTGCCGATAGGCCTGCGCCTGCTTGGAAAGATCATCGTAAACGCACAGCGTCGCCTTACCCTGCCACATGAAGTGCTCGGCCATCGCACAGCCGGCATAGGGTGCGATATATTGCAGCGGCGCGGAATCCGAGGCTCCGGCCACGACCACGATGGTGTAATCCATCGCCCCGTTTCGCTTTAACACGTCCACCACGCCGGCCACGGTGGATTCCTTGCCGCCGATGGCGACATACACGCAAATGACTTCATCCGGCGTGCCGGCAAATTTTTTCTGATTGATGATCGCGTCAATGGCGATGGCGGTCTTACCGGTTTTACGGTCGCCAATGATCAATTCACGCTGACCGCGGCCGATGGGAATCATGGAGTCAATGGCCTTGATACCGGTTTGCAGCGGCTCTTTTACCGGCTGCCGATCGGCGATTCCAGGGGCGATCACATCGACCTTGCGGCGATCCGAGGTCTGAATCGGTGAGCCGCCGTCAATGGGCTGGCCCAGGGCATTGACCACGCGGCCCAAGAGTTCCCGCCCCACCGGCACGGAAAGCAATTCACCGGTGGATTTGACCACATCGCCTTCTTTAATGTGCGAGCAGTCGCCGAAGATAACCGCGCCGACGGTCTCTTCCTCCAGGTTAAATACCTGACCATACATATCATTGCCAAAATCAAGCATCTCTCCAGCCATGGCATTGGACAAGCCATAGATCCGCGCGATACCGTCGCCGACTTCAATGACTTTACCAACCTGACTGACATCAAGCCGATCTTCAAAACCGGCAATTTCTTTTTCCAGTACTGATGCTATTTCGTCAACTCTGAATTTCATGTTATCACCCTGACGTTACGTCGCCTTGTACTTCGATTTTTTTCCAACATTCCAATGGGACTTAACCAGCTTCCGGAGCAGGATTTCAAGCCTGCGCGGCACGCGCCTGATTAAGTCCGGCCAGCATACCGCTGTGCAACTGGGATTTCATGGCCCGCAAGCGTCGCTTGACAGACCCATCAATAAACATATCTCCAATTTTTAATTGTACGCCCCCCAGCAGGGACGCATCCACCGACGCGGTTAAATCAATCTGTCGGCCCAGACTCCGCCCGGCCGCCTCCGCGATGCGCCGCTTTTCATCGTCAGGCAGCGCCTGCGCGGAAACGATCTCAATACTTAAGCGGTTGTTGCGGTCGCGCTGTACCACGTCAAATGCGGCGGTAAATTCCCGCAACATATCCAGCCGATCCCGCCGGGCCATGGCATGCAGAACGGAAAGTGTCAACGCATTGACGGAACCGGTTATCGCCTGTTCCAGGAGTTTTAATTTCTCGGCGGTATTCACCGTCGCGGCTTTCAGGAAACTGTCGAGCCGCGGAGCTGCGGCCAGCAAAGCTCCGATGGACTCAATATCCGCCGTTACGTCCGCCATTTGACCGGCTCGCTGCGCAGAGTCATAAAGCGCGGTAGCGTATACCCGCCCGATGGCCATGTAGTGCGATTCTTTTTGTTGCATACCAGTCTACCCAATTGATCCACAGCCATGCCGCAGGATCGTTAATTCATTGTGCCGGCCAACTGGGCCAGCGATTCATCCAGAAGTCTTCGTTGATCATTGGCGTTGATTTCACGGCCGATGATTCGCGATGCGATTTCCACGCTGATATCCGCCGTCCGATTGGCAATGTCCGTTAACGCCTGCTGTTTGGCGGCTTCTATATCGCGCAAAGCCTGATCTTTCAGTGCTCGCGATTCCGATTCGGCACGCTGGCGGATTAAATCCGCGGCCTTGGCGGCATCCGCCTTGGCCTGCTGGAGTTGTTGCGACGCCTGGCGTTGCACTTCCGCGATTTTTTCTTCCAATTGCTTGCGCGTCTGTTCCACTTGCGCTTGAGCATCCGCGGCGGCTTGAATGCTGTCACGAATGGCATTTTCCCGGCTTTTTAAGCCATCGATCAGCGGACGCCAGGCATATTTGCCCAATACCACCAGCAGCACCACAAATATCAGCAAGGTAATCAGTGCCATACCGGCGTTAATGGACATCAATGAGGCACCGGCGTTCCCGCCGCCACCACCCGATGTCGCCGCGTGCGCCATGCCGGTTGACCCGCTGATAACCGCTATGGCGATAACCGCCAACCACCGCATCGGGACGCGGGCATCGGTTATTGGCGATTTACCAGATTTGCTTTCAACGCATTTCATGAACATTCACCTTTAATCCAGCGTGCAACACCGATACATCGTTATCGCACGTAATCTGATGGCGAAAAATCACATTCGCCGTCCATCAGATTACTAATCTGGAAGTATATTAAAGACCACCGTTCCGAATCAGAACGATCATCACCAGCACCAGCAGAAGGAATGTAAAGCCTTCAATAATGGCGGCCGCGAGAAAGAACTGGGTCCGGATCGTATTGATCAACTCCGGTTGGCGGGCCGTGGCTTCGCACATGCTGCCGCCGATGGCACCTACGCCCGCACCAGCGCCGCCCACACCGGCCCCGCCGCCGATTAACGCACCGGCAATTTCAATGGCCTGGGTTAATTCGTGCATCGAGTTAACGCTATGCACCACCACCACATGCCCGGTTTGTACTGTTGTTGGATCCATTTGGTAAAACTCCTGTTGCCTTAAACCTTCTATAAATTCAGCATCACGCCCCCACACGGGGCGTGCAAAAATTAATGCTCCGCCGACATCGCCTCGGCAATATACGCCGCACTTAACAGCGTAAATATGTACGCCTGCAAAAACGCCTCCAGCAGGTGCAAGGCCTCAAAGGCCGTGCCAAATAAAATCACCGGCACACCCGTGACGGTCCTGACAAAATACCCGCCGAAGGAAAATATAATGCTCACCAAGACCGCCACCACCAGCGGACCGGACATCATTACCGCAAATAAACGCATACATAGCGCCAGCGGCTTTACAAACGTACCCAGCAATTCCAGCACAAACATCAGCGGCCAGATCACCCATGGAACCCCCGGCGGCACAATATGCTTGAGATATTTTGCCACGCCGACCACCGCCGCGACAGG
>JAJYZY010000042.1:932-18474 GCA_021799715.1 Planctomycetota bacterium | reverse complement strand
ATTGGCAGGTTGTCAGCCATGGAAAATACAAGGACAGTTGGACGCCGCGCAGCGGCATTGGATATCCCTGTGTGATTAAACCCATTGCGGACGGCAGTTCCGTGGCCTGTGCAATATGCACGGATATTTCCCAGGCCCGCGCCCACCTGTCGGAATATTTGCCGCAATATGGGGCCATGCTTGTGGAAAAATTTATTTCCGGCCCGGAATTGACCGTGGGCATTATTGATGGCGTGGCGTTGCCCGTTATTCAGATTCGCCCGGCGGCGTCATTTTACGATTATCAGGCCAAATACATGCGTGAGGATACGGAATATCTCTTTGATATTCCGCTTCCGCAGGCCATTTTGACCAAGGTCACCCGCATGGCTTTGGAAACCTATTATTGCATCGGATCGCGCCATCTGGCGCGAGTGGATATTATGGTGGATCAGGCCACCATGGAACCGATGGTGCTGGAGCTAAACAGCTTGCCGGGCTTCACCAGCCATTCCCTGGTGCCAAAAGCCGCCGCCAGGGCCGGAATAAGTTTTGAAGTGCTTTGCGAACGGCTTGCGACAATGGCCATTCGTGATCGATCCACCGTATTAACCGCGGCGTCGGCGAAAACGGATATCTCCATCGGGCGTTGAAATAAGCATGGCAAAAAACCTGTACAGACCGACATATCATCGCCCCTGGCAGATTCCGTGGGTGCGCGGCATGCTGATGCTGTGCCTGGTACTGCTGATTGCGGCCCTGCTGGTGGAAGGCTTTTCCCGTTTGAATATTTATGGCAACATGCTCATGGCGCAACGGTCGCGCGACCGTCCCTTGAAACGCATTGTGATGATCGGCGCGCCGCGTTGGCTGGCAACGCCGATTCTGAATTCCCTGGCTGCTGAGGCCGTGCGCTTTACCATTTTTAACAAGCGGCACCCCGGGTATGCCGCCGAACTGAGAAATCCGTTGGATGGACAGATACTTCAGATCTTGGCGCGGCATTTTACAACCGATCAGGCCCGGGGTTTTAATGCGTGGATTAAGCGTGTTAATTATGTGCGGCGGGTGTGGCTGCCGCATGAACAAATTATTGAAATAGCCTGCGTCTACCGCCGGCCGGCGGCCTTGATTTCCGCGAATGGTAAATACTATTTGATGAGTCCCCACGCCGTTCGGCTACCCGGTACCTACACAGCGGCGGATTTGCCGGAGTTGAACTGGTTGATGCGCATAAGCGGTATAACCGCAACTGTGCCGGAACCGGGAAAACGCTTTTCCGCGCGGGGCATTCATTTGGGCCTCAAGATGATCCGCCTATTGTCGGGCCACGCATTTTCCAGTCAGATTCAATGCGTTGATCTGGCAAACATGTACGCCGATGTTCCGCCGACCACCCCGAAAATCATTCTTAAAACACGGTTTGGAACACAGATATACTGGGGGCTTCCACCCGGAAAAGAAGGCTTTTATGAAGTGCCCGCATCGCGAAAGCTGCAGTTGCTTGATGATGTTTACCGGCAATATCACCGCGTTGATGCCGGCAGGGCGTATCTGGATGTGCGGTCGGATGAGGTGCTTGTGCCGCGGCCAGTTGCCGCAAGCCAACCCGCAATTGAGTAACATTGGCCCTTGACATGGATAGTCCGGGTTTGCTTACGCATGACTTTGCGGGTTTCACACGGCCGCCTGGTAATGACGTGCCGCCAGGCTGATGCGGCGATGGAAAAGTGAATCATGCGCGGATTTCATGCGGTGCGAAAAATAACGTTGGGTGGTGGTAATGCCGGTTGATATTTCCAAGCAAGTGGTCTTAATTACCGGAGCTTCGTCCGGCATTGGCGCGGCCTGTGCCCTGGCTTTGGCACAGCGCGGCGCAAGTCTGGTTCTGGCGGCGCGCCGCATGGACAAACTTCAGGCCGTTGCCGATAAGGCCAAAGAATTGGGATCCCGGGTGATCATCGCGCCATGTGATGTGGCGGTTCGCGCGGATGTGGTCAATCTGGTGCGGATGGCCAAGGACCAGATGGGGCGTCTGGATGTTGCCATTGCCAATGCCGGATTTGGACTTCGGGCACCGGTTCATCTGACTGCGGAAAGCCAGATGGAAGAAATCTGGCGTGTCAATGTCATGGGTACGTGGTATGTGATGGCCGCGGCGGCTCCGATCATGATTGAGCAACGATCCGGACATATTATTGTCGTCTCTTCCGCCATTGCGCGGCGATCCATTCCCCAAATGGGGGCCTATGCGATGACCAAATCCGCCCAGCTTTCGCTCGCCGAGGCACAACGCATTGAATTGGCCGGAAATTCCGTGCGCGTCAGCACTGTGCACCCCATCACCACGGATACGGAATTTTTTCAGCAGGCCACGGAACGCAGCGGTAAGCGCGTTGATGGTCTCGGAAAGACACAAAGTGCCCAACTGGTGGCCGAGAAAATGGTGCGGCTGATCGAACACCCGCGGGCGGAATTATGGCCCTATGCCCCGGTGCGTTATGCGCTGGCTTTTGCCGCCGCATTTCCTTCCCTGGTCGATAGCCTGATCAAACGGAATTTTTCCGCCGAACATAAGCTTAAGAAACGAGTTTAAGTCATGCGCCTGCGCCATCTGCCACATAGAACAACGTTTTTCATTATTTTCCTGGCCGCCCTGGCGGGGGTCGTTGCCTTTATTTTTTTGCGACCGCATCGAATCGTACCGGCCACGGAACCGGCCATACACATACCTGCGTCGCCGGATGTTCGCGTGCTGACCGCCAATATCAATCTGTTGCGCCCGCATGAGGGAATTCATAGCTGGTCGGTAAGGCGCATCATGCTTATTAAAGTCCTGCGGCATATTCATGCCGACATCATCGGCATGCAGGCATCGACCCCCGCGCAAACCGCCTGGCTGGTGCCACATCTGCCCGCGTATGGCCATTTTCCCGATGGAGCCGCCATTCACAGCAGCTTGCTTTCCGCGCTGGCCGGCCCGTTGAGCACATGGAATCAAATCTGGTATCGCACGGATCGCTTCCAGCGCATCGCCGGAACTTTTGGCATGGTGCGTCCGCATCATCCGCAGAGCAATCCCACGGAGAATACTTATTTTTCCCTGGCGGTGTTGCGCGATCGCGCGGGACAATTTCCCGATTTGATCGTCCTGGATGTGCATCTGCGGCACTGGGAAACCAACGCCGTAAAAAGCGCGGAAAAGCTCCATGATATCTTATCGCAATGGCAACGCCGCTATCCCGCGGCCCGGGCAATTCTTCTTGGTGATATGAATCATTCACGCTCGGATCACGCCATATACCGTGCCCTGCTGGGAACTCCGCAAACCGTTCCGCTGACCGACACCTTTGATTATGCGCTGCACAAGCCCGGCCAGCAGTGGGGGACCTGGGAGAACTATACGAATCATGTGTATAGTCCGTGGCCCACCGACCTTATTTTCGTATCGCCGCAACTCGCCCATCGCCCGGCGGAAATTATTCCGTACCACATGCCGCCGGCACAATATCCATCCAAACATCTGTTTGTTCTGACGGTGCTGACGCCCGGCCCGGTTGCGCAGTGATATATACTCCCTGCGGCCCCTGGTGAAACGTCACTGAAAAATGAAAAGTGCGGAAACATTCTGATTTCGCGCCAATAAGACGGGATCAGTATCTCCTGGTAAAAGCCGTGTGGAGTGAAACATTCTCGTCGTCATGCATTGCCGGACGCGGCAGCGTCATGGTTGATCGGCGGGTGGCATCTGCGGTCCAACTCGACGCTTCCGCATCGAGCTATGGGGCCGTTGACTCCCCACAACAATAGAATTCCGCATGGCGATTGGGCACATTCCGCATGCCGCGTGCCAAATTCCGCCATTCATCGGTACTGCGCCCGATTTTCACTGTGGCTTGATCGCGGGCTATACTATTAGTTGCTTTACATGAGGTGCGCGATGGCAGTTAAATTATTGTCCCGGAATGGTTGTGTAGGAATTTTGCTGCTCGCGTTGAGCATGTGCGCCGGCAAGCCGGTCGCGGCTATAGAACCATCGCCGATCGTGTCGGCTGCAACCCAACGCATGGTATATATCGGTGCCGTCGGCAGCAAGGTGGTGGTGCATGGCCATTCAACACTGCACAATTGGTCCGTAACCGGCCGCACGTTGAACGGGAAGCTGATTTTAGCCGGGCATTGGACATCCCAACCAACCATCAATATTGAATTGTTGCATGTAACCATTCCCGTGGCAACGTTAAAGGGAAGCGACGGCAGCGGCATGACCGATACGGTCATGCACGCGTTGCACCGGAAGACTCATCCCGACATCACGTTTATTGTTACGCACGCCAGACCGCAGCCGCAGAACAAGCACGGGATATATCTGTTTCGCACCGCCGGTTTATTGAAAATAAATGGCATCATGCGCAAGGAATATATGACGCTGCAAATTGTTCCCCATGCCCATGGGTTGGTAACCGTAAATACCCGCTTAACGCTCAAAATGCGGGATTTTAATGTGACCCCACCAACTGCCATGTTTGGAATTATCCGCGCGGGCAATACCATAAAAATTGACGCCTCATGGCATTTATCCAAGGCGGGTCAGCTTGCGAAAAGTCCGGCGCAATAAATCTGAAGCTGGCGATGACCTGTGACTGAAAACGGTCAACCGACGCTCCGCCCTGCCGATTTCATCGAAAATCGATATAATCCGGGAAGGTACATTGGAGTAAAAAATCTCATGCAGGCAATTCCGATTGTTCGAGCCGATCAGATGGACGGACAGGAAACACTCTCCCGGATAAAACAGCGACTGTCGTTGGCACCCATGCTGCTGTCGGGACTTGATGCGGCGGGTGACGGTCTGACGGCGCAGGTGCAACGGATCATTGCCGATGTCCGTCGGCACGGTGATCAAGCGGTTCTCCAGTACACACAACGTTTTGATTATCCCGATTTTTCCCTGCGACAACTGCGGGTACCGCAGGAGGAAATTGATGCGGCACTGCGATCGGTGGACGCTAAATTTCTGGCAGCTCTGGATATTTCAATTGCCAATGTGCGCCGGTATCAGCAGGCCATGCTGCCCGCAACACCTGCCCCCATCCGGCCGATGGGCGGACAAAGCGATGCGGCGATTTTGGCGGTCCGGTATGAGCCGCTGCAACGGGTCGGCGTTTATGTGCCGGGCGGCGCGGGAGCTTATCCGTCCACCGTGGTTATGACGGTGGTGCCGGCGCAGGTGGCGGGCGTAAAAAGCATTTGCATTGCCAGTCCGATGCGCGGCGGCGCGGTAGCGCCGGCAGTATTGGCGGCGGCGGCGCGGCTGGGCGTGCGGGAGGTTTATGCCATGGGCGGGCCGCAGGCGGTGGCCGCAATGGCTTTCGGCACTAAAACCGTTCCTGCGGTTGATAAAATTGTCGGCCCCGGCAACAGTTATGTGCAATTGGCCAAGAAGGAACTCTTTGGCATTGTGGATATTGACAGCTTCGCGGGTCCCAGCGAAGTGATTGTACTGGCGGATGATTCAGCGGAGGCGCGGGTTGTGGCCGCTGAATTATTGGCGCAGGCCGAACATGCGCCCGGAAGTTGCCTGCTGATAACCGCAAGCCTGGAACTGGCTGAAAACGTTGGGCTGGAATTGGAACGGCAGTTGGCGGTCTTGCCGCGCCGGGAGGTAACGGCCAAGGCACTGGAATATGCCAGCGCTCTAATTGTCACCCGAGACATGAACGCGGCGATTGATCTGGTTAACACCTTTGCGCCGGAACATCTGCAGATCACCACGCGAAATGCCCGGAGTGATGCGGATAAAATTCATCATGCCGGGGCAATATTTATCGGTGCCTGTACGCCGGTGGCCGCCGGTGATTATCTCGCCGGGCCGTCGCATGTGTTGCCCACATCCGGCACCGGTCGATTTTTCAGCGGATTATCAGCGGAAAGTTTCCGCAAGCGCATCAGCATGGTGCAGTTGGATGCCGGCGCATTGCGGGCCGTCAGCGGGGCCATTTGTGATTTTGCCCGGACGGAGGGCTTTGACGCCCATGCCCGCTCGGTGGAAGCGCGACTGATTGACAAAGGCGGCGACGATGGCACGAACTGATGCCGAACCCATCGGTTTAATTGCCGGGCAGGGAACGTTGCCGCTGGCGGTGGCGCGCGGGCTTAAGGCGGCGGGGCATCCGGTGATTTGCCTGGGCCTGTGGGGTCAAAGCCGGGAGGCGGAACTACAGGCCGTTTGCGACTCGTTTTCCCGGGTTGGACTGATTCGCTTGAATCAATGGATTCGCGTATTGCGGCGGCAAGGCGCGCGGCGGACGGTGATGGTCGGGCGGGTGGCCAAGGAGAGAATGTATGATCGCTTCCACATGTTCAGATACATGCCGGACTGGCGAACGGCGCGGTTATGGCTGGTGCGGTTGCGGCATGACAAGCGCAGCGATCGTCTGCTGCGTGCCGTGGCGGATGAACTCTTCAGTGGTGGAGTGGAAATAATGAATGCACTACCCTATATCCCGGAATTATTGGCAACGTCCGGTGTTATGACGCGCGGCAAACCGGGCGCGGAGATCCTTGCGGATGTGGATTTTGCCTGGCCTTTATTGCGGCAGGTCAATACGCTGTTAATCGGTCAGAGTCTGGCGTGTAAAGACCGGGAAATTATTGCCGTGGAAGCGGTGGAGGGCACGGACCGCATGATTGATCGTGCCGGTGCCCTGTGCCGGCGCGGCGGCTGGGTTTTGTGCAAAGCCAGCAATCCGAACCAGGATATGCGATTTGACGTGCCAACCATCGGGCCGGCGACCATAGAGCGGCTTAAAAATCAGGGTGCGGCGGCGGTGGTGGTGGAAACAGGTCGAACCATCATGCTGGAAAAGCCGGAACTGCTGGAACTGGCCGATAAACTCGGAATTGTGGTCATGGGGCGGGCGGGGAGCGGTCAAGAGTAGACAAAATGGTGAAAAAAGACGAATTTCGCCTCCTTTTTGGCTTTTACGTCATTTTTCGCGTCATTTTATTGGGCGTCGTTTGACATATAGACGTTCATGATTAGTATCATCATGAAGAAACCGCGTGTTGTTTTTGCGGTAAAAATCATGAGCGAACGCGAAAAATTCGGACTTGAAGAACTCGCAGTGGTGCTGAGTCATTATGACATTGGCGTGATCAGCACCGTAAAAGAGTACGCCCGCGGCTCCCGAAAAGCTCCAAAACTGCTGATACGCTCTGAAAAAGGGGATTATCTGCTCAAACGCCGGGCGCGGGGCCGGGATGATCCGTTTAAAGTGGCTTTCTGCCATGCGATACAACTCTACCTTGCGGAAAAACAGTTTCCATTGCCGCACCTCATCGGTACCAAACGCGACAACAATTCAATGCTGCAACTTTCCGGCACGATATACGAGCTTTTCGAGTACATCCGCGGCACGGGGTACGACAATTCTCCGGAGGCCACCTACGATTCCGGGCGGATCTTAGCGTTGTACCACAAACTGTTGCGCAACTACACCCCGGAGTATGAACCACATACAGGCAGTTATCATAATTCGCGGCATATTGGCAGCAGCATCGATCAGATTCCCGGTACTATCAGCCGCAACAAGTCCGCCCACGGCGATGAGCATGTCGTGACCGATACGCTGGAAATATTGCGCACGGCCTATTTAGAGGCTGCAACCAAGGTAAATGAAATCGGGTTGATGGACTGGCCATTGCAAATTGTCCATTGCGATTGGCATCCGGGCAATATGTTGTTTCGGAATCAGAAAGTTGTGGCGGTTATTGATTACGATTCGTCGCGCCTGCAACAGCGAATTGTTGATCTAGCCAATGGTGTTCTGCAGTTCTCAATTATTGGCGGCGGCGATGACCCGGCGACCTGGCCGGATCAGGTGGATGAGGCGCGATTTGAACAATTTATGCGCGGATATGATTCTGTGGATATGATAAGTGTGGCTGAATTGCAGACCGTGCCATGGCTGATGGTGGAGGCCATGGTCGCGGAAAGTGCCTTTCATATTGCCGCCACGGGTTCATTTGGACGTATTGAGGGGTTTGGATTCTTGAAAATGATAGAGAGGAAAGTAAAATGGGTTCAGGAACATGCGGATCAACTGTTGAAATTAATTCACAGTTAGCCGCTGATCCCAATCGGCTCTTGAGCCGTGGCAACCGTTCTTGCTTCGGCCTTTGGCTGTAAAGTTCCGCGTTCATGGAAGAACTTCGGATGATGACGAAACCCGAAAATTCGTGGTTTCCCGACGCCAATCTTACGGATGGGAGAGATCGCTATATGTTGATCAATGCGACCAGCTCCGGCAGTTGCCGAAAATGCGGTCGATTTAATGGCATTCCGCGGACGGTCAGCGGAGAAATACAAGGAGAATGGCATGGATGTGCTGATTCCTCAAACAGGCTTGGGCGGCAATTATGCACTGATCTGTGAGCGACTGAAACTCGTTCGCACACAGGTCTGCGGCCGACGCGGCCAGTCGCGCTTTGCCTTTCTACTCGGGCTTTCGCCGTCCACCTACAATTACTATGAGAAAGGGCGTGTGCCGCCGGTGGAAGTACTGGATTTGGCCGCCAGAATCTCCGGAGCACCCCTGCTTTGGCTGATTCGCGGCGAACCGGCGGATTTTAACATCTCATCGCTGAATTTTATTGTTGGCGAATTGCCCCCCAAGCCGCCGGCCAAGGCTAAAACTGATTCTGACTGAAACGCAAGCGCGTTGTTGGACACGGTTTGGCGGCGGGCGGGCCGCATGATGCTGCCAGCGGTTGCACTGCGGCTGCGTAACGGATGGCGAGAGCACATTTTGGGAAAAATCCCTTCTTCTGTTGATGCAGTACATGGCTTGGGCGGGAAAGGCGTATAATCAACCGGGGCAAGCTAAGCCCCGGTTTGACAAAGGACTTTCATGCGCATAATTCGCGGTATGCATTCCAATTGTTCGCTTGGCCTGGGAATATTGGTAATCAGCATCTGGTCGCTGGTACTGGGGCCGTCCGCGGTGCAAGCACAAGTGGTCGGATTCGGTTTTACATCCCCGGCGGTGGTGCGGGCCTCCATGCATGCCACTCCGACTCGGCTGCACACACCGGGCAAAGGCGTTCTAAAAATTGTCTGCACCGTCATGCCCGGGTATCACCTGCAAAGCCATCATCCCCTGGACAAGTTTCTTGTCCCGGCGGAAGTTGTTATTTCTCCGGTGAAGGGATTTGATTTTGGAAAAGTTGTATTTCCGCAAGCCAAACTTATTGCCGCTTCGGCGCTTATAACCAGTGTGGGGAAATTGTCCGTATATGAGGGGCGATTTGTCATTGCCATACCATTTACGGCTTCCAATTCCGCCCGAAATGGACGCAACGACATAGATGCCACATTCAGCTTTCAAGCCTGCAATGCCCAGTCCTGTCTGCCGCCGCAAACGCTGAAGCTCTCCACCTTTGTCCGTATCGACGGTGGAAAATTGCAGGCTGGAAAACCTCAACAGCCCATGCAGTCCGCCGGTTCCGGCACATCACCCACCGCCGCGCCTCGCAATCAGGGAAATCAACGGTCCAACGTGAACGCGACCCTCGCCGCCATCAGCAAGCTCCATTACGACATAAAAACCGTCCATGAGCCAGTGTGGCGGCTGATTCTTTTTGCCCTGATTGGCGGGATGATTTTAAATGTGATGCCCTGCGTTCTGCCGGTGATCCCGTTGAAAGTTCTAGCTATGGTTCAGCAGGCGCATGGATCAAGAAAAATGGCAGTGCTCCATGCGCTGGTGTTCTCGGCGGGAATTATTTCATTGTTTTTCATGCTTGCGGTGTTGATGGGTATCTATCGTGCCGTGACGGGACAGACACTGACGTATGGCATGCAATATCAGCATCCGGCATTTCTGATCGCCATAGGCCTCATTTTGCTGGCGCTGGCGTTATCCATGCTGGGGGTATGGACTATTCAATTGCCCAATGCCGTATACAGCGTTGAAAGCAGTCGCGGCGGGCTGGCCGGTGCCTTCGGCATGGGGCTGTTGGCGACGTTGCTGGCCACCCCGTGCAGCGCGCCATTTCTTGGTGTCATGCTTACGTGGGCCTTGGTGCAGCCGACGGCTGTTATTGTGCTTTTTTTTGTGCTCATCGGTGTGGGCATGGCATGGCCTTACGTGGTATTAGCCGCATTTCCAGCCTGGCTTAATCATGTGCCTCGTGCGGGGCGCTGGTCTGAAATTGTCAAAGAAGCTCTGGGGCTGGTGATGGTGGCGGTGGCGGTTTATCTGTTATTAAGCACGGAAAATCGATCACAAATCACCGTCGGCTTTATGCTGGCGATTCTTCTGGCGATGGTATGCTGGGGTTGGGGCAGATTACCGGACATCAACATGAAGCCAGTGAAAATCTGGAGCATTCGCCTGGGATTTGTGGCTGGCGGCGTATTGGCGGGTGGATTGTATCTGGTCTGGACGGGTGGTATCCCAGCGGCTAAAGCGGCGGCGGCCAATTCCGTTTCGCAAAAGTCGGGAACGTTTACGGTCAATCATTGGCAGGCGTTTAACTGGAGCGCTATGAATGCGGCCTTACAATCTGGTCACCCGGTGGTGGTGGACTTTACGGCTCCCTGGTGCATTAATTGTCGATTTGTCAAAGCCACGGTACTGGACGCCCGGCCGGTGCGGCAAAAATTCTCGCAGGCTGCAGCGGTATTATTCAGCGCGGATATTGACCAGCGCGTCGCAAAAGCATTCTGGCTGAAACTCGGCGGCCGGGCCATACCGTATCTGGCCATATTATCACCAAAACATCCGGCTTCACCGGCAATTTTACGCGATATTTACACGCAACAGGAGGTCATGGATGATATTGCCGCAGCGCAGCGGTAGAAGTGTAACTGCACAAAAATACGCCTGATGTGCGCAGTGGCAGGAAACTCGGTGCCAGGGGTTGGGAGGGCAACGCAAGAGGCGGTACTAATGATGAACAGACATAACTGCCGCTCCAGCCAAATTGAATCATTTTCGCTCATGATTCGTTTGGCACATAGGCCGCCGCTATGATAGCGCGGCGGAATTCATGCGGCAGCGTTGGAAAGGCGGAGCCTGAACTTGAAATACATGCGAATGTCAATCGTGATTATCGTGGCGGTTTTATGCACAGGGGCGACTTTATGCCGGGCGGAGACTCTGGGGCCCGGCTGGAAATATCGACGGGCATTACGCGCCAATTTGTTTCCCACTTCGGCTCCGGGCAGGAATTTGGCCTGGGCACAATTTTATACCAATTCTTCCCGTCTGCCGGATGGCCGGGATTTGCGTGTGACCACCGCCACGGGAACCATATTGCCCATGCGATTGCTCCGCGTATCAAAACAGGATGATCTGGTGCGACTGGCTTTTCAGGAGCCGGCCGCCGGGAAATATTACGTCTGGTGGGGCAACCGGCATCCGGGGGAAGC
The DNA here is from genome assembly GCA_021799715.1 of Planctomycetota bacterium. The sequence goes on along the minus strand of JAJYZY010000042.1, from coordinate 7,058 downwards.
CGGGCCGATGCTGAAGATTGATCGGGGAATATTTTTACGTGTTTATCCGCTGGTGGGCGGCCCGCGACGCACCTGGCGGCAAATGCGGCAACTCTTCAATCGGGCCAGGCCCTTCACGTCCATGTTTGTGCCGGAAATGTTCATGGGCTATGACCCGACCGGCTGGAATCGGCAGGATATGATGCTGTACCGGGCCGAATTGCACATTACCAGCGCCGGGAAATACACCTTTGCATTCGACGTTGCGGATGTGGGTTTTATGAACCTGAATGGTAAAAATATCCTCACCAAGACGCGCCCCGGCGGCATGATGGGACGGGTGCGTTTTAAACGCACGATTTATCTTAAGCCGGGATGGTATCCCATGACCGTTGGTGAGTTGCATTTGTGGTGGCTGGCTGGAATATCGGTGGATTGGAAGCCGCCGGGATCGGCTCAATATGAGCCAATTCCGACTGCGGCTTTTGCGCCGGCGAATCAGGCGGCCGTTGGACGGTTGAAAAAAGTCGGGGGCGGTTACGCGGCTGACTTTTCCATCAAGCCGCAATCGCAATTATTTGTTCCGCCGGATAATTATCTGCAGCGTTATACGTTTGCCGCACGGGTACCGGCAACATTTGCGCCGCGGGTGACATGGGCATTCTCCGATGGGCAGACCGCCGCGGGTCTGCGGGTGGATCATGAGTTTTTAGCGCCCGGTATTTACACCATCACGATGACGGTGCGTGAGGCGGGCAACACATTTACCGCGAAGCGACGGTTGCTGATCCGCACGGAACTGTTTTCCAAGTTTCCCTATCCGCCGGTGGATCCAGCCGGCGTGGTTGCGGATATTATTGACAATTACAATCTTAAAGCGCTTTCCGGAAAGCAGCTTTATCGCGGGATCATGTTTTACCATCATTATCATAATCTGCGTGGATTGCGGGCCTGGGGGCTGGCCTGGGCGATTTCAACGGATGCTCAAAATCCGATCTCCGTGGTGAATACCGCGGACATGCTGGTGCGCCATGAACTGGAAAAAGGCCATTTCCGGCAGGCGGGGAATATTTATCTGCTTGCCTCCCGCAAACATATTGACGCCATGACCCAGGCGCATTTACTGCTGCATTATGCCGTAACCGCCTGTAATTATTCCGGAACAGCTCCGGAAGTGCTGCAAAGCCTGCAAAACTGGAAGGCCGATCATGGTCAATTGTCTAAACCGGCGGAACATGATATCAACACCGCGCTGGCCTATGCGGCCATCGCCAATGGGAACGGCGCAGCGGCAAAAAAATATGTTGCCGCCGCCGGCGATGTCACAGCCATGCCATACAGCGCCCAGGAAATTCGGCAGGGCGTTCTGGCTCGGAATGTGGAAAGCTATATTGACAGCCATCACTATCGGACCGCCGATCATCTATTGGATCAATGGGAATTGCAATTTCCCAGAGCGATTATCAAGGGCTACACGCGGCTGCTGCGTGTGAAGCTCATGGCGGCCCGGAGGAATTTTATTCAAGCCGCGCGCATTGCCGTGCAGTACGTCAACAGTGAACCAAAATCGTTTTACGCGGCAAAATTGTTGTATCGGGCCAGTGAAGCCTATCAAAACGCGGGGAAAACCAATCGCGCTGAATTGCTGATGGCGCGGTTAAAGGCAAATTATCCGGAATCCCCCTATGCATACAAACATGCATCAACTATCGTCCCTTGAAAAATTGCAGATCGGCGTGCCGCGGATACATTTTTCGGACAAACCGGAATGCCACGTAGGGGCTTACCCCGTCACAGAGCATTTTTTTATAAAACAGTTGACTCACCAGAGCCGCATCGGCCCAGCGTATTTCCCTTCGCGGACTGATAAACGCGGCCGCCCCCGTGCCCCGCACAAAGGCTTCACCGAAGGTTTCATTACCGGTTAAACAGCTTGAGGAAAAAACTACTTTTCCGGTGAGATCTCCCGCCAGGGTGATCAACTCATCTATATCCACATCTTCCAATTGCAATACCAGTTTGCGCTTCAGGCCGTGCATGGAGAAGTGGATATGTCGGCTGCTGGACATGCGGGCAAGTTTTAGAAAGTGCCCGAGTTCCAGTTTCGTTCGAATAAACGAATACAGTGGTTTGGCACCAATCATGCGAAGAAATTCACCCAGCAGCCGCCCCTCGGACCAATGCTTCTCCATTGGCTTTCGGGAGACAGACTCAATGACCACGATTTTGTTGGACGGCTGCAATCGCCGGGCGGGCATTCGACCCGTTTCACCATCCACATAAGTAAAATAAGCTGTACCATTGGACAGAAAAGTGACCCGGGCGGGGAAAAGCCGTTCATTCTGCCAGGGAGCGTAAACGCGGTCGCCAAGATGGTATGGGTTAGCAGTCACCAAGAACCTCCAAACTCAATGGATGATTATACCCGAAGCGACAAGGGGCTGCGGTTTGGTCCGGAGGCGGATTCAAAGAAAATAATTATGGGCCCTGTCAGCTCGCCATATTAAGATCATTGGGGTGTCGATTTTGATGGTTGCAATTGGTTTTTCACTTTTACGATGCGCCGGGGCGTTGCGGCTTAACCACTTTCCAAGCCAGACCGCACGCGCGCATCAACAGAATGGTTATGTACGTAACATCAATTTCATACCACCGCATGCCATGGGCGGCTGAACGTTGCTGCGCGTGATGATTGTTGTGCCAGCCTTCACCAAAAGACATCAGCGCCACCCACCAGTTGTTGCGCGAGTCATCACTGGTTTCAAAATTGCGATATCCCCAGGTATGGGCCGCGGAATTCACAAACCAGGTTGCGTGATACATGATAACCACGCGCACGCAGACTCCCCAGAGAACCCATGAAATGCCTCCCATGGCCGTGCCCAGCCACAGCCAGCCCAGGGCAAATAAAATCGCCGCAAGAAAAAATTGTGGCACATACCAATAACGGTCAATAAAGCATAAAACGGGATCGCGCTGAATGTCCTTCGTGAGTTTTGACGGATCGTCCCCGATCCGTGAAGAATGAATAATCCATAACAGATGCGACCAGGAGAAGCCATCACGGGGAGAATGCGGATCACCAGGTTCATCGGATTCCGTATGATGCAGGCGGTGTGTGCCAACCCATTGAATCGGTCCGCCCTGCCACGACAGGCACGCAAATATCGTCAGAATATATTCAATGGGTTTGTAAGTGACAAAACTGCGGTGTGTCAGAAGTCGGTGGTATCCCAGCGTTACACCCAATCCACCGGCAATCCACGCCATAACGAAAAATACGACGATTGATGACACATGAACGAACATCGGCAAAAATGCGACAAGCGTCAGCAAATGAAGAATCGCGAAAACCGTGGAGTAAAACCATTTGAAATGCACCGTTCGGCCATCGCGCAGTTCGCGCTCGAGAAGCTTCTTGTTTGCTGCCATATACCGCCTCATGATACTGTTCTATTGCAAGTTGGTGCGTAACAACTCCTGCACCATTGCCGCGGGTAAAAAACCCCGCGAAAGATTATAGCATATCCCGGCGCGAAACGTGAACCGATTGGTGAACGATTTGTCATCTCGGCGCAAATTAAATATTCGAATTGCCGATGGTCAATGCCGACAATCCATTCGACACCGCCTTTGCCACTCGGCATTCGTGGTCATTTTCCGTAAGCCAAGCCCCTGGCCGGGTGGCTGGCGCGGCAATGGATTATCCAACGTTAAACGTGCGCCGGCCCGGAGCATTGGGTTAAATTTCCGCGAAGACTGTTTGCAAAGCGGGATACAACCGGGCAAATTTCCGGTGATGCAGGTCGTACATTGCGGCCCGTTTCGCGTTGGGGCGGCTTGAGTTTTTGACTTTGATGATCTGTCGCGTGGCCTGCGGCACGCCGGCCCACTGGCCCGCGCCCACGCCCGCCAGAATGGCTGCGCCCAGCGCGGCACCCTCGCTGACATGAATGGTGACCACCGGAGCCTGATACATATCAGCCTGTAACTGTCGCCAGAAATCGCTGCGGGCACCACCGCCGCTGGCCCGCACCTGCGAAATGGCAATGCCCATGGAACGCATAATATCCACCTGCTCACGCATGCCCATGGTGATGCCCTCCAGTGTTGCCCTTGCCAGATGAGCCATGGAATGGCGCGGCGTTAAGCCGATAAAACACCCGCGGGCGTGCGGATCGGGATGCGGGCAGCGTTCTCCGGTGAGATAGGGCAGAAAGAAAAGATTTTCCGCGCCGGCGGGGGCGCTTTGCGCCAGTGTGATGATCTGCTCGTAGAGCATGCCGGGGTCTTTTTTCTTTTTTATCAGGTCCGCCATTTGCGATGCAAACATCGTATTGCGCAGCCATTGCAACGACCCCCCGGCGCTGAGCATGCAGCCAAACACGCACCAGGTATCGGGAATCGCATGGCACATGGTGTGTACACGACCCAACGGATCCGTCTGCGGCTGGGCGGAAGCGGCGAAAATCACACCGCTGGTGCCCATGGCTGCGGAAAGAATCCCCGATTCCACTACGCCGGTGCCAACCGCCCCGGCGGCCTGATCGCCGGCACCGCCCACAACGGGAATTCCCGCGCGCAGTCTGGTAATACGGGCGATCGCCGCACTGACTTGTCCGCTGACATCCTGCGATTCTGTAAGGCGCGGCAGCAGGGCCGGGTCAATACCGAGTACGCGGATCAGGTTGTCATGCCATCGGCGTTTTCGGACATCCAGCAGCAGCGTGCCGGACGCATCGGAAACGTCCGAGGCATATTCACCGGTCAGGCGGAAGCGAATGTAGTCCTTGGGCAGAAGAATATGGCGGCAACGTTCAAACTTGGCCGGCTCATTTTGCATGAACCAGAGTATCTTGGGAGCTGTAAAGCCGGTCAGGGCCGGATTGCTGACCATGGCCAGCAGTTGTTCGCGTCCACCGGCCAGGTCCTGAATTTGTCGGCATTGGTCCACGGTTCGTTGGTCATTCCACAGCAATGCCGGCCGCAATGCCTTACTGCCTTCGCCGAGAAATACGCTGCCATGCATCTGACCGGAAAGCCCGATGGCATTGATTTGAGAAGCTTTGAGTTGGGCTATCTTCAGTACTTTGGCCATCGCCAATAAGCAGGCTTGCCACCAGTTTTCGGGGTCTTGCTGGGTCCAGCCGGGGCGCGGTGATTGCAAGTCATGCGGTGATTCTGCGGCGGCAAGGACATGTCCATTTTCGCCCAGCAATAAAGCCTTGGTGCCCGATGTGCCAATATCCAAACCCAGCAACGCCATAAAACCTCCAAAATCGTACCATGCGGAAATCCCGGATTGCCGCGCCGGCGAATAGTGTAACTTGCTGCGCGGCGGGCGTCACCATCACTGTGGTGCAATGTGTTGCAAACAAGTAGAAATGTCACCCTGTTAACCGATTTAGAAATGTCACTCTGACATCGATACTCCCGCGGTGTGGCGGGCCGGCGCATGGAGGGGCGAAGCCCCGACCGCAGCCGCAGCCGGCCCGCCGCGCCGACGACCTCGCCCGGACGCGCCGCCCACCACGCCCTTCTTCCACGGATGATCCGCGCCCGGCTTCAATGCCCGACGATTGATCACCTGCGGCTTGGCACCTCCCGCGGCTGCGGACGCGCCGAGAGCTTCCGGTATTCCAGCTTCTCGCCCTGGTAACACACCTGCAATTCGCCGCTTCCCAATTGCTTCACCACCACCTTCTTGCCCGCCAACGCCAAGTCCGCATGTCTCGCCGGTATTTGCAGCCGTTGGTTCTGCCAACGAATAGCCCAATCCCGAATAGAGTTTCTACCTGATGAAACCCGATAGATCCGTTGTGCTTTATTGTTGGCTTTTCACAGGCGGAGGAGTATTTCGCAAAATTTTCAAAATTGCGGGCGGCTGCCGGGAAATAAGAGCAGGCCCAGCCTTAGGCGTACTGACCAGAACCGAAAACTTAATGGAGTAAATTTCCCCCGGGTAAGATATTAGATGAGCCGCCACATTCGTTTTCCCCAACGGCAATTGACCCGACACCGCCGCACCGGGAAAGGTCCCGAACGTTTCCGGAAGTCCCACCGGCGTGGTATAGAAAATGCCAAGATTTCCAAGGGTATCCACATTGGCAATCCAGCCTTTGGAGATGATAGCCGGTTGCGGCCAAA